>CAYPOX010000039.1:0-19320 GCA_964412525.1 uncultured Caulobacterales bacterium
ACATTTCAAATTTCTTCTAGGCAGTCGAGCGGCCCCTCGCTGGAGTATCTATGGCGAGAGAGCAAATTGGTGTATTGGGGGTGCGCGCCGATGGGGCGCGCGACCGCCTCATTCTCGAGTTTTTCGGGCAGGTCGAAGACGATATCGACAACCAGAACGACTTTGTCGACATCCTGAGCGGCGCCGTCGCCCGTTTCGGGGGAGATGTCGACCTCATCATCGACTATTCGAATTTCCGCGAATCGGCGGCCTCGATGCGCGTGGTTCAGCATTTCGCGGCGGGGGCCGCCGCATTGGCCGAAATGGGGGTCCGCCGACGGGTCCGCGTCCTTCCCGAGCGTTTGGACGGGTTTTTCGCGCCCTTCGCCCATGCGGTCGCCGGGGCTGGCTTGCAGGTGGTGACGGTGCGCTCCTTGGCGGACGCGCACGCCTTGTTGGACATGGCGGCCGCCGCGTCGACCGCGTAACCCACAATTCCACGGAACGTGCTATGCGCGCCCGAGGAATCACGGAGAGGTGCGATTGACCGGGCCAACGCGAGCGGCGCGCGCGCAAAGCGGCCACGCGAGCATTTCGGAGACGGCCTTGGACGACGGCGCAAGGCGATGGGAATGCCATTGCTCAACCGCGGCGCGGCTCTGGTTGATCGAAGCCCACCCCGAACGGTCCCAGATCTGGTTCACCTTTGACGTGAACCAACCCGAAACGGCGCATCATGCGTTCATCGCGCAGGTTGTCTCCGACGCCGTGGAATCGCTCCCAAAACCGTTCGACATGGTCGTCTCTTACGGGCCGACGGTGGCCCCTTTCTGCGCCAATGAGATCAAGAGCGCCGCGGCGCTCATATCCGCGCTTCTTTCCGCCGGATTGCGGTCATTGGTTCGAGTGCTGTCGCCCCAGCAAGAGAAGAGTTTTCATGCGTTGACGGAAACCACACGCGGGCTGAGCGTGTCGGCCCATACGGTTTCGGCGGTCGAGGAGGCGACGGCGCTCTTGAAAAGGTTGCATGGCTGACGCATCGCCCGCGACATCACGGCGCGTGCTCCGCCACCGATCGCTGCCCATTTCATAGGATGCAGTCTGGAGCTTCGCATGCGCGCTGCAGCGGAAGACGCAATCGAGAACTACCTTCGGCGGCTGCTTTCGGGGGATCAGTCCGTCATTTCCGAGTATTTCGCGCCCGATGCGCGCCCCGCCTGGCTTCAAGACGGTCACTTGATCAGCACGGATCTGGCGGGTTTCGCCGCGAACATTCGCGACGTTTGGCGATGGGGGGCGCTGGGCGCATTTGACGGCGACATTCGCACGGAATCCGTGGTCCGCGCCGATGGCGTCGCCGTCGTTTTCGCCACATTTCAGGACTGGAGCGGCTTGAACGTCGAAGCGATTTACGCGCTCACGCCGCGAGACGGCGCTTGGCGCATTTTGTCGTCATTTGGACGATCAATCTGACATGCGACGGCTGGGCGAGACGGACTTCCGGCCGAAGATTGGAACAACGACACGCCAACGCTTCGAAGCGGGAAGAGCCTGGCGGAGGGGGAGGGATTCGAACCCCCGGAGAACTCGCGCCCTCAACGGTTTTCAAGACCGCCGCTTTCGACCACTCAGCCACCCCTCCAGCGCCCCTTGAGTTATGGCCTCCTGAGACGCGCCGCAAGCATCGGCGAACGTCTTGCATCGGGCGCGTCGGCTTCGGATAGTGCGCGGCATGCATGACTCGACGCGCCCCCTCGCGGCTTGGCTCCGCGCCGCCGGTCTCTCGCTCGCTTTGGCGTTGGCGGCTTGCGCGCCAGGCGACGCGCCAAGTTCGAGGCCCCCCAAGGTCACGCAGTCGGAAGACCCGCTGGGACCCGCCCCGGGTTCGCGGCCCGTCTACAAGGTCGGCGACCCCTATGAGATCGCGGGCGTTTGGTACTATCCGCGCGAAGACGCAAGTTATGACGAAACCGGCGTTGCGTCCTGGTATGGCGACGAATTCGCCGGACGGCCCACCGCCAATGGAGAGATCTTCGATCCGGAACGGTTGACGGCCGCGCACACCACTTTGCCGATGCCGTCCTTGGTCCAAGTCACCAATCTGGAGAACGGCCGCCAAGTGATCGTACGCATGAACGACCGCGGCCCCTTCAAACGCGGGCGCGTGATTGATCTGTCCCGCGCCGCGGCGGACCGGCTTGGCTTCCTCGCCGCCGGCACCGCCAAGGTTCGCGTGCGATATCTCGACGAAGCGTCGCTTGACGGAGAGCCGATCCGGATCGCGGCCGTGGATACGCCCGAGGAGCTGCGCGGGGCCGTGGCCGCCGCGCCCGTGCCGGAGGTGTCGTCTCAGCCTTTGGAGGGCGGGGAGGCGCCCTTTGAACCGATCGTGGCGGTCGATCCGCCGGTCGCTCAGGCCGGCGGCCAGGCTGCGGATCTTTGGGTTCAAGCCGGCGCGTTTCTCGATCCGTCCAATGCGAGCCGTCTTCGTGCGGAGCTCGCCCGGAGCCTGCCGTCCCGCGTGATCCGGGCGACCATTGACGGCCGGCTCTATTACCGCGTTCGGGTCGGTCCCTGGTCGACCGTGCCGGAGGCGGACCGCGCGCTTGACCAGGTGATCGGTCTCGGCCATCCCGGCGCCCGAATCGTCGTCGATTAATTGGGGCATGACCGTAATGCGCCTTTGCTTCCTGGCTGTCGCCCTTAGCGCCATCGCCGCGGCTGTCCCCGCGCGCGCGCAAAGTGATGGATCGTCGCCCTTGATCCGGACGGACGCGCCGTTCGCGGTGATTATGGATCACGACACCGGCGACATCCTTTTCGAGAAGAACGCGCGCAGGCCGATGGCGCCCGCCTCCATGAGCAAAATCATGACGGCGCTTCTGGTCTTTGAAGAGTTGGAGCGCGGCGCGCTTTCCTTGAGCGACAGCTTCCGCATCAGCGAGGACGCGTGGCGGCGGGGCGGGGCGGCTTCCGGCTCATCGACCATGTTTGCGGAAGTCGGATCCGAAGTGTCCGTCGAAGATCTCTTGCGCGGCATGATCATCCAATCCGGCAACGACGCGGCGATCGCGTTGGCGGAAGGGGTGGCCGGATCGGAAGAAGCCTTCGCCCAGTTGATGACGTTACGGGCGCAAGCCCTTGGTCTGGAAGGCTCGACGTTCCGCAACGCCACGGGATGGCCGGACCCGGAACACCGTATGACCGCAGTCGACCTCGCCCGGTTGGCCCGCATCATCGTGCGTGATCATGCGGCGCTCTACCGTATCTATGCGGAGCGCAGCTTCAGCTGGAACGGCATCACCCAGGGCAACCGGAACCCCTTGCTTGGGGGAGGTTTGGGGGTCGACGGATTGAAGACGGGCCATACGGAGGCGTCCGGCTACGGCCTCGTCCTTTCCGCCTCTCGGAACGGCGTGCGCCGCATCGTCGTGGTGAACGGCCTGGACTCCGAGGCGGACCGAGCGGATGCCGCGCGCCAATTGTTGGAAGCCGCGTTCCGCCAGTTCGAGCGGCGGGTTTTTCTTAAGGCTGGAACCGCCATCGCCGACGCCGATGTGTGGATGGGCCGGAATCGCCGGGTGCCGATCACCGTCGCGGATGATTTGGCCGGCTTCGTCTATCGGCCTGCGGCGGCTCAAAGCGAAGCCACGCTGCGTTATCGCGGACCCTTGCCGGCCCCCGTGGCGGCCGGCGACCCTGTCGGCGACATCATCGTCGAGCGCGTCGGATTCCCGCCTCTGACACGACCCGCCGTCGCCGCCGGCTCCAGTCCCCGTTTGGGTCCGCTGGGCGTCATGCTGGTGGCGATCGACCGCCTCTTGTTTGGGACGTCGGAAACGGTCCCGGATGACGGTTAAATCGCGCGAACCGAACCGTGGCCGGTTCATCGCACTGGAAGGCGGGGAGGGCGCGGGCAAATCGCACCACGCCCGCATACTGGCAGAGCGATTGCGCGCGGTCGGCATCGAGGTGGTCCGAACGCGCGAACCCGGCGGCACGCCCGGCGCGGAGGACATTCGCGGCCTGGTTCTCCAAGGCGCGCTCGACCGCTGGTCCGCGCGCACGGAGGCTCTCTTGTTCTACGCCGCCCGAAACGACCATTTGGAGCGGGTGATCCGACCGGCCCTCAAGCGTAGCGCGTGGGTGATCTGCGACCGCTTCGCCTGGTCGACCCGCGCCTATCAAGCGGCGGCCGGCACCATGTCCGACGAGGATCTGGACGCGCTTGAATCCCTGGTGCTGCGGCCTGGAGAGCCGGACTTTTACATCGTGCTCGACGCGCCGCTGGAGACCACGAAAGCGCGTCGAACGGCCCGCAACGAGAAGTTTGACCGCATGGAGGCCCGGGACGAAGCGTTTCACGCCGCGGTGCGCGAAGCGTTTCAACGCATGGGTCAGGGATCGCCGGACGCGATTGTTCTGCCCAGCGAGGGAACGATGGAGAAGGTCGCCAGCGACGTCTGGACGGCCGTGATCCGGCGCTTTCCGGAAGTCGCGGACCCCAGCGCATGAGCGGGTCGCCGCCCGATCAGGCGCCCGGCGCGCCCCATCCGCGGGAGGTGTCGCGCCTCATCGGACGGGCGGCCCAGGAGACCGCGTTCCGACAGGCGCTTCAATCCGGTCGAACGCCCCATGCGTGGTTGCTTGAAGGGCCCCAGGGCGTCGGCAAGGCGACATTCGCCTATGCGGCGGCGCGGGCGATTTTAGACCCGGAGGGTTTGAGCCCGACGGGACTTGCGATCGATCCGGCGCGGCCTGCGGCCCGCATGGCGGCGGCGCGGTCCCACCCGGATTTGTTCGTGGTGGCGCGCGCTTGGGATGATCAACGCAAGCGTTACAAGACGGAGATCGCGGCGGACGACATGCGCGCCGCTTGCCAGAAGCTGCAACGCACCGCCTCCATTTCGCCCGGCCGCGTCCTGATCGTGGACGCGGTGGATGATTGTCGGCGAACCGCGTCCGACGCCTTGCTGAAAACCTTGGAGGAGCCGCCCGATGGGGCGGTTCTTTTCTTGATCGCCCATCGGCCCGGGGCCGCGCCAGCGACCCTCCGGTCCCGTTGCCGGCGCATGACCTTTTCGCCCTTGTCGGCGGACGAGACCGCCGCCGTCCTCCATGACGTGGCGGGCTGGCCGCTGGATGACGCCAAGGCCGCGGCCGCGACGGCGGAGGGCGCGCCAGGACGCGCCTTGGCGATGGAGACAGGCGGCGATGCGGTTCGGCTCGTGGAGGCGGCTCTGGACCCGGCGCGCGCCCTCGACGATGTGCGCTTGGACGCCGCCGCGCACCGTTTGGCGAGCGCGGTGACGGGGCGGGACGCCGCCACGCTGTGGCTTTCCGCGTGCGAGGCGATGCTCAAAAAGGTGGCCCTGGACGCGCGCGCCGCCGCGGCCGGGCCGAAGGCGCGCCCGCTTCGCGCCGCGCGGCTCGCACGGCTCCAGGGCGAATTGCGCGCCCATTTCGACGCGGTCGAGCGCCTCAACCTGGACAAACGCGGCGCGATGTTGGAGGCCGCGTGGCGCATTCGCGACGCTTGGGCCGAGACCGCGCCCCGCTGAGGAGCCGCCATGACCCTTTGGGTGGACAGCCACGTCAATCTGCATTCGGAAAAATTCGCGGAAGACGTCGACGCGGTGCTCTCGCGCGCCCGTGAGGCGGGCGTCGCGGCGATGCTCACCATTTGCGACCGCCTGGATCGGTTCGACGAGGCGCGCGCCTTTGCGGATGCGGGCTCGGCGATTTGGTGCACCGCCGGAATCCATCCGCATCACGCCAAAGACTTTGCCGAATTGACCCCCGAGACCTTGATCAGAATGGCGGAGGATCCGCGTGTGGTCGGGATCGGGGAGTGCGGTCTGGACCGCTATTATGAATACAGCCCGTTCGAGGTGCAGCGCGCCGTGTTTCGCGCCCATGTCGAGGCCGCCCAGCATACGGGCTTGCCCCTCGTCATCCATGCGCGGGACGCGGATACGGAGGTGGCGGAGGAATTGGAGGCGGCGGCGGCGCGCGGGCCGATCACGCCCTTGCTTCACTGCTACACCGGCGGGCCGGATCTGCTGCGCATGGCGCTCGATCTGGGCGGCTACGCCGCCTATTCGGGGATTTTGACGTTTAAGAACGCGACCGCAGTGCGTGAGGTGGCCAAAGCGACGCCGCTGGCGCGCACTTTGATCGAAACTGATTGCCCCTATCTCGCGCCGACGCCCCATCGCGGACGGCGCAATGAGCCGAGCTATTTGCCGGATGTGGGGGCGGGGCTCGCCGCGGTGCATGACGCGCCGGTCGAGACGATCGCCGCAGCCACAGCCGATTCTTTCTTCCGGCTTTTTCAGCGATGCGACCGCGGCGAGATCCAATCGTGATCCCGGACGGTCTGCGCGCCGTCATTCTTGGTTGCGGATCGTCCGCTGGGGTCCCGCGGCTGGGCGAGGGGTGGGGCGATTGCGATCCGAACGAGCCCCGCAACCGGCGCACGAGATGCTCGCTCATGGTGGAGCGGCGGCGGGGGGACGCCGTCACCCGCGCCGTGATCGACATGGCCCCGGACTTTCGCGAACAGATGCTGCGTGAGAGTGCGCACCGGCTCGACGCAGTGTTGTTCACCCATGATCACGCGGACCAGACCCACGGCATCGACGACGTGCGGCCTCTGGTGATCGCCCAGAGCAGGCCGATCCCCGCTTACATGGACGCGGCCACCGCGAGCACATTGACCGCACGCTTCGGATACATTTTCCGCGGCGAGACCTATTATCCGCCGATCATGACGCACCAGACCGTCACAGTGGGCGAGGCGGTGGCGATCGACGGAGCGGGCGGTCCGATCCTGTTCGAGACCTTTCGCCAGATCCACGGCGCGATCGAATCCGTCGGCTACCGGATCGGCGGCTGCGCCTACTCGCCGGATGTCTCTGACATTCCCGAGGAGAGCCTGCCGGCCCTGGAGGGGCTCGATGTGTGGATCGTGGATGCGTTGCGCCGGCGCGGCCACGCCACCCATTTCAATCTGGAACTCGCCCTGCAATGGATCGAAAGGGTCAAGCCCAAGCGCGCGATCCTGACCAATCTGCACATTGATATGGACTACGCCACGCTGGTTCGGGAGCTGCCCGATGGCGTGACGCCCGCCTTTGACGGACTTGCCGTTGCGATTGTCGATGCAGAATAGCGTTAAAAAACAACAACCTACATGAATTTTGAAGTCGGTCCGCCCGTAGCTTGCGCCCCATGCAAGAGCCGAATTTGCATCCGCTGCAAGCTGTGCGCGGACCTCACACCTCGGGGCCGTTTCGCGGGGCGGTCGCCTTGTGGCAGGCTCCGGCCAATCATGGAGCGCATGGGCTATGAATGGTGACACGATCCTATGCCGCACGCCGTCCGGCGGGACCCCGACCCGGATTCCCCGTTGGAAGTTCGAGGCGGTCGCGACGGCGATCCACGCGGCGGTTCATGAGGCTGGCGCACAGGGTTTGCGCTTCAAAGATCTTCCGGATGCCGTCGACGCGCGCCTGTCCCATAAGGATCGCGCCAAGCTGGGTTCGATCATGTGGCACGTGACGACCGTCAAGCTGGAGCTGGAGGTTCAAGGCCGGATCGCGCGGCTTCCTAAGGCGTCGCCGCAGCGTTTGGTGCTCGGTTCGATCGTTGCATGATTTGCGATAATCATGATTATGCGAGGTATGGGCGCGCAACACGACAACGCTGATGGCCGCGGCAGGACACGACCATCCAAGCTTCCATTCGCCCGGAAACCTAAATCAAGAGATCGTCGATCGAGAAAGTCCCGTCCAAGAAGCGGACATTTTCGATGTCGATCAACGTGTCCACGCCCTCGCCGCCGCGCAAATGGGTGGCGATGATTTGGTCGCCATCCGCCTGGAATGCGTAATTGGCCCGCAGGTCGTCGAACACGGCCGTATCGGCGCCCTCGCCGCCGACCAAGGTGTCGTCGCCGCCTAGCCCGCGGAGGAAATCATCCTGAGGCGTGCCGACCAGCAGGTCCCCATAGGCCGTCCCCTTGAGGGTCGCGGCGCGCCCTTCAAACCGCCCATTCGTCTCATAGTGCACTTCGGCGAAGAGCCCGGCGGACGCGACGTCGGGATTGACGCGCAAATACGTTTCGCCGTCCAGAAACCCCCGCCCCTCGTCGCGGCCGAAATTCACGTAATGCGCCAGCGCCTCCTCGAAGGTGTCGAGCCCGGCGGCGGCCAGATCCGGATTGGCCGCGAGATAGGCCACGTCGTCAAAATTGAAAATCCGGCCCTCTTGGCGGCCAAAATCGAAGAAATGGGCGAACGCCGTCTCGGACGTGACCCCCGCAGCCGCCAAATCCGGATGAATGGCGAGATACTGATCGGCGTCGAAACTGCGCAGCCGCCCTTCGAATTGGCCGAAAGATAGAAAATGCTCGGCGGCCTGGACCTCGGTCAGGCCCGCCTGCGCCAGATCGGGATTGGCGGCGAGATAGTCCTGCGCCGAAAAATTGAGCGGGCGCCCCTCATTCCGGCCAATGGCCAGAAAGTGTTCCAAGCCGTCCTCGGCGGTGAAGCCGGCGGCGGTCAGATCGGCGTTGGACGCGACGTAGCGGTCGCCGTCGAACAGAGTCAGCGTCACCGCGCGGATATCGCGGATCACCGGCGGCGATGCGGGCGGCTCGCCGATGGGAAAGGCGTCCGCCACGTCGAGACCGTCGGCCACCGTGCCGAACAAGGTGAACTCGCCGTCAAGGAAAAGCGCGTCGTCGGTGACGATGAAGAATTGGCTGTCGCCGGAATTGGGGTCCGCCGCCACGCGCGCAATGCCGAGGGTCCCCCGCGTGAAGGATGAGTCCGTGAATTCGGCGATCAAATCGGTTCCCGAGCCCCCTGTCCCGTCGCCATTGGGATCGCCGCCCTGGGCCACGAAGCCCTCAACGATCCGATGGAAGGTGAGCCCGTCATAGAAGTCCTGATCGGCGAGCTCGATCAGCCGCGCGACGGTGGCCGGGGCCAGATCCTCGCGCAATTGCCAGATCATGCGACCAAAGCCTTCGACATCGACGACCAAAGCGTTGTCAGTGTTCACCAAGGTGAACGGGTCGTCGTCGAGGATGGTGGCGACGCCGAAATCGAGGCCCGGCGTGGCGTCGCCGACCACGAGATCTTGATCGAACCCCTGGATGACCAACGCAAAGTCATCATTCGGCTCGCGCCGCGTGTCGCCCAGCACCTCCACCGGGATGGCGATCGCCGTCGTGCCCGCCGGGATCACCACATCCGTCGTGGCGGGAACAAGATAATCCGCGTTCGAGATCGCCGTCAGCGTGATGCCCGGCGTGATGGCTTCGAGAACCTGCAGCTGGGAAGGCCCGACGCCCTGGACCGAAGCGTTGTCGATCACAAGCGCGGTTAGGGCCAAATCCTGATCCAACGGCGCCGACAAGGTGACTTCGAAAATGACGGGGGTCGTGCCGGCGTCCCCCTCCACCACCACAGGGTCGGACACCGAAATGATAGGCAAGGATATGGACACGGACGGCCTCTTGATTTTTCAGATGAAGGACGGCGTCCGCGCTTTTCGGGTCGCCGCCAGTGTTTGGGCGGGACCGCTAACATGATGCGCCCTCACCGGCCATAGCGCCGGCGTCCCGGGCGGAACCTGCGATTGGCCGCGACGATCCGCGCCTTGGTTGACATGCAAGCAGACACTTGCCTATCTTTGATCGCCAATAACGATTTCCTGGTTCGTGACCGACATCTACCAAGCTCTGGCGGACCCCACGAGGCGACTGATTTTGGACGAGCTCTGCAAACGCGAAGGCCAAACTCTGTTCGAGCTGTGCGGGCGGCTGGCGATGGCGCACGGCGTCACGTCTTCGAGACAAGCGATCTCCCAGCACCTCGTCGTGCTCGAGGACGCCGGATTGGTGCGCACGGCCCGCCAAGGCCGGACGAAGCTCCATTGGTTCGATGGCGAGCCGTTGCGGGAGGCGCTGACCCGCTGGCCCGCTCCGAAAGCCGGAGGCGAGCGGTGCGAATAAACATCACAAGCGTCTTCGTCGACGACCAATATGCGGCGCTCCGTTTTTACACGGATGTCCTGGGCTTCCAGAAGAAGACCGAGGTTCCCGTGGGCGAGTACGCCTGGCTGACAGTTGTCTCGGCGGAGGAGCCTGACGGCGTGGAACTGCTGTTGGAGCCGGACGCGCATCCGGCCGTGAAGCCCTATCGCGCCGCTCTCATGGAGGACGGCATACCGGCCACCTCATTCGCCGTCGCCGACATCCAGGCGGTCTATGAGACGCTGATCGCGAAGGGCGTTCGCTTCCTGCAACCCCCCGTCGATCACGGCACGGTGACGACCGCGGTGTTCGACGACACCTGCGGCAACCTCATCCAGATTTCGGAGGAAACATCATGATGCGCCCGACACTCGCCATTCGCGCCGCGTTCAGGACTCTGCCGCTGGCGCTTGTCCTTGGAGTCTGCTGCACCGCCTTCGCCCTGGGCCATCAGGACGCGAGGACCCCGACACCATCCGCGACGGAGGAAAACGCCATGCACGTCCAGTATCTTGAGATCGTCACGCACAAGGTTGAGGCGACCTGCGCGGCCTTGGCTCAACTTCACGGGGTCACCTTCGGCGAGCCGGAGCCGGGCTTGGGCGGCGCGCGCGTCGCCGCGCTCGAGAGCGGCGGTCGCATTGGGGTGCGCGCGCCATTGGCCGAGCACGATCTGCCGATCGTGCGTCCCTATCTGCTTGTCGACGACATCGCCGCGGCCACGGCGGCGGCGGAAGCGGCCGGCGCCGAATTCGCCATGACGGCAACGGAGATCCCCGGCCACGGCACCTTCGCGATCTATTTCTTGGGCGGGATCCAATACGGGCTTTGGGAGTTGTAGCGTTCGCGCCCATGCGCCGCCCATGCGCCGCCCCTGCGGCCGTCCGGGGCTTTGAGCAACTCGGGAAGACCCGCCGCCCTGTCGCCGATCGCCGGTGACCTGATCCCCTGCTCTGCCTTATCTTTGAGGCTCGAGCCGTCTGGCCTTGAGGGGGAAGCCATGTCCGAAACCCGGATCGACACTGTCATCAATGCGCCGCCGGAGGCTTGTTTTGCGGTCTTCAGCGACTTGGAGACGTTGGACACGCGGATCTCCGCGATCTCCAAGGTCGAGATTTTGACCCAAGGTCCCATGGCTCTTGGAACCCGATGGCGCGAGACGCGCACGATGTTCGGGCGTGAAGCGACCGAAGAGATGACCATCTCTGAATTTGATCCTCCGCGGGCCTATGCGGCGACGGCCGCCAGCCACGGCGCCGAATATTATTCGCGCTTCGATTTCGCCGCGGAAGGCGACGGCACGCGGGTGACGATGACCTTCCGCTCCAAGCCCGTGTCGCTCGTCGCCAAAGTCATGGGATGGTTTCTCGCCGGCGCGATGGCGAAAACCATCGTCAAATCCGTCACCGCGGATATGGAGGACCTGAAGCGGGCCATCGAGGGAACGACGACCTGAACGCGTTGGCGGCGTGATCACGCCGCGTCGAGGGCGAAAAGACGGGCGAAGTGACGGACGCCCGGGGGCGTGAAGTGAACCACGCGGCTGTTCGGATCGCGCCGCGCCCAGGAGAGCGTTTCGAACCGATCCAAAAACGCGCGGCCAAGGCTGCCAGACAGATGGGATCGCCGTTCGCTCCAATCCAAACAAACCCGGCATAAGGGGGATCGGCTGGTGCGAAGATCGCGCAGGGAGATGCCGAACTCCTCCACAAACGCCTCGCCGGATGCGGTCAAGCGCACGTCCTCGCCTTCAAGCGCGAGGCGCCCGCGCGCGGTCAGCGAGTCGAACATCCTTGTCCCCATCTCGCCGGCCAGATGATTGTAGCAAACCCGCGCTCGGCGGAGCGCCCCGTCCTTGGGGCCAGGCCGCGTGCGCAGCCGCCCTGTCCCGGCGGCCAGTCCCATCAGCCCCTCCAGCACATGCGCGACGTCGTCGCTGGCCAAGGCGAAGTATTTGTGTCGCCCTTGTTTCCGCATACGGAGCAACCCACTCGATTCGAGTTTTGAGAGGTGCGAACTGGCTGTCTGCATGGTGACGCCGGCCTCCGCGGACAATTCGCTCACGGTCAAAGCCTTCCCGCTCATCAGGGTGGTGAGCATGTTGGCGCGCGCCGGATCGCCAATCAGCGCGGCGACATAAGCGATGTCAGGACCAGCTTTCATAGTTCGACCGTAATCGAAGCATTCGCGCGCGACAATTCCCTAAATCGGGCCATCAGATTTGACGAGGAGGCCGCCATGCTGACCTGCGTGATCCGCTACCACATCGACCCGACCAAAAAGGACCTCTTCGAGGCCTATGCGCGCAATTGGGGCCAAGCGATCCCCCGTTGCGGAGCCGATCTGATCGGATATTACGCGCCGCATGAGGGATCGAGCACCCTCGCCTACGGGATCTACAACATTGAGAGCCTTGCGAAGTACGAAGCCTATCGCGCGCGCTTGGCGGCGGACCCGTTGGGCCAAGAGAACTACGCCTTCGCCCAGCGCGAGCGGTTCATCCTTCGTGAAGACCGGACCTTTCTGAAACTCGCATCCGGGCGACGTGACGCGGGGGCCGACATATGATCGCGGTGATCTTCGAAGCGACGCCGGTCCATGGCCGCCGGGACGAGTATCTGGACATCGCCGCCGAGCTGCGTCCGCTCTTGAGCGAGATCGAAGGCTTCATCTCCATCGAACGCTTTCAAAGCCTCACGGATCCTCGCAAAATCCTGTCCCTTTCCTTCTTCGAAGACGAGGCGGCCATCGCCCGATGGCGCAAACTGAGCGCCCATCGCCGCGCCCAAGCCCGCGGGCGACGCCACGTGTTTGATGACTATCGGCTTCGGATCGCGGGGGTCGTCCGGGATTACGGGATGGTCGACCGCGCTCAAGCGCCCGCCGATAGCCGAGATGCGCATGGGCATGAAGGGGATCGACGATGAACGCGGCCCAAGCTGCCGGACAGATGGGATCGCCGTTCGCTCCAATCCAAACAGACGCGGCATAAGGGGGATCGGCACCCCCCACTTCGTGATCAGCTCGGCTAACAAGGCGCAAATAATGGGTCATGGGCGGATTGGAATTTGGGCCGCTTCGCCTCTCCCTTGATCCGCCAAGCATGTTATCAGACGCGCGATGCGACGTGTTCCCGAAAGGAGAAGGCCATGAATTTAAGCGCCCCGCGGCAGATTGTGTTTCTGATTTCCTTGATTGTGGTGCTTTTGGCGATTGTGAGCTTGTATGTGGCGATTCCGGTCGTCAGCGCTTACGCCTTCTGGGTCGCCATCGCCGGCTACGCCGTTTTGGCGGCTGGCTGCTTGATGAAAGGCGTGTGAGGGCGCGCGCTCGCCCTCGCCGGCATGTTCGGCGAAGCGCGCGCGGATGAGATCCAGCTTCGGATCGATATGGCGCTTGCAGAAGGGCCGTTCCGGGTCGGTGGCGTAATAGTTTTGAAACCGCGCGTCGGAGGCTTGGAACGCCTGAAACGCCAACACCTGGGTCACGAGGCGTTCCTCAAATTCCCCCTGAAGCGCCGCCAACGTCTTTTCGGCGGTGAACCTTTGTGCGTCGTCGAACGCATAGAGCGCGCTGCGATACTTGCTGCGCAAGGCGTGCTCGCGGGTCGCCGAATGAGTGCGCAGATGCACCTCGATCAAGGTCGGAAGATCGATCACCGCCGGGTCAAAATGCACGATCACCGCTTCGGACCAGCTGTCGGCGGGCGGGTCGGAGCGGATGAACCCCTGCTCCACACGCGTCACGCCGCGCAGGGATTGGAACACGGCCTCCGTGCACCAGTGGCAGCCGCCGCCGAAGCCGATCTTTTGAGTCTCGTCGCGCGCGGGATCGCCGGTCACAAACGCGCCCGCGGCAAGGCAAGATGGAACACGATGGCGAAGCCGCGCAAGGTGAAGGCGGCGACCAAACCAGCCGCGAAGCCGATCTCCCGCTCAAAACCGAAGGACGCCGCGGCGCCGTAAACCGCCGCCCCCAATAGCGCGGCGGTGGCGTAGATCTCCTCTTTCAAAAGGAGCGGATCGCGGTTCGCCACCACGTCCCGCAACAGCCCGCCGGCGGTCGCCGTCATCACGCCCATGACCAGCATGATGACGAAGCCATGCCCGTATTCTTGGGCCTTGGCGGCCCCCGCGACCGCGAACAGCGCAAGGCCCGCCGCGTCCGCCCATCGCAGGGGTCGGAACGCCTCAATCGCGCGATGGAGGAAGAAAGCCGTCAAGCCGCCGGCGGTCGCCAACAGCAAGGTGGTCGTGTCGGCCAGCCAAAAGACGGGCGCGTCCAGAATGATGTCGCGCAGGGTGCCGCCCCCGGCGGCCGGCAAAAAGGCCAGCACGATGCAGCCGAACAGGTCCATGTCCTTACGCACCGCGGCGATCCCGCCGGACAGGGCGAACACGAACACGCCGATCCGATCGGCCAACGCCAAGAGAGTTTCAAGGGTCATGGGGCGGTGATCGCATGGCCGCGCTCGAAGCGCACGCTCGGATTTCCATGCAGCCAGGGCTAACGTCCCTGAGAGCGAATCTTGGGGAGTTCCGCCATGGAGGATGTGAGGACCGAAGCCGCCGCGCGGCGGATCGGATGGGCCGCCCTGCTGGCCGTCACGGCGGCCGTCTCGTTCCTCTTCTTCACCATGGTGAAGGGCTTCCTGATCGCCTTGATCTTGGCCGCGATCACGTCCGTTCTGGCGAAACCTCTCCAAGCGCGCATGACGGCGCTGACCCGCGGCCGCTCCGCCATCGCCGCCGTCTTCACGCTGATCGTCCTCGCCTTTTCAGTGATCGCGCCGCTTTTCATCATCGCTTGGCTCGCCGTCGCGCAAGCCCAGGGATTGAGCGGCGCGGCCGCCGAAATCGTCCGGGAGATTCGGGCGTTTTCGCCGGACGCGCCCTTGCCGGATTGGATCCCCTTTCGTGAAGAGCTTGCCCGTTACGGCGCGGTCATCGCCGCCAAGGCGGGCGAGTTCGCCACCTCGGGCGGGCAATTCCTGGTGGGACAGCTCACCAATGTGACCACCGGGACGCTGCGCTTCTTCATAGACGTGGCGATTTTCTTCTATGCGCTCTTCTTCTTCGTCCAGATGAAGCAGTCGATGATCGCCAAAACGCTGGCCTATTCCGGGCTTCCCACTCCGCTCCAGGCGAAACTGAAGGAGCGCGTCATCTCCATCAGCCGCGCGACCTTCAAGGGCACCTTGCTGATCGGCTTGGCGCAGGGCGCTTTGGGCGGCCTGAGTTTCTGGGTTGCGGGGATCGACAGCGCGATATTTTGGGGCGTCGTCATGGCCATCTTGTCCGTCATCCCCGGCGTCGGCCCCCTTCTGGTCATTCTCGGCGGTGCGGCCTGGCTCTTCTCCCAGGGCGAGACCGTGTTCGCCATCGGGTTGATCATATGGGGCGTGGCCGTCGTCGGCAGCATCGACAACATTCTGCGCCCGATCCTGGTGGGACGCGACACGGCCATGCCGGATCTTCTGATCCTTATCTCCACGCTGGGCGGATTGGGCGCGTTCGGCGCGACCGGATTGATCCTCGGTCCTGTCGTCGCCGGGCTGTTCATCGCGCTGTGGGACACGGTCCGGCTGGCCTTGGAGCAAGGCATGGACGACGACGCTTCGAAGGTTGACGCAACGGGCGCGGCGTCCTCGGATTGAAGCGCCGGGCGCACCTCTCTAGGCTGCCGGCCGCCGCCGGAACAGGACCCCGCGCCATGCGCCTCACCCCGATTTTCGCCGTTCTACTCGCTCTTCCCGCCGTCGCGCAGGAGGAATGGCCTGCGCTCAACGGCCCCTATCTGGGCCAAGAAACGCCCGGCATGACGCCGGAGGTGTTCGCGCCCGGCCTCATTTCTCTCGACGGAGAGCGGGAATTGAACTCCGTCTTCTCGCCCGACGGCCGCATCTTCATGTTCACGCGCCAGATCGACGGCGTGTTCAAAATGTTCTTCAGCCGCCGCCGGGATGACGGCGCGTGGCCGGAGCCGCGCATGGCCGCCCCGTCCAAGACCTATCCCGGGCACCGCGACGTGGACATGGCGTTTTCACCGGATGGGGACTGGGGCTACTTCATCTCCGACCGCCCCCTGCCCGGCTATTCCTTGGAGCGCTACAATATTTGGCGCAGCCGGGTCACGACGCATGGCTTGCTCACCCCGGAGCCCCTCGGCGAGCAGATCAATGGCCCGGGTCATGAGCTTTATCCGATGCTGGTCAGCGACGGCAGCTTGTACTTCTCCGCCATCCGCGACGACAGTTTGGGCGGGCGCGACAGCTATCGGTCCCAGTATGAGAACGGCGCGTTTGCGGCGCCGGTCAATTTGGGCCCCGGCGTCAACAGCGAGGTCGATGAAGGCGACATTTATGTCAGCCCGGACGAGTCCTATCTCATCCATGTGGCCGCCGGACGGCCCGACAGTCTGGGCGGCGCGGACCTCTATGTCAGCTTCAAACAAGCGGACGGGTCTTGGGGCCAGGACATTAATTTGGGCGACACGATCAATTCCAAGGGGATCGATTATTGCCCGATGGTGACGCCGGACGGCGCCTATTTCTTCTACACCCAGGGCGACGACCTCATGTGGGTGGATGCGGCGATCATCGAGAGCTACCGGCCCTAATCACTAAAAGAAGATCGCCACGCTTTGCCGGCCCGCCATGACGCACTCGCCGGCTCGGTTCCACACCAGCATGTCCTGGCTTGAATAGCCGTTGGCGGCGTGCTCCGCACGCGCCTGGAGCAGCCACCAACCCTCATCATCCGTCGCCGGCGCGTCGGATAGAAGGTTGAACATCCAGGTCATGGAGCTGATCGGCTTGAACTCCGTCGCCATGGGCAACACCGCCGGCGGAAGCGTGTCCGCCAACGCGACAAGCGCCGCCGCATCCTTGGCGGAACCGTCTCGGTGGCGCACCCAAACCTCCAAACAATGGGCGCTCGTCCCGCCGCCCGGACGGGCGCCGCGCACCAAACGCGTGTCGAAATGTTGGGTGAATGTTGGACCCTGCCCCAATGGAAGAAAAGGTTCGCATGCATCCGGCGGCGGAGCCTCGGGCGCCGGCGACCAGGACGCCTCAAGCGTCGATTCGCGCGGCGCGCCGAAGGCGAATGCGCAGCGCGTCGCGAGCCCCTTTTCACTCGAAAGATCCGCCGCGACGAAGCTGACCGATCGGCCCTGCCTCAAGATGGCGGGCCGCACTTCGACTGGTCCGCCTGCAGGGCCGACAAACGTCACATTGGCGCTGCGCAGTTGGGGAAGGTCGTGAAACCCGCGCTGGGCCGCGGTCAGGCACAAGGCCGTCGACAAACCGCCATAGGTGGTGCGCCCCTGCATCCAATCGTCCGGGATCGAAAGCCTGAGCGTGGGCGCATCCCAGGTCGCGCCGGCCAGAAGCTCGGTGAATCGGGTCGGCATGGCCCCCTCCTTAATGTTCTGATGCGGTCTATGGGGTTCATGGGCGTGCGTGACCAGCGCCTACGATGCGCTTTGTCGCAAGAACCGTGCACCCGTTCGCCATTCTGGGCGGCCATGGCCCCGAAGGCGACCCGAAGAATGTCCACCAAGACGCACCTACGTGAATCGACGATTTATGAAGTCGACGCTAGTTTGGCGACCACGTTCCACTTTGCATCGTTGAATTTTGGGTTAGGCCTCAATGTCGCACCATTCAAGCCGGCGCTACTTAATATCTGTTTTCTTGCTTGGTCTTATCTTTCCAGTTGTCGGGATGTTTTCAAATCAGTTCGTGCTTCTTTCATTCGCCAAGCGTCGCGCCGAGAGCATCAGCATCGTGCAGCTCGACCGCAGCAAATCCGTGGCCGTGTTGCCGTTCTCCGATTACGGCGACGCCTCCGTGCAATGGTTCGCCTCCGGCCTCACCGATGAAATCACGACCGCGCTGACCCGCACGCCTGACATCGTCACCGCATCGGCTTTGGCCGTGCGACGGGCGACGGAACGCGGCGCCGCGCTGGAGGAGATCGCCAAAGGATTGAACGTGGCCCATGTGCTTGAGGGATCCGTACGCCGCGTCGACAACCGCTTGCGGGTGACGGTTCGCCTGGTGCGCGCCAGGGATCAGGTGTCGATTTGGTCCCGCACTTTTGACCAAGACGCAGGTGATTTGATCTCGATTCAAGAACAAATCGCCGTGGAAATCGCCCAGGCCCTGGAAACGACCTTGGATCCGGAAACGCTGGAGCGGATGGTCGAGATCGGCACGCGCTCACCGGACGCCTACCAGGCCTATCTGCGCGCCCGCGCGATCGAGACGCGGTCTTCCACCGACGTGTTGGTTCTCTCCGCCGACGACGCCTATCAATATCTGGAAGAGGCTCGCGCGCTCGACCCCAATTTCGCGGAGGCTCATTTTCGCGCCGCGGAGTATTGGCGCGATCGCTTGTCTCCGACGGAAAACGTGATGGCGGGCTTGGAGCGCGACGAATCCGCGAGGCGGCGGCAAGCCTTCCGCGAACGAATCGCCGACGCCATCGCGGCCGCGGACGATCCGATTGAGCGCAAGCGTTATCTGGCGGCGCAGGCTCTTTTCGAACTAAAACTCGCCGAAGGTCACGCCTATCTGAAAGCTGTCGCCGAAGAACGGCCGTTGGACATGTTTCTTTGGCGGGATCTCGCCGAATGGTCCTACACCCTCAACATGCGCGAGACCGCCCGGCGGGCCACGCGGCGTTTCGCCAATTTGGCCTGGGACAATCCTTACCAGCTTCAATTGATCCTAGAGGAGGTCGTCCATGCGGGCTTTGCGCGTCTTGCGGACCGGCTGACCAACCGACTTCTGGAGTTGGATCGAGACAGCCCTGCGGTGCTTTATCAGGTGCATCGCGCGATCCTCTGGTCAGGCGACATCCCACGGGCGCGCCAGATCCTCGCGCGGATTGATGTCGAGCCCCATGAAGAGGACCTTTTGCAGATGGCCCGGGCGCGGCAGGGCTGTGCGGAAGGCGATGCAGGTCCGGCTCTTACGCTGCTCAGTGAAACCCGACATCCGATCGTGAAATGGTTGCTGCTCCATCTTTTGAACCGGCCGGACGAGGCGCGCGAACTGTTGTCGACCTATGATCGCACCGACGGTCATTACCAATTGGTGGACCTGATGGACTACGCGCCTTTCAACGCCGACGCCTATCCGGCCCTCGCCGCATTGCTGAAAGACCAAGGCTTGCAGGGGCATCCGCCGCAGACTTTACCCTATGCGTGTCCCGCCGTATTAAGAACGAACGGACATGTCGCGCAGCGACGAAGACGCAGGGTGATGGCTGTCTCGGTCACGAGGCGGC
>CAYPOX010000040.1:0-16657 GCA_964412525.1 uncultured Caulobacterales bacterium
CTCTCCTGGCTCGAAAGCCATAGCATGGGTGTCCACCAGACCGGGGCAGGATCACAGCTGAGGCCACACTCATCGCTCGGCTACAGGTCGCCAGCACCAAAGACCATCTTGCCCGCTGGGCTCCCGCCGCCTTACTATGAAGTTGCGGCGGCATGAGCCCCGCTACCCTGCCAGGTCTAACGCTAACGTCGGACAACCTCGTGGGGTCAGGCCAAGGTCGTCCCGGGACTAACATTTATAGAGCCCGACAGCGCGAGCCTTGAGGATTAGCGCAATGGCGCGATGCCGAACCTGCGGGGGCTAGCGGCGTGACCTGACCCCCGTTCGTTTCGGATCGAATGCTTGCGAGGGAAAAAGCGCCGTGCTATTTTGCCATAAAAAAGATGATCCAACGGAAAGTATTAAACGTCCCTAGAGCGAGTGCTGGATGATGCCTGCAAGGAGCGAATGATGCATTCAGGGCATTTTAATCCGGAAGAATTGCGTCGCCGTGCCTTAGACTTAATCTTGACCGATGATCGCTCTGGTTTCTGGTTGTGGGATTTGGAGACCGATACGCGTGATTATTCCGATAGTTGGATGCGCATGATCGGGTTTGACGATCAGCATGATGTTAAAGGCGATCCCTGGATGTCGCACGCCGTCCAACATGATCGGACCTTTGTGGAGGACGCGTTAGAGGCGTGCCGTGGTGGTCGACGGCCTTACGTCACCCTCAACTACCGCATGGCGGATCGCTTCGGCGCCGTGCGCCACATGGTGACCCATATCGTAAACGACGCGTCCATGACCGGCGCGCCCGGTTTGGTCGCCGGCGTCCAGTATGACGTGACCGAGGTGTCCGTTCTTTGCCATGAGACCGGCATCCGTAACCTGTCGGCTTTCCGTGACGCGTGGGACTGCGCAGGATCGAGAGGGGCGTTCGCGGTGGCGTTTGTGTGCGCCAAACGTATTCGGTCCCTTGCCGCAGGTTTGTCGCGGTCGGGCGTGAACGCCGCAAGAGTGGAAATCGCCCGACGGATTACGGAGGCAGCGGGGCGTGACGTCTTTATGATCTCAGAGACCATGTTCGCCTTTTTTGTCGAGGAGGCGGGTACAGACGATTTTTGGGATGAGGCGTTGGCGAATTCCGAGGCGGTCGTCGCGGCGTCCCCGCGGCCGTTGGATGCAAAGGAGGAGGGTCCTATCTGGGTTCCTTTGCATGTCTTGGCTCTCAGGTCGACGGACGCGCCCGGCGCGGATGTCGATCAAGCCTTGCAATGGGCGTTGCATCGCGACGCCTCGATCGAGTTGCGCAGCGGGGTGTATGGCGCTGACACAATGCAGTCGGCTCCATCCAACTTGATCGAGCGAGAGCGCCGCTTGCGGGAGGCTTTCGCTGAGGATCGCCTGATTCCCTACTTCCAGCCGATTGTGAACCTGTCGGACGGGCAGGTCTACGGGCTCGAGGCTTTGTGCCGTTTGCGAGACGAGGACGGCGTCGTCCATAGCCCGGCCATGTTCCTGGACATCGCGCGCGACGTGGAATTGATGCACGATCTTGGCGTGCGAATACGTATGAAAGCGTTGTCCGTGGTCGCCGCCATGAACAAACGCTTGCGTCTCAATCGACAGATTTATGTGGCCGTGAATGTCGACGTGACCGAATTGGACGCGCCCGATTTCCTCTCGCGTCTGAACGAAACTGTCCAGGCCGCCGGCGTCGATCCGCGCCACGTCGTCATCGAACTCACCGAAAGCGTCTTTCTCGGAGACGTCGACCGCCGGTTGAATGTGATCGAAGCCCTTCGAAGGGAGGGCTATCAGGTCGCAATCGACGACTTTGGCGCAGGTTATTCCTCGTTTGGCTATTTGACCCGAATGGAGGCGACCATCTTGAAGATCGACAAGCTTTTCCTGGACGATTTGGAGAAACCGGGGAACGCGTCGGTGCTCCGAGTGATGCGCAATCTGGCGGCGGATTTGGATCTGACCGTTGTCGCCGAAGGAGTGGAGACATCGGCTCAACTGGACGTGCTGCGTCGCCTCGGGATCGGCCTCGCTCAAGGTTTTCATTATGCGCGGCCGATGCCCGTGGAGTCCGACGCGCTCCAGCGCATGTTGATCGAAGGCGCCATTTAGCGGAACTGAAATGGACGCGGTTTCGGCGCGCCGCAGCCGCCACCGAGACGCCCGGCTCACGCGTCTCCGCCACAATCCGGCTCTTCTCCGCGGCCGACCATTCACGCCGCGAATGGCCGCCTCGAAACGTCGATGTCTCTACCGTATTCGCCCTTATCGACGCGGACCCATCGTCCGCATCGCGAGACACAATCGAGCCGAGATTCGCTTCAAGGCGGTGTTGGTCGAGCGGATACGGCGGCGCCCTCGTCGCTCTCGCCCCCTGGGCAGGCGTCACGCGCCGCCGCCTAGAAGCCCAACGTCCTCCAATCACAAACAGCGCCCTTATTGGGAAGGGATCACGTCGAGCGGCGACCCGCGCGTCATCGATCAGAACACATAGAGCCCAAGCGACGCAGTGACCGGCGTGGTCCCGTCTGTGACCGTGAGTGTGATGGTCTGTGCGCCCGTGCTCTGCGCCTCGAATGCGAGACCGTCCAGCGCGACATTGATCGCAGCGGTCGGATCGCCGGAGAATTGAAGCGTCCCGTCGGAGCCGTCGCCGTCGATCAGCGTGAGCCCGCTTGTGCTCGCCAATGCGAGCGCGCCGCCCGTCGCCGTGAGCGTGACGGTCAGATTGACGTCTCCGTCCACTTCCTCGTCGTCGATCGGGCTGGCCACGGAAAAGGCATTGGCGCCGGAAAAGATGAAAGTGTCCCCCACTTCCAACAGGTCTTGGAAGTAGACGCGGACCGAATCGTCGCCGGACGATGCGACCAGCACTTCGTCGACACCGTCGCCGTTCAAATCCGCAACCGCGATGTCCGAGGGATCGTTCGCGACGCCCGTGATTTCAAAGGGCGCGCGGAAATCCGGCGGAGCGGAGCCGTCGTCGCTGTTCGGGAACAGGCGCACCCGATCATCGCCGGTGGAGCCGACCAAAAGCTCGTCAGCCTTGCTTCCCGACACATCCGCGGCGGTCAGCGCCGAGGCGTTCGGCGCATCGGTGGTCAGCACGATCTCGGATTGCACGGCGCCGCCATGGATTTCGAACACGCGCAGCGACCCGTCCCCGGCGTCGATGACCGCGACATCCGCATCCCCGTCATCGTCGAAATCCGCCGCTTCGACCTCCAACTCGCCCGTGACCGCGTTGGTGACGTCGAAGGCGGGCGTGAAGCTTGGCCCGCCCGTGTTTTCGAACACTCTGACCTGGCCCGCCGCCGGATCCGCCACCACGAGATCAAGCCCCTTACCGCCCGCCAAATCGGCGGCGGCGATGTCAGTCGGCGTGTTCAGTCCGACAATTGCCGGAAAGCTAGGGTCGAAGGCGCCGGCGCCCGCATTCGTCGCGACTTGGATTTCACCAGCGCCTCTCGCCGCGACCGCGACGTCCAGATCCATATCGTCGTCCAGATCAGCGGCCACGAGCCCGGAGGCGCCGACGGCGCCGGTGATGATCTGACTTTCCGTGAACCCGGCGGCCCCATCATTGGCGAACACGAACACGGCGTCGGCCTCGCTGTCCGCCACCACCAGATCGGGAACATTGTCGCCGGTGACGTCGACCACGAGGAGGTTGGAGGGGGCCGTTAGGTTCACGCTCGACAGTTTCACAGGCGAATAGGCCAAGCCCGTGCCATCATTCAGAAATACGCGCACCGCGCCGTCATCCGCGGAGGCGACCGCCACATCCACATCGCCGTCCCCGTCCAGATCGCCGACATCGATAGCACTGGCCCCGTCCGCGAGTTTCGTGATCCGAAAGGGCGTATCGAAGGTGATCGCTGCCGAGGGCGCGGTCACGGTCGGCTTGGTGTCTCGCGTGGTGTTCTCAAAGGCGCCCAGATCAATCCCTTCGCCGTCATCGCGGTTGAAGCCTTGGCCGCGGGCGTCAAAGGCGATCTGATTGGTGTTGGTCAAGGTGTCGTCCGTGTCGCCGTCGCCATTGAGGTCGATGGCGAAATCGCTCTCATCAAGCGATATTGGCGTGCCGAAGGCGGTGTTTTCCGCTACGCCGCCGCCCAAAATGGCCACCGTCTGCAACACGCTTTGAAAACCCGGCGAGCCGACGGAGGGGCCGTCATTGTCGGCTGACGCGCCGCCATTGAATTCATCGCCGCTGAGCGCGACGCCATCGGGATCGAACTGGCCGATCGTATTAAAAAGCGTATTGAGCGCTTGGCCTTCATTCAATGAAGGCGAACTGAATCCTGGAAAAGTATCCGTCACATTGGCGCCTTGAAAAGAAAATGACGAACCCATTTCATACAAGTTGGGATCGTTGAACGTCGTCGCATTTCCGGAGACGATGCTGTTGACGACCTTTGTGGAGCCGTAGTCGGCGAACACGCCGCCACCATAAACGTCGGCGTCATTGCCGGTCACGGTCGAGTTGATGATGTCAAGATCGCCGTTCGAGTTGTCCAGCCCGCCGCCATCACTCGTTTTAGAAACGTTTCCAACAACAGTGACGCTGACCAAACGCAGCTGGGCGCTGCTTGAGACACCGCCGCCACGCACATTCGCCGTGTTATCAATGATCAAAGTGTTCGCGAGATTTGCAGATCCGCCTGAATGAAAGATCGCGCCACCAGAAAAGGTCGCTTCATTGCCAAGCAAAACACTCGCGCTCAAAGCTAATGTTCCATTGTTTGCAACACCGCCGCCAAAAGTTGACACATTGTTTGCAATATTTGAGCGCAAAATCTCTGCGCTCGCGCCTCCTTGGTTAGAAAGCGCGCCGCCTCCCTGTGATATATTTGACAAAACGGAGACTTGGTCCAGCACCAGTTGACCGTAATTGCTGACCCCGCCGCCGGGCTGAACATCAGCACGGTTACCAGAGATGACGCTGTTCGTGATGTGAAGATCCGCGCCGGAGGCCACATAAACGCCGCCGCCCCCGCCCGTGCTGGCGTAATAGCCGCCGGTGATCGCCAGACCGTTCAAATCGACATCGCCGCTTTGGACATTGAGTACGCGTTCATTTGTCCCGGTGACGCCGCCGCCCACGGCGTCGGAAAAAAATCCTTCATCCAACGGCGTGCCGGCGAGGTCCGCCTGAGGCGCATCATTGCTATCCTTGTCGCCGCTCAAAATGACGTCGGGGATGCCGTCGCCGCCGACATCTCCGTCTACGGTCACGTCGGAATTGATCGTGAGTTGGCCGCCCGACAGGCGGATCACCGTGCCTTTGTTCGCCGCGCCATCCACATTTGGGAATACGCCCGGTGAGAAGGTGATGGAGTCGATGTCTGCGAAACTGTTGGCGAGACCGATCGCCTCCCGCAGCGATAAGCCATCGCCGTCATTGGTCTCGGCGACGATGTCGCCGCCGTCGAACGTGTCGTCATCCGTCGTCGTCACGACCGGCTGTTCCGGCGCCAGATTGATGGTGACCGTATCGTCGTCCGCGAGCATGTCGGCGTCTTCCGCCTCAACCTTCAAGCTCGCCCCGGCGCTGCTGGCGTTGAACCGCAAGGTGGCGAGCGCGCTGTTCAAGGCGTCGACCGGCCCGACCAAGGTCACCACGCCGCCGCCCCCGGTGGAGGCGTTCACGCCTGCGATCCCGGTCGTCGTCACCGCCCCATTGGTCGGCGTCAGCGTGACCGTCAGGCTTTCGCTGTCCGCATCGCCAACCCTGATCCCGTTCAAGGGGAAGTTCTCGCCGCCAATCACCAGCGCCGCGGCCGGCGTCGCCACAACCGGGGCCACAGGCATGGGCTCCGGCACGGCGAGCGTCTGATCGGCGAATTGCGCGAACTCCACATTCACCAACGTGTCGACCTCGGTGGCCGACATGCCTTCGGCGTCTGTAAAACTGCGGGTGATGGTGACCGTCCCGTCCGAGGCGGGCGTGCCGAACATGTATTCGCTGGACGGGCCTTCGAAGACCGCCGTATCCGTGCCCGGCCCGCCATTGATGAAATCGTCACCCGGCCCGCCCGTCAGCGTGTCGTCGAAATCCGCGATCTCGATCGTGTTGGTGACAGTGATTGGCGCGGCGTTGGTGAAGTTTACCACCACCTTCACGTCGGTGGTTCCGGATCCCACCGTCACCTCTTCCGCGAATTGCAGACCAAAGGCGGTGTCCGTCAGGTCCGCGCCCGTGAGCGTGGACGTCAAAGAGCCGCCGACGAAGAACTGCACTTGGCTGATCGTCGCGTCATCGACGGGCGAGCCGGACAACGCCGCCTGCAATTCGCTCGGGGTCAGACTGCGTTCTGCGGAATCGTTGTCTTCCCCGTCATCCAAGATGTCGAGCTGATCGAGGCTTGCGCCGTTGCCGAGGCCGACCGCGCGGATCTCCGCGCCGATCTCCTCGCGCAGAATGTCGCTTTCGACCGCGCCGTCACTGAAAGCGAAGCCGTCCGACAGAAAGAAGACGAAGTTGCTGGAACGCGGATTGGCTTCAAAAAAGCCGATCGCTTGGTTCAGCGCAGGGCCGAAGCTGGTGCCGCCGCCCGCGTTCAGATTGCGCAGCGCGTCGGAGACGTCCGCCCGGGCATTGCCGTTCGTGTCCTGGGCCGCATCGCCAGTGAAGGTGACGCTGGCGCCCGAGGTGAACGGGATCAGCGCCACATTGGCCGCGCCCGCCACCCCCGCATCCAGCAGGCTTTGGTTGATCGCCTCGAAGCCGGCGATCGCGCCATCGAGCAGGGTGTTCGGCCGGCCGTCGCCATTTAGGTCTGGCACGGTTTCCGCGCCTGAGAAACCCGAACTCATGCTGCCCGACACGTCGATAATGTAAGCGACATTGGCGCCGGACCCCAAAGCCTCCGTGCTGATCAAGCCGCTGACCGTCGCAAGGCCGCCGCCCGACGCGAAGGGCGTCGACAGGCTCACTTCAAGATCCAGACCGTCCGCATCCACGCCGGTCGCCACCGCTGTGGTGACGCCCGCGCCGCCATCGCCGATCAAGGTGTCGTCCCCGGCGCCCCCGTCGATGATGTCGCCGCCGGCCCGACCGCTCAGCGTGTTGTCCTCGTCGCCGCCCGTGATGGTGTCGTCCAAAGACGTGCCCACCGCGTTCTCGAAATTCAGGACGACGTCGGCCCCTGAGACCGACGTCGTGATCAGCCCGTTCTTAAGATCGATCGTGGCCTTTCCGGGATTGGCGAGCGTGCTGAGATCGACGCCGTCCACGCCCTCGGCCGCGTCAAAGAAATCGTCGACGCCGTCCGCGAGAAGGATGATCGACTCGTCGGCGAATCCGCCGCTCACATTGTCGAAGGCCCGCGTATCCTTGAATTCGCCCTGCTCCCCGACCGGCTGGGGCGTAGCCTCTTGGAGGCCAAGGCTCGCCGCGCTCAGTTGGATGTCGGATTTCGCGCCCAAGAGATCGAAAAGCAGATCGTCCGGCCCGAAATCGCCGTCGCCATCCACGTCGACGAACACCCGCACGCCTCCGCCGCCGGCAAGATCTTGAACCACGGCGCCGCCCGTGGCGTCGCCGCCCGTCGTCAGGCTGAAAAAGCTGGGCGCGTCGGCGTCAAAAGGTTGAAACACGCTCACATTGGTGAAGGCGACATCGCCCTGAACAGCGCCGGGAAGCGTGATGGAGTCCGATGCGCCGTCGAAGTCCGAAATGACGTCCACACCGCCTCGGGCGTTGGAATCATCGCCACTCTCGAAAACGAACGTATCTGAGTCCGAGCCGCCGACCAGGAGATCGCCGCCGGTCCCGCCTGAGAGCGTGTCGGCGCCGAAGCCGCCATAAAGAAAGTCGTCGCCTCCGCCGCCGATCAGGGTGTCCGCACCGGCGCCGCCCAAAAGAATGTCGAGGCCCGCCCCCCCGTCCAAATTCGTATCCGAGCCGGGACCGCCTGAAATGACGTCGTTCCCGGCGCCGCCAAGCAGTGAATCGTCGTCCCCGCCTCCGCCGGAGATTAGGTCGGCGCCTTGATCGCCCTCAAGGTCGCTGTCGACAAAACCAAAGCCAAGAATGAAATCGTCGCCGGACTGTCCAAAGGCGCTTTTGACAGCCCCGTCAAACGCAAGAACGTCATCCCGAGCCGTTCCATTCAGCGTCGCGCCGTTCCCGCCTTCCAAGACGAGAACGCCCGAAGAGCTGAAACTGCGCATCGCGTCACCCTCCACAATAAGAGATGCTCAAATTCGGAGTGGACAATGCCATAAATTGAGGTGTCCAGCCATATTCTGTGTCGGTGCCGGTCTTCTAGATGTCGCGTTCAAGGCGGCGGTTAGTTGCGACCGCTGACGATAGCGTCGGTTGGGCTGCACAATGATCGTCCTTGGCGATCCGCTGCGCGGCTGCCGTGATCGCCGTGGCGATTTGGTCCGTCACCTCGGGGCTCTGCACCGCGACGAGCTGCTCAACGGAGAAATCTTCTGCTCGTTGAAAGAAGCCCGGATCGTCATCGAGCAATGGAGACGTCACGACTACCAAGTGCGCCCGAATGGATCCCGGGGTTGGCGGCCGCCAGCGCCGGAAGCGCATATCCCTATGGATCAACCCATCGGGGTCTACTAACACTCGGAGTGGACCCGCCCTCGGGGACTAATCACTCCCGGCGCAACCGTTTCAACTCGGCATGGAGATCGACCGGAGCCTCACGGACATCGCGCTCCTGCGACAGCCACCGCGTCAGCGTCGACAACCCGATACCCTGGTCCTCCGCGATCTCCTGCCGCTTCCCGCCACTCGTCAGCGCCAGCCGCACCGCTTCACGCCGAACTCAGGCGTCGGTTTGTTTCCTCGATCCATAGAACACTTCCTGCTCCCAAAGTTGGCGCGTTCAACTTTTATTTCCGGGCAAGTCCATCGGTCTCGATCGAAGTGTAGGTGTGTAGAAATTTCGCGCCTCTAGATTGCAGCCCCTGAGCCGCGACGCCGGCCGCTAACAACCCTAAGGCGCGCCGGCGATCCGGGCGCAATAGGGAAAATCTTCAGCTCCCTCGCCGACGCATTCGTCGCTTGGGGTCGTCTCACGCCAATGTCTTTCTAGGCCCAGAACGGCCATCGTTTCGGCGAAAGCTTCGCTCCGTCTCAGGGCAGTGTTCCATGGCGCGAAAAGAGTGTACGTCGCAGTGTCGCCATCCGGCTCCGCCTCCGACAAGAGCGACGCCGCACTCTCGACTTCGCCAAGAAAACCCAAGGCGTCGAGCGCGGTCTCAAAGGCGAACGGGTCCGTTTGGAGATGAGCCCGATAGGCCTGGGTCACCCGCTCCGCCGCAAACTTGGTGGAGACCGTTCCATCCATTGCGTCCGTCGCCGCGGCGAAGGCGTCGCTGGCGGTCGCGGGCGCGCCGTCGCCCAGCCAGAGCCGCGCGCCGTCCGGATCGCCGCGCTGCAACGCAATCAAGGCGAGACCGCGCCGGATCACAGGCGCGCGCAGGGCGAAGTCCTCCCAGGCGCGCCGAAGCAACATGTCCGCCGCGGCCGCATCCCCCGAAAACAGCATGTTCATTCCAAGCGGAATAATGGTGAGGCCCGTGTCCGGGTCCAAAGCGAGCGCGCGTCGTGCAAGGTTTCGGGCTTTGACGTAACGCCCTGCCTGAGCGTGCCGAAAACCCAACGCCAGAATCAGGTCGACATCGTCCGGCGTCGCCGCGAGGCCGGCTTCCAAAGTGCGCATCCCCTTCGTTCGTTGGCCTGCACCGATCTGATCGCGCGCCAAGGCCATCACGGCCTCCGGGAGAGCCGGATCGAGTTGGAGCGCGCGGCGAGCGGCCGCGCGTCCGCTTTCGGCGTGAGCGGCGTCGGGAGCTTCCGAAAAGGTCAGCATCGAGAAATGCGCGTTGGCGAGTTCCGCCCAAGCACGCGCATCCGACGGGTCATGCGCGACCGCCTGGTTCAACAAAGCGATCGCCTGACGCAGCGCCCCCTCGCCTCTCTGGCGAACCAAGACCTCCGCCCGCGCGACTAAGGCGTCGTTCCGAGTTGGTCGAGTTCCTTCGTTCCTGGTCACATCCGACCGCATGGCGAACCAAATCACGCAGACGGCGACGGCCGAGACCAAGACGCCAATCGCGTACCATGGGGACCGGTGGATGAACCGACGCGATCTTGGAGCCTTCCTCACGGCCCCTGCGGAGAAGAGCCGCCAGGCTACAATCCGAGTCTGCATTTTCCCCAAAGCGATCCGGACGGGACCCTCCGCATTCGCGGTGATCGCCGCCTTAGCGTGATCCCATGTCGCATCTGACGCCAACACGGCGCCCACAGGACAGGCGGCCTCCAAGCGCGCCGCCACGTTTACGCCGTGCCCCATCAAGTCGCCGTCCGCTTCGGCGACCACGTCGCCCGTGTGAATCCCGATGCGCATGCCCAGGCGCAATGCGCCGCCAAACGCTTCCAGAAAGCGGTGTTGCGCTTCGAGACCGGCGCGAACAGCGGCGACGGGAGAGGCGAACTCCGCCAATCGCCCGTCGCCGGCGCGATGAAAAATCCGGCCGCCATGGGCCGCAACCGACGCCTCCAACAAGGAGATGCGCATAGCCACTGCGCGCAGCCCTTCTTCTTCATCTGACTCTACCGTCGAAGAGAACCCCTGAAGATCCGCGGCGAGAACCGTCGTCAGCCGCCGCCGCGGCTTGGTGTCGTCAGGTGCATCCGATTGGTCCATCGCCATGGACGCGCTGCCTCTTCCCCATCGATCGGCTGAACGAGCATAGCATGGCGACATGGCGGCGGCGCCCATTGGGCGCCGGCTAAACGATTGAATTGTGCGGCGAAACGAATCGCATGCCGTAAGCCCGTCGTCTCGGTCGCGGCTGCGGCGCGCCGAAACGAGGTCTATGTCAGCCAATTGTGCGCTTGGATGCGCGTTCTGCGCTCACGGCGAACGATGGATAAGCCGATCAAAAGTAAGCGCACGGCGGTCGCCACTGGGCGCTAACGGACACGCGCCATCTCGCGCACGACGAGCGTCGGCCGATCCGCCAGGGGCCGCCCCAATTTGCTACATCAATGCGTCGCCGTCCCAATCGATGACGCGGGACGTCGGGCCCAAGGCGTCGAAGCCGTTCGCATCGTCTGTCGCCGCGAAGAAGCCCACGCCCTCAAAGCGAAAGCGGCTCGGATCATCCAGGAGAACCACCAATCGCTCGGAATCCGCGGTGAAAACGTGGACGGAGTTCTGCAGGTCGAAGATCCGGTAAATTGGCCGCGTGCCGTCGCGGCCTTCGTCAAACGCCGCGAACGCCGCGCCTTCGAAGTTAAAGCCGAATTCGCCGTCCAGCAGCACGTCCCGCTCGGCTGGATCGGCGGTGAAGAAATGCGCGCCGGTCGTCGGGTTGAAGAAGCGGAACACCTCCACAAGACCGCCGACGCCCGCCACGTTCGGGTTGAAGACGAAGAGTTCCTGGTCCTCGGCTTCAAAAGCGCCGATCCCGCGAACCGCAAAGTCCTCTTCAACGTTTGACGTCAAGAACGCGCCGCCCGTGACGCTATTGGCGAACAAGAAGACCGGCGTCACCGCCAACCCCAGTCCGAGAGATTGCGCGACGCTCGGACCCGGATCAAACGTCGTGAACGCTTCTCCCTCGAAGGTAAAGCGGTCCGGATTGGCGAAAAAGCTCTCCAACGCGCTTTCATCGCTGGTGAGGATGAGAGCGCCCGTGTCTTCGACACGGAAACGGTAGACCGCCTCGCCACCCGCAAAGGACGGGATGAACGCGGCGAACGCCTCGCCTTCAAAGACCACGTCCGGGTCTTGCGACAAAGATTCAATTTCGGCTGGGTCCAAGGTGTAAATGTGGAAACCCGTGGAGGTGTCAAAGAACCGCTGGACCGGCGTCGCGCCTGGAACGGACGTCTCGGACGGAAGCGCCGACAAGTCATCGGCCAATGGCGTGAAGCCGCCATTGCTCTGCACCGCGTCGCGCTCTCCCGCTGAGGTGGTCGCGAACAATCCTCCGCCCGGATTGAGAAACAGAAAGACCGGCGTGGCCTGGCCCTCCGGCGAAGTCGGGACAGGCTCTTCGCCAACCTGGCCGCCGCCGCCGCCACCGACACCCGGTCCGGCATCGGCGCCGTCGCTTGGCGCGTCGTCCGCCTCAAAAACGTTGGTCACCGTCACGGTCACGCCCGCGGCTGGTCCGAAACCCCCGCCATCAGCCCCGGCGACCTGGAACGCATAGACGTTGTCGCCGTCCGCATCAGCCGGGTTCTCAAAGTCCGGCGCGTTTTTGAAACGGATCTCGTTGAACAGCCGATCAACTTGGAACAAGTCGGCGTCCGGGCCGCCGACGATCGAAAGATCCGCCAACTCCTGATCCGGATCGACGACGTCGATGTCGCCGACGAACGTTTGGTTTTCCTTGACGACGAAGTCGCCGCCGAACGCGATCGGCGCGTCGTTTGCCCCGTCAACCGTGATGGTGACCTGGCCTGTCGCCTCTTCGCCATTGCTGGCGCGGATCGTGTAGGTGAAGCCCACGTCGTCGGTTTCGCCGTCATTCAGGGCTTCAAAATCACCATCGGGCGCGTAAACGAAGGTCCCGTCCGCGTTGACCGTCACCGATCCGCCAGCCGCCAGGTCGACGGCAAGGCCGACATTCGCCGCCTCGCCGTTGATGGCGACGACGGTTAGGCCCTTGTCGGTCGGGTCGCTGTCGTTGGCGAGCACGTCGCCAGCGACCAAGGCCTCGTCTTCGCCGACCGCAAACATATCCGCGGCGGCGACAAAAGCGCCGGGCTGGAAGTTCAGTCCGATGATGATCGGATCGTGGTCCGAGGAGCGGAACGGTTCTTCGCCGTCGAAAAGGGCGTCCGAACGGCCGAAGTCGAGATTATAGTCAATCGCGTCGACTTCGGGCGAATTGATCTGCCACTCGGTCGCGCCGGTGACGAGAGGCAGAAGAGCGTCCGACGCGAGGGCGTAGTCGAGGGTGCCGATCTGACCGTCAAACACGAAGGACGCCGCGTCTTCACCCACGAAGACATGCGCCAGATCCGTATAGCCCTCGCCTTCAAGGAAGATGATCGGATCTTCCTCCGCATAGGCGTTCAAATCGCCCAAGATCAGGAAATTGTCGCTACCCGATCCCGTCGGATCGGTGTCGAGCCACGCGTCCAAAGCCTGAGCGCCTTGTAGGCGGGTCAGATTCGCGTTGCCGGCGCCGTCGTTCTGATCCACGTCGCCAGACGGTCCAGCGCTGCCCTTCGACTTAAAGTGGTTCACGATCACCGTGATGATGTCGCCGCTCGCCGGCACTTCGAAGGTGGCGGCGACCGGCGCGCGGTTGGTGCTTGGTCCATCAAAGATGGTCTCGCCCGCCAGACCCGCCAGGTTTTCCGAATCGACGATGCTGTCGGTGAGAATTTCGACCGTCGTGCCGACGGCGAGTTGGACCACGCCGGGCCGGTAGATCAGCGCCGTGGTGATGGCATCACCATTCGCCGCACCGCCGACGAAGTCGACGCCCGGATCGACGAAGGCGTAGGTCCCGGCCCCCGCCTCCGCGTTCAGTTGATCCACCAGAAACTCGAGCGCGTCGACGCCCACATTGTTGAAGTCGTTCTCGACCTCGACCAGACCCAGAATATCCGCGTCGATTTCGAGGATCGTGGTGACCAGACGGTCGAGCTGCCGTTCGAATTCGCGGGTGTCGAGACCCGTCGTCCCGTCCACGTCGCCCATCACGTCCAATGGGATCACGCCGCCTGCGTCGCCGATCAAATCATTGGCGCCGCGCGGCTCCAGTCCGATCTCGTTCAGGGGCATGCCATTGCGGCCGGCATCATCATCGAGCGTGGTGAAAAAGTTCAGTACGTTGAACGCCGCGACCGTGACGTCGCCGCCGACATCCTCGGGCTCTTCAGGCCGGACATTGATTTCCTCCACGGTCAAGGGTGCGGTCGGCTGCAGTCGATAATCGCCGAAATCGAAACTGATCACGCCTTGCGCGCCGATGATTTGGTCGCCGCCGCGCAGCGCGCCGTCGGTTCCCAGATCGGTTCCGTCTTGGAGGAAGGGGATGACGTTCGGATTCTGCTCGGTCGACCCGTCGTCGATCACGATCTGGCCGGCCTGGAGGTCCGCTTGGTGCTGCGCGAAGCCCGACACGCTCGGCGCGTTCGTTTGGGTGAACTGGAAAGGACGCCCCAAATCGTCGACGTCGACCGTCGTGCCGACAAAGGCGCCTTCGCCCACCGTCCGGATCTCTCCGAAACGGTCGAGATTGAAGTATTCCGTGACGATCAGATCCTGATCGAAGGTCACGAACATGCCTTCGAGCGTCTCGAAGTCGACGCTGGCGATGTCGGAGATCACCGTCGCGGCAGGCGGGGCGTTCCCCGACGAGACCACCGTCACGTCGGAGACGTCGATGATCGAGGTTTCGTCGAACTGTTCGGCGACCTTGCCAGTCACCTCCACCAGGTCGCCGACCGACACGTCCACGCCGAAGTCTTCGTCGAAGATGAAAATGCCCTCGGACGTGGCCGCGAGGCCGTCCTGATCACCAGCTTCCTCTTGAACGTAGAAGCCTTCGAGCTTGGTGTCGCCTTGGAAGTCCGCGGTGACGATCGCTTTTAGGGTCACCGTGGCGTCGACTAAGGGACTTGCGCCGCCGCTCCCTTGAATTTCCGAGACGGTTTTGAAATCGGCGTCGTCGGTCAAAATCGTCCCGGTCGCGCTGGGGGTCACCAACAGAGCGTTTGACGGATTGGACAGCGTGACCGCGAAGGTTTCGCTCGGCTCAAGGCTCGTATCTCCGGTCGCCTGAACCGTGATCGTTTTGGTGACGTCGCCAATCCCGAAATTGACCGTGCCACTGGGAAAGGCGCCGCCGAAATCGGCCGCGTCCACAGGGTTCGCACCCGTTCCGGAAACGGCGAAGTCCACGCTCGTGGCGACCGACGGATCGCCGACGCGCGTGACCGTGAAGGTGAAATCGACGGGACCGGCGTCGCCTTCGCCCTTGACGGCGTCGGTCGCCGCAATCGAAAGGCCGGCCCCTTCGAGAAAGCGGATATTGTCGAGATAGAGGTTTTCCGAGCCGGCATTTGAATCGAGCGAAGCGAAAAGCGTCGCCGTGGTGGCCGAGGCCGGGATCGCCGCGACGCCCGTGATGAAGGAACCTTCGATTCCCAAATCGTCAATGTCGAAACCCGTGGTGTCGAGGATCGTCTGCGCGCCCAAATCCGTATCGACGATGATGCGAATCGCGTCGTCGCTTTCCCAGCCGGTCGCGTTGACGAAGTAGTCCACCGCGACGAGAACATCGCCCTTCGTGCTGACGTCGACCGCATCAAAAGTGACCGTGAACTCTCCGTCGGGATCGCTGATCTGGTAGCCCTGAGCGCCCTCCGAGAAGGCGCCCACGTCGCCGGTGAAGTTCGTGACGCCAACAAAATCGCCGTCTGATAAGCCGTCGCCGCCGCGCGTGTTCTTCCACGTTGCGTTGAAGCCAAGATCACCGGCGCCTAAAGAGCCAGCTGTCGAGTCGACCGGCGACTGACCGGCATTGTTCATGATGTCGACCACGGCGTCCGTGGCCAACGCCGTGCCGTCCGTGCCTAAGTTTTTATACTGCCCGTCCGGCGTCTCGTTCTCGAAGCTGGTGCCAGAGAAGGTCGGATCCGGATCGTCGTCCGCGATGTTGGCGGTGACATTCGGAACCGCAAGACCATCATAATCCCCGTCGGTCGAAGCCGTCGTGATGGCGATGACGCCGTTGTGCGCGCCCTCAAAAGCCGTATCATCGTCGGCGGTCACCGTGACGGTCTGCGCGATCTTGCCATTCGCATTGGTGAAGGTCAGATCGACCGCCACGCCAGCGCCGCCGCCAAGATCGACCTGCGCATCCGGCGTAAGAGTGACGGTGACGTCCTTCGCGGGCGCCGTGTCGAGCACCACGTCGAAAGTGTCGGTCGCGCCGCCCTCGGCCACATCCGTCGACCCGCCGGACTCGGTGACGGTGAGGCCGGGGACGAGCCCCGGCGCCGCCGGAATCGGCGAGCCGACATCCAAGCCTTTGTTTCCGCCTGCAGCCATGGACGTGGCGCCATCCCCCAAAGGCGTCGCCTTGCCGTCGCCGGAGAGCGCCCAATTGGCGCCATCGGTGAAATCGGCGGCCAAGCTGGTTAGGTAAATCGAACCGGAACCGTCATCGACCGGCCATGGCGCTGCGTCGTCATAGTCGACCGTCACAACCGTATTCGCGTGGACCGTGTTGTCACCTGAGTAGTTGGCGAAACTGTCCCAAAGGCCGACTTGGTCGCCGCCATTGTTCAGCGCCATCGCCGCCCAGTTGGTCGCCGCAATCAGCGTTGCGCCGGCGCCCCAGGCCGCCTCAAAATCAGCGGCCGAGATGTCGTCTGCGTTGAAAAGAACAGCCGAGGAGTTCGCGGGAACTACGCCGGCCGCAATATTGGCGGACCCATGCGCCGTGCCGTTGATGTCATCGATCACCCAGCCAGCGATGTCGATCGCCGCGCCGGTGGTGTTGTAGATCTCAACCCACTCCCAGTTGTCCTCTTTGGACGCCGGGTTGTACATGATTTCCGTGATGATGATCGACGGTCCGGCGGCCGCCGGAATCGGCGAGCCGACATCCAAGCCTTTGTTTCCGCCTGCAGCCATGG
>CAYPOX010000040.1:16757-19210 GCA_964412525.1 uncultured Caulobacterales bacterium
CCAGCGATGTCGATCGCCGCGCCGGTGGTGTTGTAGATCTCAACCCACTCCCAGTCGTCCTCATCGGACGCCGGGTTGTACATGATTTCCGTGATGATGATCGACATGCCGTCCCCCGTCCGCATGAAAGGCGACGCGTGAGTGCAGCGCCGGCCCCATTTTTCCCAGGATCACATTGCTTAGTGGCGGATTGATACGCAGTCGTGACGGCGGAGTGACAGTTTGTGACGCTTCATCCGAAGACGGAGGACTTAATCGATGTTTCGCGGCCTCGAGCGCCGGCCGTCGCAAGGCCTGCGGAACGCCGGCGAACCGATCGACACGACGACCACCGTGACCGCCGTCTACCGCCTGGGCGGCGGCGAGTTATGGGTTTGAGCGTAACCGTTCCGAGTCGGTAACGCGAAACTGACGCCATGGTTTCGCGCCAGTTCGATAACGCGATGCGGTCCGCCTGAGGGCGAAGAGCGCGGACGTTCGACCCGAACGCCCGCGCCGCCCGCCGCCCGATCGCGTTAGATCAGTGCATCGGAACCAGGTTCCGAAACGCCCGCGGCGCCGTCGGGCGGAAGAGCTGCAACCGAATGGAAAGCCACACCTTCATCGCGCCTGTCCGGATCCGCCAAAAGCGGCGCCAAGGCCGCCGCATCGGCCACATAGTCGTGAACGCCAGTCGCTATGTTGAAGATCCGTTGCACGGGAACGGTCCCGTGGCCTTCTTCGGCGAACGCTGCGAAGCTGACGCCCTCATAAGTGAAGCCGAGCCCCGTCTCCATCACCGCATCGCGCTCCGCCTCGGACGCGGTGAAGAAATGGCCGCCTGTGTGGCTGTTGAAGAACCGATAGACCTCTTCCAGTCCGCCGGGCCCGTCCGCGGCCGCCGCCTCGGCGGCGAAGGCTTGGAACGGCGCGCCTTCGAAGTTGAATTGCGGCAACAAATCCAAAATCGCGTCACGTTCGTTTGGCTCGATGGTCAAGAAGCCCGCACCATTTTCATCGTTCTCAAAGGCGAACACTTCCGTCGGCTCGAAGTCCGATGGACCCTGGTCGGCGTTAGTGGCGTCGTCGAGATCGGCAACGTCGTCACCGTCCAGTGGATCCCCAGGACCGATCGCATCGACCACCGGCTCCAAAGCAGCGCCGACCAAGCCCGCCAGATTGGCGGCGCCCTCAGCATTCGGATGGAGCGTGTCCGGATAATTCGCGGGGTAGTCTGTCACCTGCGCGTTGATGTCGATGAAGGTTGCGCCAATTTCCTCCGCCACACGCTGCATGACCGGAATCCAATCCGCCCGGAAGGCGTCATGCGCATCCTGTCCCGAAGCGTAGATCGAACCCTCGTCGGTCTCCTCCAAGGCGAAGAAGGGCGGCTGGGCGGCGACGATGATCTTCGGTTCGGACGGCATAGCGGCGATATCCGCGACGACGACGCGAAGTGCAGCCTCATAACTCTCTGGCGTGCCGCCGAAATTGACGTCATTGCCACCGATCATCACCCACACGATGTCGGCTTCGCTGTCGAGGAGTTCTTGATACGCCTCGAGATCTTGGATTCGGGCCTCGCCCGCTTCGGGCGTGATGCCGGCGCCGCCGACCGCGAAGTTCATCAGTTCGGCGTCTTCACGCGCCTGCTCGGACAAAACCTCGACGAAGCTGGCGTCATCGGGTGCATCAGTGATGCTGTCGCCGAGGAACGCGATGGTGACGTCACCGCCGTCCGCTTCGGCGCCGTCTTCGCCAAGATCGTCATCTTCGAAGGCCTCCGGTGCGTCTTCGTCCACGCTTTGGCCGGTGGCGGGATTGATCTCATTGGCGTCGAATAGAATGAAATGCGGATCGAGCGGCGGTGGGAACACCCCATAGGTTGGGGCGGGCGCGCCGACAAAACCGCCTTCCACATTGGCGGCGCGCACGGCGTCCGCCGGCAAAATGTTGCCACCCCAAACGACGCCATATTGGTCCAGCAATTGTTCATTGGTGAGGCCCGCCACGCCCTCGGGAAGCAGCCCCGCAAGTTCGCTTCCAACCTCGAATGGCGTAAAACTCACCGCCTGTTCGTTAAAATAGAGGCCGAAGCTTTCGCGGACGGCGGACTCGACGACGATGCGGTCGGGAAGGATATACGGCGCATAAACTGGCGTCGCAAAACCGCCCTCAGATGGGTCGCTCGCATCCCCCCGCTCTGCCGTCACGCCGGAGGTCAATGGACCGAGTTCTTCGACGTCCTCGCTGCTTTCGTGCTCATCGTCGTCGTCAAACGCGTCTTCCTCCTTGTGGGCGAGATCGTGGGCATCGTCCTCGACTTCGACAAACCCGTCCCCATCATGCCCGAGTTCGTCTTCCCCAAACGCGTCGTCATCTTCGGCATCGTTGGCGAAACCGCTGAAGTCCGCATCTTCAAAAGCATTGAGCACGTAATTCGTACGTTGCCCTTCTTGTCCCTCCAGTGGGCC
>CAYPOX010000041.1:0-18963 GCA_964412525.1 uncultured Caulobacterales bacterium
CGACGACATGCCGCCCGGCCTCCTCCTGTGGCGCTCCATGCTGCAATGGTTCGGCGGCGTCGGCATCGTGATGACGGCCGTCGCCATCCTTCCCCAATTGGGCATTGGCGGCTTGCAGCTCTTTCGTCTCGAATTCGCCTCGACGATGGAAAAACTGATGCCGCGCGCCCAGGCCTTGGCCGCCGCGATCGTCGGCCTTTACGCCGGTCTCACCGTCCTTTGCGGCGCGGCCTACGGTTTCGCCGGCATGGGCGCGTTCGACGCGGTCAATCACGCCATGACCACCGTGGCGACGGGCGGCATGTCGACCCGCGACGCCAGCATCGGCGCGTTCCAATCCACGTCGGTGGATTTCGTCGCCGCGGTCTTCATGACGGTCGGGGGTCTGCCCTTTTTCGCCTTCATCGCCGCCGCGCGGCGCGGTCCGCTTGCGCTCGCCCGTGATCCGCAGATCCCCGTTTACATCGCCATGGTCGCCGGCGCGAGCGGGCTGATCGCCATCATTTTGATCACCCGGCACGGCTACGGCGAAGCGGACGCGGTGCGGACCGCCTTCGTCAATGCGATCTCGATCATCACCGGCACGGGCTACGCGACCGCCGCCTATGACCAATGGGGCGGCGCTGCGCAAATGATGTTCTTCAGCTTCATGTTCTGGGGTGCGTGCGCGGGATCAACCTCGTGCAGCGTCAAGCTGTTTCGATATCAGGTGATGGCGTCCGAGCTTTGGACGGCGGCGCGGCGCGCGCTCCACCCTCACGCGGTGTCGGTCGCACGTTATGGCGGCCGCCCCATCTCCCAGGAGGTGTCGACCTCGGTGTTCGCCTTTTTCGGCGCCTATGTCGGCCTTTTCTGGCTGTTTGCGGCGATCCTCGGCGGGATCGGCTTGGATCCGCTGACCGCGCTCTCCACGGCGGCGTCGGCGCTTTCTAATGTGGGGCCGGCCTTAGGCCCGATCGCGGGACCGACGGGGACCTACCAGCCCTTGCCGGATCCCGCGAAATGGGTGTTGTCGCTCGCCATGTTGTGCGGTCGGCTTGAAGTGATGCCGATCCTCGCCTTGCTAAGGCCCGTCTTCTGGCGTGGATGAGCGCGGATCGAGAAACGCGAAATCCCGCTCAAGAACGTCGCGCAACGTTCGGTCAAGGCGACCGGCGAGCGCGCCCAACGCCTCCGCATAAAGGTCTGCGTCCGCTTTGCCCTCATAGAGAGCCGCCTCGGCGAACGCGGTCGCCGTCACGACGACCGACGCGCTCGGCCTCCCGCCGCCCCCCTCATTCGCCAGTGAAATCTCGACGGACAGGTCCACGCGATCCTGGTCGCCGTCCTGTCGGCGGTGAACCCGACAGGACCGGACGTCAAAAACGAGCCGATCAACGACGCCGAGGGGCTGCAGACGGACCAAGCCCCAGCGCTCCGCCATCACGTCGATCTTCGGTTCGAGCGGATCTTGGATCAGCTCTTGCTCAAGCGAGGGAACATAAGAGACGCGAACCTCCAACTCGCCCACGTCAACCGAGATGGGCGGCGCGAACTCGAAGCGAAAGCGCCGATCCGTTTGCGCGCCCGAGGCGGACGCGCCGACCGCTGCGATCACGACGGCGCTACAGATCTTGAGGGCCAAACGCATGCTCGATCCGGCAAAATTCGCAAACGGCGCGGATCACCCCGTCGGGATCGCGCATGCCGTCCAACTCCTCCGCTGGAAACTGCGACAGGATGGCGCGCACTTTTTCCACAGAGCATGTGCACAGCCGCATCAATGGTTGCGGATCGAACACGCGCACGCCCTCTTCGTGGTAAAGTCGCCAGAGAAAGTCATGGGGGCCCAGAGCGGGATCGACCATCTCGTCGACCCGCGCGGTTTCCATGAGGAGGCGCGCGCGCCGCCAATCGTCCTCGTCCTTCGGGCTCATGGCGCGGGCGACGCCGCGTTCGGCGGGCGAGTCCTCCTGAGGCAGGTGCTGAAGCATGACGCCCGCCGCGCGCCAATGGGCGCCGCTTCCCGGCCGCACCTCACGCGCCACCGCAAGCGAGATCCAGGTCGGGATTTGTTCGGACTGGTCGAAATAGCCCATGGCGCATTCGGAGAGCGTCGCGCCGTCCAGGGGCACCACGCCTTGGTAGCGACGCATATGGGCGCCCTGGTCGATGGTGATCGCCAAATACCCTGCGCCCAAGGTGGTCGCGACCCCGGAGTCCGCGGGCGGATCTTGGTCGGCGTCGAGGGTCGCGGCGGCCCGCAGCCCGCCGCCCGCCCTGTAGTCCGCAACCAACATCCGCACCGGACCATCGCCCCGCGCTTGCACGATCAATTTGCCGTCGAACTTCATGCCGGAGCCGAGAAGCGCCGCCAACACCAACGCCTCGCCGAGCAAGCGCGCGGCGGGCTCCGCGAGATCGGCGTGCCGCGTCAACACGTCTTCGGACACGCCGCCGGCGCGCACGAAACGTCCGCGCACATCAGTGCCCTCGATCAGGAAGGGCAGCGCCAGATCGTCCGAGGGCGGGCCGATGCGAATGTCCGGCGCCGCGGTCACTCCGCCGCCTGCTTGGCGCCGGCCGTCCGTGCAACCGCATCAATCGCATCCGCCAAGCGCGCCACGCCCTCGCGCGCTTCCTCCTCCGTCACGATCAAGGGCGGGGCGAGCCGGATCACCGACGTGCCCGCACGAAGCACCAGCAATTCGCGCTCGAGCGCCGCCTTCATCACGTCCAAAGGCGCAAGCGTCGTCTCCAGTCCGAGCAAAAGACCGCGCCCGCGAACCTCCTTTAGAACGTCGCCGCGCCGCGCCACCAGGGCGGCGAGCTCCTGCAGAAAAATCCCTGCGATCCGTCGCACCTCGGCGAGAAAAGCGGGATCCGAAACGGTCTCGACCACGGCGGCGCCGACGGCGCAGGCCAGCGGCCCCCCGCCATAGGTCGAGCCGTGCGTGCCCTTGATCATGCTGTCGGCGACCTTGCGCACAGCCAAGCAAGCCCCGATCGGGAAGCCGCCGCCGAGTCCTTTGGCGGAGGCGATGATGTCCGGCTCGACGCCGGATTCTTCATAGCCGAAGAAGCGACCCGTGCGTCCGATCCCCGTTTGCACCTCGTCGCAAATGAACAGGGCGCCTGTTTGATCGCACAGCTCACGAAGCCCTTGCATGCACTGTGTCGGCACTGGGCGAACGCCCCCTTCGCCTTGCACCGGTTCGATGATGACCGCCGCCGTGGTCTCGTCCATAGCGGCTTTAAGAGCGTCATGATCGCCAAACGGAACGTGGCGGTAGCCTGGAAGGTCGGGGCCGAATCCTTCGCGATATTTCGGCTGCCCCGCGGCGTTGATCGCCGCATAGGTCCGCCCGTGAAAGGCGCCTTCGAACCCCACGATCGTGACGCGTTCCGGTGCGCCGTTCGCCCAATGATATCGCCGCGCCGCCTTAAGGGCGGCTTCGATCGCCTCCGTTCCCGAATTGGTGAAAAAAACCGCGTCTGCGGCGCTGTGCGTCGTCAAAAACTCCGCCAAGCGCTCTTGTTCGGGGATGCGATAGACGTTGGACAGGTGCCACAGGCGATCCGCTTGCGCCTTTAAGGCGCCGGTGAGCTTCGGATGCGCGTGGCCCAGTGCGGACACGGCGATCCCCGCCCCAAAATCGAGATATCGGCGCCCGTCGTCCCCGACGAGCCAGCACCCCTCCCCATGCGTGAAGACAACGTCGAGCGGGCCGTAGGTCGGCATCAAGGCGGCGGTCGGCATCAGGCGCAACTCCTCATTCAAGTTCTTAATTTGTAACCGGTGGCGAACACGGCGTAGCACCCGCCCACGGCGGCGGCGGTGACGATCGCGGTGACGGCGGCTCCGACCGCGAGCGGCGCGTCGGACACGCCGACGAGTCCGTAGCGAAACCCGTCGATCAAATAGAAGACGGGATTGGCTTGCGAGAGCGCGCGAAACGCGGGCGGCAGGACGGACACCGAATAAAACGTGCCGGAAAGAAAGATCATGGGCACGATCACGAAATTCGTCACTGCGGCGAGATGATCGAACTTGTCCGCCCAAACGCCGCCGATCGCGCCTACAGCGCCAAACATGACCGAAGCCATGACCGCGAAGTATAGCGCCGCGAAGGGGTGGATGGGCGTCACGTCAGCCAAGGGAGCCATTGCGACCAGAGTGGCCGCGCCGACGATCAAGCCCCGCGTCATGGCGCCCACCACATAGGCCGCGGTCAGTTCCAGCGGCGAGATCGGCGGCATCAAGACGTCAACGATGTTGCCTTGCACCTTGGCCACGATGACCGAGGAGGACGAATTGGCGAAGGCGTTGTTCAAGATCGCCATCATGATCAATCCCGGAGCCAGAAAATCGGCGAACGGCACGCCTTGGACCGAAGGACGTCCGGCCCCGAGCGCCAGTTTGAAGACCACGAGGAACAAGAGCGTGGACACCATCGGCGCGAACACCGTTTGAAACGACACTTTGAAAAAGCGCCGCACCTCCTTCTGGTAGAGCGTCCACAGGCCGAGCCAATTGACGGCGCCGATCTGGCGGGGTTGGGGGGCGGCGACGGCCATGGGATTGCTGCGCTCCTGGGATGACGGCGTCCCTGACTGCTAACATGACCGCCCTCCGGACGACGAGACCGTCTGCTTGGCCGCCTCGCCTACCACATCTAGTAAGTTGTGGATAAGGAGTTCTGGATGTGGCGCCGCTGGTCGTCTCCCACCACCAGATCTGGTAGCGTTTGGTTCAGTCAATCACGGCATCACAAGATTTAGCGATCGGAGTACGGCATGTCTTGGACCGAAGAACGCATCGCCCTTTTGTCGAAGCTTTGGACTGAAGGGTTCAGCGCCAGTCAGATCGCCAAACAGATCGGCGGCGTCTCACGCAACGCCGTCATCGGCAAAGTGCACCGGTTGGGTCTGTCCGGACGCGGTGCGCCCTCAAAGCCGCGCACCGCCGCGAAACCGGTCCCGCCTAAGGCCGCCTCTGCGCCGTCTCCTCGTGCGCCCCGTCGCCGAGAGGCGTCGCCGCGGCCAGCCTTGCGAGTCGTCGCGCCGCCCCGTCCAATCCCCGTGGCGGCGCCAGTGTTTACGGTCACTGAAACCGGCGAAGGCGTAGCGTTGGTCGATTTGAAACCGGGCATGTGCCGGTGGCCGATCGGAGATCCGCAGGACCCGAATTTCAAGTTCTGCGGCGGCGTCGCGGAGGCGGACTCCCCCTATTGCACGCGGCATGCTGCGTTGGCCTATACGACGGCGGCGCGGCGGCAAGCGCTGGAGGAGCTCGACGCCCAAAACGCAACGACACAAGCCGAGGCGACCGAAAGCGCGGCGCCAGCTGAGGTTTCCGACGAAGAGACAGAAGCGCCTGCGGCCCCCGCCCGGCGCGCCGGCGCGGCGGGCTGAGCTTACATGTCGTCGAGCGCGTAGCCGGCCGAACGCACCGTTCGGATGGGGTCGCGTTCGTCGCCCTTGTTCAGCGCCTTCCGCAATCGGCCGATATGGACGTCGACCGTGCGCGCCTCGACATAAACGTCGGAGCCCCAGACGGCGTCCAGAAGCTGCTCTCGGCTGAACACGCGCCCGGGATGTTGGATCAAATGATCCAGCAAGCGGAACTCTGTCGGACCGAGATGAAGCTCCCGATCGCCGCGCCGCACTTTATGCGAGGCGCGATCCACCGTGATGTCGCCCAAGGTGATCATGTCGCCGGCCAATGCTGGGCGGATTCGGCGCAAAACAGCCCGGATCCGCGCCAGCAACTCCGTCATGGAGAAGGGCTTGATCACATAGTCGTCGGCGCCCGTATCGAGTCCGCGAATGCGGTCGGTCTCCTCTCCGCGCGCCGTCAACATAATGATCGGCAGGTTTTGGGTCTCCGGTCGTGACCGCAGACGACGGCACAACTCGATGCCGGAAACCTTGGGCAACATCCAATCCAACAGGATGAGGTCCGGCTTACGTTCCTCGGCGGTGAGCAGACCTTCCTCGCCGTCACGCGCGAACAGCACGCGATAGCCTTCCTTCTCCAAATTGTATTGGAGCAGCGTGGCGAGCGCGTCCTCGTCCTCGACGATCAAAATCACAGCCTCCATGCCGGAGACGTCGTGCGCTTTTGTGGCCGTCATACGCATCATTTCGTTTCGTTCGGTTTCAAGAGGCTGGTGACATCGCCTTTCGGCCGGACATTGCTGAGATACTCACCCGTGATCACGTAGCAAACCGTCTCGGCGATGTTGGTCGCGTGGTCGCCCACCCGTTCGAAGTTCTTCGCGACGAACAGCAGATGGGCGCAAAAGCCGATCGTGCGCGGGTCCTCCATCATGTAAGTGAGAAGCTCGCGAAACAGGCTGTTGTAAAGTTCGTCGATTTCATCATCGCCGCCCCATACGGACCGCGCCTTTTCAGCGTCCCGGTCCCCATAGGCGTCGAGCGCATTTTTGAGTTGGGCGAGCGCGATGCGGCCCATCCGCACCAAACTCTGCGTGACGCGGAGCGGCTCTTCCTCGCTCACGCTGAGCGTGCGTTTCGCAATGTTTTTGGCGAGATCGCCGATCCGTTCCAAGTCGACGGCGATGCGGATCGAGGCCAGCATCGCCCGCAAATCCTGATCCTCGACGACGCCGCCGCCCGCCAGGGCGATGGCTTGGCTTTCGATCCGCCGCTGCCAGGCGTCGATGCGCTCATCTTCGCGGATCGTGAGTTCAGCCAAGGCGACGTCGCGTCGCGCAATGCTCTCAATCGCCGCGGAAAGCTGGCTCTCCGCCAAGCCGCCCATTTGGGCCATGTCCGATGAGAGCGCCTCGAATCCGTCTTTTCGCGCCGCCGCCGTCATCCAAATCGACCCGTGATGTAATCTTGGGTGCGCTTGTCCTTGGGGTTGGTGAAGATCTCGCTCGTGTCGCCCTCCTCAACGAGGTCGCCCAAGTGGAAGAATGCGGTCCGTTGGGAGACCCGCGCCGCCTGCGCCATGGAGTGGGTGACGATCACGATGCAGTAATGCCGGCGAAGCTCCTCAATCAGCTCTTCGATCTTGGAGGTGGCGATCGGATCCAGCGCCGAACAAGGCTCGTCCATCAAAATGACCTCCGGGCTCGTCGCAATAGCCCGAGCGATGACGAGGCGTTGCTGTTGGCCGCCGGACAGACCCGTGCCCGGTTCGTCCAGCCGGTCTTTCACTTCATTCCAAAGTCCCGCGCGTCGCAGGCTCGTTTCGACGACTTCGCCAAGCCCGCTCTTGTCGTTCACGAGACCGTGGATGCGCGGTCCATAGGCGATGTTGTCGAAGATCGATTTCGGAAACGGATTGGGCTTTTGAAACACCATGCCGACCCGCGCGCGGACGAGGACCGGATCGACGCCGTCGGCATAAATGTCCTCGCCGTCAAGGAGAACGGTTCCATTGACCCGAGCCGTGTCGATCGTGTCGTTCATTCGGTTGAGCACGCGCAGATAGGTCGACTTTCCGCACCCGGAGGGCCCGATCAACGCGGTCACCATGCGGTCGGGAATGTCGAGATCGACGTGGCGGATCGCGTGCTTCGTCCCGTAATAAACGTTCACGTCACGCGTTTCCATTTTGATGTCCGCCGCGCGGGTGCGCACGCTTGATTGAAATTGGGTCATTGGGCTCACCACCTGCGTTCGAAACGACGACGGAGCAGAACCGCCAGGGCGTTCATCGCGATCAGAAAAATGAGAAGGATCAAGATCGCCGCCGCCGTGCGTTCCTCGAACGCCCGTTCCGAGCGCGTGGCCCAATCGAAGATCTGTGCGGGCAGCACGACAGCAGGCGAGGTGACCCCGGTCGGCACGTCGACAATGAAGGCCGACATGCCGATCATCAGAAGCGGGGCGGTCTCTCCCAAGGCCTGGGCCATTCCGATGATCGTGCCGGTCAACACGCCTGGCATGGCGAGGGGCAGCACATGTTGGAACGTGGTCTGCATGGGTGATGCGCCCAGCCCGTAGGCGGCTTGACGGATCGAGGGCGGCACCGCCTTCAGGGCGGCCCGTGACGCGATGATGATCGTCGGCAGGGTCATCAACGCCAAGACGAGGCCGCCCACCAAGGGCGATGATCGGGCGAAGAGGGCCGGCGCCCAAGCGCCGAACACGTTAAGGAACACCGCCAAGCCCAACAGGCCGAACACGATCGACGGAACGGCGGCCAGATTGTTGATGTTCACCTCAATGAGGTCCGTGAGGCGATTGCGCGGCGCGAACTCCTCCAAATAGACGGCGGTCGCCACGCCGATGGGAAAGGAGAGGATCAACGTCACCAGCATGGTCCAGAACGAACCCGCAATGGCGCCGGCCAGTCCAGCGAGCTCCGGCTCATTGCTCGCAGAATTCGTGAACAGGGTCGAATTGAAGGTCGCGCGCACGATGTTCTGATCGCCGAGATGATCGATCCATACCGATTCCTGATCGCTCAAGCTGCGCCCGTCCTGGGGCGTTTCAAGCACGACGATCCGCCAATCGCCGGCCGCCGCACGCGAGACGTTGTCGAGCGGCATCAGAGCCGGGCCGCGCGCTTGAATCCCGGTGACCGTCTCCAACTTGACGACGCCGCCATTCACGTAAGCCAAAAAGGACGGCAACTCATTGGTTAGCCGGATCGACTCAACCGGCCGGCGTGCTTCGGCGTCAAAGGTCTCCGCCAGCCGCGTCCGACGGACAATTTCTTGATCGAGACTCTCCAGCCGATTGCGGAGATTGTCGCGCTGGGCGACTTCCGCCGCATCATCCGGCGCGCGCGCGGCGGCTGTCTCGGCGCGGTCCAATTGCTGCGCGGTCGTCGCGCGTGAAGCCTTCGCCAATTGGATGCGGCGGCGCTCCCGGGCGGCCCGGATGCGGAGGTCGTCTTTAACCAGGGCCACGATCTCTTTGAAATCGTTCGCCTCCGCGTTGAGCTCGACCGTTCCCTCCACGCCGGCCGGAATCACCGCGCCTTGGCTTCGAATCGTGCGCCGCTCGGTCAAGCGGCCCTTCCGATACAGATCCGCCTCGTCGTCCAAGGGCGCGGACACGCTAAAAGACGCGCCGATCAGGGCCGGTTCACGGGTGATCCGATCCCGAATCTCCCGCGCGGCGCCCCGAGACACCAACCCGAACAGCTTCCGAAGGTCCGACGTGTCGGTCACATGGGGAAACTGGTTCTGCAAAAAAACCTGCACGGCCCTGTTCACGTTCACCGCGCGCGGCTCCGTTTCCGGCGCGACGTCGGTCAGGTCGACATCAATGGCGATCCGATTTTGCACGAAAGCGGAACTGGATTGCCCGGCGATCGACACGACGAGCAAAAGCAGCGCTCCGACGGCCAGGCTGACCGCGCCGACGCCAAGGCCCCGAAAGATCCACTCATTGCGCCGCCGCACTTTGATGCGGCTCTCCAAGCGCAATTTGATCGGCGTCGCGCCGTCGTCGGGCGGGGCGGATCTCTCAGTCATACTTTTCCCGGTAAGTCTGGACGACGCGCAGGGCGATCACGTTCAAGCCGAGGGTGACGACGAACAGCGTCAAGCCCAACGCGAAGGCGGACAAGGTCTTGGTGCTGTCAAACTCCGTATCGCCGGTGAGCAACGCCACGATTTGGACGGTGACCGTCGTGACCGCATCGAGCGGATTGGCGGTCAGATTGGCGTGCAGGCCCGCGGCCATCACCACGATCATGGTCTCGCCGATGGCGCGGGACACGGCCAGAAGCACGGCCCCGACGATGCCCGGCAAGGCGGCCGGCATCACCACGTTCAAAACCGTTTCCGAATGGGTCGCGCCCATTCCGTAGGAACCGTCGCGAAGGGATTGGGGCACGGAACTGATCACGTCGTCCGACAAGGATGACACGAACGGAATGATCATCACGCCCATGACGAGGCCCGCGGACAAAGCGCTCTGGGTCGAGGCGTCGATGGGCGTGCCGATCACCGTCGATAGGTCCGCGACCCGATCTCGGATCCATGGGCCGACCGTGAGCAACGCGAAAAACCCGTAAACCACCGTCGGCACGCCCGCGAGCACCTCAAGCGCCGGCTTCATGAAGCCGCGCAGGCGGCGGCTCGCATATTCGGAGAGAAAGATCGCGGAGAACAGGCCCGTGGGCACGGCGATGATCATTGCGATCACGGTGATCAGGAGCGTGCCGACGAAGAGCGGCACGGCCCCGAAGGAGCCCGTCTGCCCCGCCTGACCCGCGCGAAGCGCCGTCTGCGGCGACCAATGGGTCCCGAACAAAAACTCCCAGACCGGCACCTTTACGAAAAACCGCAGCGCTTCAAAGAGCAGAGACAGGACGATCCCGGCGGTCGTGAGGATTGCGATCGTCGAACAGAGGACGAGAAGCCCCATCACCACTCTTTCGACCGCATTGCGCGCGCGAAACGCTGCGCTCAGACGACGTCGCGCATAGGCCAATCCGGCCCCGGCCGCCGCAAAACCGGCCGCGATCAAGGCCCATCCGCCAACGCCCTTGACGGACCGGAACCTTTCGGCGGCGATCTGGCGCAAGGGATCGGAGGCCGATGCGGGCGCGGAGTCCGCGTCCCCGCGCGCCATCGTGCCCACGTCGCGCCAGAACTGCCGGGTCGCGATCGGGTTCACCGTATCGAGAAGCGCGAACAATGTGTCGATGACCGCAGCGGGGTCGTCCGCAACCTGAATGCGCGCCACCATGGCGGACGGTGAGGCGTCGCCGTCGATGATCGGGCGCAAGGACGCGGGCAACGGCGCGACCGCGTCCGCGTCTTCCTGCGCAAGGCGATCAACCCGGACCGCCTCCTCCAGCATGCGCGTCATAAGCGCGCCGCGCGCGAGGAGGGCGTCCTCCGGCGCCGTCGCCAGCCGCGCCGCCGCCGCCTCGGGCAATGAGGTCCGGGTCAAACCCCGCGCCACGAAACCGTCGGCCACTGACCAAACGAGGGCGATGAATAAGGCGGGCGCCGCAGCCCAAAGACCCACATACATGCCGTGATAGTTCGGTTGAGAGTGCAACGCGGCGGTCGTGTCGCCAGCCACGGCATAGGCGCGCCGTCGGCCCAGCCAAAAGCCGGCGCCTGCGAACGCCAAGATCGCAATCATGACGGCGGCCGCCATGTCCGTCCCCCCTTGAGCGCGCTCGCCTCGGACGCGCGCCCGACCGCAACGCTTTTAGAGCGCCTCCACCGGGGCCAAGGCCAGCGCCGAATCCCTCTGCGACGCACGCTCCTCGTCCGGCAGCGGAATCAAGCCCTTTTCGACCAGATAGCCGAAAGGCCCCCATGCGCCGTCGCTCGTGAATTCCGCGACGTAATCCTCAATGCCCGGCACCACGCCGCCCGCATGATTGATCTTGACATAAAAGAACAGCGAGCGCGCCACCGGATAGTCGCCCGACGAAATGGTCTCCAGCGTCGGCGTGACGCCGTCGATCCGCAACGCCGCGACCCGATCCGAGTTTTGATCAAGAAAGCTGTACCCGAACACGCCGAGCGCCGTGGGCGCCGTGGTCAGAATGTTGACGATCGCATTGTCGTTCTCGCCCGCGTCGATCCAGGCGCCGTCTTCGCGCAGGGTGTGCGCGACCCGACGGAAAGCCTCATGGTCCGACCCGTCCAATGTCTTCAAGCTTGGGAACTCAAGCGCCCCGCCCTCCATGGCGATCTCCACGAAGGCGTCCCGCGTGCCCGAGGTCGGCGGCGGCCCAAACACCTCAATCCGCTCGTCGGGAAGGGACGGATCGATGTCCGACCATTTTTGATAGGGGTTTGGTCTTAACGCGCCGCTGTCGTCGGGAACTTCCTTCGCGAGCGCCATGAACACTTGGCGAAGCGTCAGGTCGAAATCCGCGCCCCCCTTGGCGTGGGCGAAGACGATGCCGTCATAACCCACCTTCACTTCGGCTAGGTCCACTCCGGCGGCTTTGCAAAGCTCGAACTCAGAGGCTTTCACGCGCCGAGACGCGTTCACGACGTCCGGAGTGTCATCGCCGGCGCCGGCGCAGAAAAGCTTGAAACCTCCGCCCGTGCCGGTGGACTCGACGACCGGAGTCGGAAAGGCCGTGTTCGCGCCGAAGGTCTCAGCCACGGTCGACGCGTAGGGATAGACCGTCGACGAGCCCACAATACGGATGGTGTCGCGCGCTTCCGCGACGCCCCATGCGGCGGCCGAAGCGGCCAAAAGGGTCCGAATGACCGAATGGATCATAGTCGCCGTTCCTCGCGAATCGTTGCGATGCGCCAATTGGCGCAGTCGATGGTCACGAGTACGACGACGCCGTGATGATTTTATGACACAGCCCGCACAGGCGATTCCACCGCCTCGATGCGTTGTTCGTCCTGCCGGGCGCTCTCGGGAAGGAACACGGTGAACGCGCTTCCCGAACCGGCGGCGCTTTCGATCATCATCAAACCGCGATGGCGATTGACGATGTGCTTCACGATGGCGAGGCCCAGCCCGGAACCGTCCGCCCCCGTGGTGCGCTCCGGCACACGATAGAAGCGCTCTGTGAGTCGCGGAAGGTTTTCCCGCGAAATGCCGGGGCCATGGTCGCGCACACGGATGAATGCGTAAGCCTCCAAAGCGCGGCCGCGCACTCCCGCGGAGGCCATATCTCCGACGAATAGGCTGCCGCCGCCCTTCTCCGCCAGATCCTGCGTCTGCGTTTCACCGCGTCCCACCGTGACCTCGACGGGATTGCCTTCGCCATATTTCAAGGCGTTCGACACGAGGTTTTGGACGACCTGCGCAACCTCATCGTGATCGCCGACCACCACGAACGGTCCGTTCTCGCCCACCACGACATCAATGCCCGCGCCTCTCACGCCTCGAATCGGCAACGCTGCGTCCACGGCGTCGCGCACGGCCGCCGCGAGATCGGCGGTTTCCGACGGCGGGACGTGTTCGTAAAGCTCAATCCGCGACAAGGACAGGAGCCCGTCGATCAAACGGCGCATGCGCGCGGCCTGATCCTGCATGATCGCCAAGAACCGCTCCCGGGCGTCCGCGTCATCTCGGGCGTGGCCCCGCAACGTCTCAATGAAACCGGTCAGCGAAGACAACGGCGTGCGCAATTCGTGGCTGGCGTTGGCCACGAAATCCGCCTGGGTCCGTTCCGCGCGACGCAAGCTGGTCAGATCATGGATCGTGATGAGAATCGCGCGCCGTTGTTCGGAGGGCGTATCCGGGTCCGCGGACGCATCGATCGGCGTCACATAGGCGCGAAGATGCCGCTCCACCGGGACCAGCAGGGTGTAATCGACCGCGCGGCTCGCGCCGCCGGCGAGAACCGCTTCGGACGCGGCGAGAACGGCCGGCGAACGGAACATGGAGGCGATCTTTTTGTCCAAAGCGTCACGACCCAAAAACCGCCGCGCCGCCGCGTTCACCAGCCGAATCCGCGAGTCTTCGTCGACGACCACGACCGGATCCGGCCCGGCCTCCAGCGCCGCGAGCGCGGTCGAACGCGCAAGGTCGGCGCGCTCCAAAGGCAGCGGCGCCGACTCGGAACGGTCATGGAGGGACAGCGCCCCCCGCAGACCGACCAAGAGCGCAAGCGCCGCGCCGACGCCCCCGACCGCGATCCAGCCATAGGGGGCGAGAGCGCCCGCCGCCGCGACCGCCGTCACCCCAGCGACGCCGAGGAAAGCAAAATCGTGTAGGCGCTCGCGCCGAGGGCCCGAGCGTCCTTGATCGTCCATGCAGAGAACCTTTGTTCGTCGAAGTCGATTCACCTTGACCGCGCCGGATACTCCGATCCGATGAAGCTTTTATGATGATGATATCGCATCATGCGTTCTTCGTCGAAATTTCGAAGTGACGCGTCACCGCTCCGTGAGCTTGAACTCGATTCGTCGGTTCGCCTGGTAAGCGAGTTCGGTCGCGGCCGGATTCATGGGCCGCGACGAGCCGAACCCAGCCGCCGCGAGCCGCCGCGCAGGAACCCCCCGCGCCGCCAGATGCTCTACGACCGCGATCGCGCGGGCGGCGGAGAGGTGCCAATTGGTCGGATAAGCCGGCGTGGCGATCGGGCGCGCGTCGGAGTGGCCGTCGATTCGGACGATCCAATCCACCTCGTCGGGGATCTCCAATGCGATCTCCATCAACACGCCGGCGAGAAGATCAAGTTCGTCCCGTCCCTCCATGCGAAGCTCTGCGGAGGCCGTGTCGAACAGAATGTCCGATTCAAAGACGAATCGGTCGCCGACGACCGTGACGTCCGCCCGGCCCGACAGCACCTCGGACATGCGCTCGAAAAAGGCGGAGCGATAACGCTGCAAACGCTCCACCTCTCGGGCGAGCGCGACGTTCAACTCAGCGGTCAAGTCTGCGATGGTCGCGTCTTTCGCCGCATTGTCCGCTTCGGCTGCGCCCAACGCCTCTCGGACACGCGCAAAATCGGTGCGCAATCGCTCAAGGCGGACGTCCAAGCGTGCGGTCTCAGCCTCGAACGCGTCGGCTCGAGCTTGCGACCGCGCCAATGCGTCGCCCAAAGACTGTGCGTCGTCCTCGGCCTCTCTTAGCGCGTCTTCGGTTTCTTCCGCCGCTTGGAGCGCCCGATCACGCTCGGCCCCCGTCTCCGCGAGAGCCTGACGCAATCCGCGCGCCTCCGCGCGCAAGTCGTCGCGCGCGGCCTCGGATTGCGCCAAACGGTTCCGGGTCTGCGCCAGTTCTGAATCCAGGCGCGTGATGGTGGCGTCGCGCCCTGAAAGCGCGCGGCCCAGCAAGGACTGGCCCGCCATGAACACGGACAAAAGAAAAATGGTGACGAGGAGAAGCGTGCCCAGGCCGTCGACGAAACCTGGCCAGATCAATCCGTCGTCCGAGACGCGCGTGGCGCGTCGCGCCCGCGCGGTCACGCCGTTTCATTCCCTGGTCGCGCGCCGGACGAGGCGGTCGCGGTCAAAGCTTTGCCGACCATTCGTATCTCCGCACGCAGATCGCGCACCGTGTCGCTTCGCGCCGACGCCATGTCGTCGGCCATGCGCGCCACCACGTCTTCGATCGCACGCAATCGCGCCGCCGCATCGGCGGCGGGTTCCGCCCCCCGTGTCGGCGTCGGTTGAGCGATCCGCTCCTCCACGGCCTTCACCGCGCGCACCAAGCTTTCGGCGGCTTTCGATTGCCGCCGGTCAAAACGCTCCAGCACGTCTTCCAAGCTTTCGATCCGCTCCGCCAAGGCTTCGATCAAGACGTTGAGATAGGGCGCCGGCGCGCCGCCCTCCGCCTCGCCGCCGAGGATCGGCGTGCGCATACGCTCGGCCGCCCAATCTTCAAAATCGGCCAGAAGCCGCGATTGACCGCGATTCGCCTGCAGCTCGAGAAAACCGGCGATCAAAGATCCGCCCAATCCGAACAGCGACGAGGAGAACGCCGTCGCCATTCCGTTCAAAGGTTGACGCAGGCTGTCGATCAACGCCGCCGCCGCGACATCCGCCGAACCCGAAAGATTGAGATCGGCGAAGGCGTCGCCCACGGCGGATAAGGTCAGCAACAAACCCCAAAAGGTCCCCAAAAGTCCAAGAAAGATCAGCAGGCCCACCGCATAGCGCGACGCCTCCCGGGCGTCGCTGAATCGGGCGGCCACCGCATCAAGCGCCGCATTCGCCGTTTGCGCCGGCCAACGCGCTTCCCCATGGAGATGCAGCAGGCGCGCAAGCGGTCGCACCAAAGCGGGCGCGCCGGCGGCGTTGGGAGGCGTCGGCGCCGACGCGGCGCGATGCAGCCACATGGCCGCCGCTGCGAGACGCGCCACGCGCCAGAGGCACAAGGCCACCGCGCCGGCGAAGACCCCGGCGATGACGCCGTTGAAAACGAGATTGGCGCGAAAGGCGTCCGCCAAAACATCATAAGCGGGGATAAGCCCCGCAACCGCGAGCCCCAGCACGGCCACCATGAAAGGAAGCCGGGTCTCGGGTCGGGATAGGCGGCGTCCGCGCCGGCGTGGTCGCTCGGCGTTCGGCACGGGGGCGGCGGGTTTGGCGTCGATGTGGTCGAAGTCGATGGCTGCGTCGGACATGGCTTGGCGCTAGCCTCACCATGCGGCGGAATTTGGGCGCGTCAGTCCGCGTCCCGCGCCCGTAACAGCATGGCGCGCAAGGATTCTCGCAGGCCCGCATTGGTCGCAAGGATTTCGCGCGCATGGGTCGGCTCGCCGCGGTCATCATGGATGCGCGAGCAAAACCCGCCCGATTCGCGCACAATGACGATCCCGGCGCACACATCCCAAGCGTTCAAGTTCCGCTCCCAATAACCGTCATAGCGGCCGGCGGCGACATAGGCGAGGTCGAGCGCGGCCGACCCCATGCGGCGGATGCCTGCGGTTTCCGCAAGCACGAAGGCGAGTTCGCGCAGGAACCGCGCGTGGCCCGGCTTTCCGGAGAAGGGCGCACCCGTGGCGAACAAGGCGGAAGACGCGTCGGTGCGGGCCGAAACGCGGAGCCGCGTGTCGTTCAAGAACGCGCCCTCTCCCTTCTCCGCCCAAAACATTTCGCCCCGAATCGGATCGTAAACGACGCCTGCAAAGGGGCGGTTGTCCCGCTCCAGTCCAATGGAGACCGCGTAATGGCCGAGGCCATGCAGGAAATTGGTGGTGCCGTCGAGCGGATCCACAATCCATCGATTGGAGCTGTCGGACCCCTCCACTTCGCCGCGCTCCTCCATGAGAAACCCATATTTGGGTCGGGCGCGGTTCAATTCTTCGAAGATGACCTGTTCCGCCTTTTTGTCCGCCGCGGTGACGAAATCGGACGGCCCCTTTCTGGAGACCTGCAGCTTCTCCACCTCGCCGAAGTCTCGCGCCAGGCTGCGCGCAGCCTTACGGGCGGCGACGATCATCACTTGAACAAGAGAAGAGGCGCGGGACATCGACGCGCCTCTTGGCGCCATGCGCACGCCGGGGCAAGGGCCGCGTCAGCTTTCCCCCGAGCTTCCATCCAGAAACTCGGCCGCGGCTTGGGCGCTGGCGTCCGGCGCCTCCTCCATCGGTATGTGGCCGACATTCTCCAGAATCTCGATCCTCGCGCCGGGAATGGCGCCGGCGAATCCTTGGGCGTGTTTAAGGGGCACGACCGGATCCGCATCGCCCTGCATCACCAAAGTTGGAACCGCAATTTCTTGAATGCGTTCAATGGGATGGGGCGGTTCCCTCAACACGGCGCGGGCCAGGGTTGCGTCGCGATTGCCGGCTCGCCGAGTGAGCGCTTCATAGCGATCGACCATGGCTTTCGTCACCGACGTTTTGTCGGCGACCACATGCTTCAGGCCCCCTTCGATCAGCCCGCGGACCGGAGCGTAGCGCACCAGACCCCTCCCCCAAGACGTGCGCAGAAGGTGGACAAGCCAAGGATCATTGGACTGGGGCACGGCGGTTTCGTCTCGCCAACCCACGGGCGCGATCAAGATCAGGGCGTCCAAACGGTCCGCGTGATCGAGCGCGTAAAGCCAGGCCAATCCGCCGCCCATGGAATGGCCGGCGAGCGCAAAGCGTTGAATTTCCAGCATATCCAGCGCCGCGTCGATCGCGTCGCGCATGGCCGCCCGGGTGTAGTCGCCCTTCGGCGCCTTGCCGGTCAGCCCATGGCCGGGCAAATCGATCGCCACCACACGACGGCGATCCTTCAGCCGATCGATCCACGGATCGAAGGTGTGCAAAGACGCGTCCGAGCCGTGCAGCAGCACGAGGGCAGGCGCATCTTTCGGCCCGGCGCCCTTCACATGCAGGCGGACTCCATTGGGCAGATCCAAAAACCGCGACGTCGCATCCGCATATTGGGCGTCGACCTTGGCGGCCGGGATGTCCGGCGTGTAGGCCCAAATCAAGAGCGCGACCAAAAGGCCGACGAAAACTCCCAGCGCGATCAGCACGTTACGCACACCGAAGGCTCAATCCGCGCGCTTCACATATTCAAGAGTCTCGGTGTTCACGACCACTTTCTGGCCGGCGACCACATGGGGCGGGACCGAGACGCGCACGCCATTCTCCAGCACGGCCGGCTTATAGGAGGCGGCGGCCGTTTGGCCCTTCACCACCGGATCGGCCTCGGTCACCTCCAGCACCACATGCTCCGGCAGCTTCATGCCGAGCGGTTTGCCCTCGTGCATCTCCAAGATCACGACCATGCCGTCCTGGAGAAACAGGGCGTGATCGCCGACAAAATCGCGCTGCAGCTCGATTTGTTCGTAAGTCTCCTGATCCATGAAGGTCAAAGACTCGTCGTCGCCAAAGAGAAATGAGTGTTCCCGTTGCTCAAGACGCACCCGCTCCACCGTCTCCGCGGCCCGAAACCGCTCATTCAACTTGGTGCCGTCGAGAATGTTCTTCAGCTCCACTTGGGCGTAGGCGGGCCCTTTGCCCGGCTTCACCGCCTCCGCCTTGACCGCAACCCAGAGCGCGCCCTTGTGCTCGATGACGTTGCCCGGGCGGATTTCATTGCCGTTGATCTTCATGGTTCCGCTCTCCTGTGTGGCGGTTCCGATAGCGGCGCGGGACGAGAGCGGCAAGGTCGACCCGATTGTGATCCGATTCAAACCCGATCGTGATCCGATTTTCCGCCGATCGACCGGGCGTCGCTTCAACGCGCCATCGAAGGGCGGCGCCTCATGGCGAAAACAGACGGTGATGGGCGACGCATCACGACGAAAGTTTTGATGCCGATCGTCCCCGCGAACGATGCCGAGGCGCCCATGGTTTTGTACGACGCGAGCGAGGCGCGCCCCAATTCGAAGAGGACGATGAAGGAGATCCCACGGACTTTGCCGATCTGCAGCCATGGGTTGATGCAAAGGAGACCGGGCGCGCCCTGTCATCGGCGAAAATCGCCAACAGGTGTTCGCCAAAATTTAGCTCGATTCGCCAATTTGCGCCGGCCCCACCACCCCGCATTTTCTTTAACCCACTGACAGAAATGAGTTTTATCCGTTCTGGCACGGCGAGTGCTGCATGGAGGGCATGAGTTTGCAACGCCCCGCTCGAAAGGACCTGAACATGAACGCCGACCT
>CAYPOX010000042.1:0-18929 GCA_964412525.1 uncultured Caulobacterales bacterium
GTCGGCCCCCTTGGGCCACGAATCGGCGAAGAAATCTCCGCCCTCCGCCCGTGCGCGCCCGGCCAGCCCCGCCTCGGCGAAGCGGCGATTCGCGCGTGCGGCCACCGCCGGCAAATCGAAAACGGTGACGTCCAAGTCCGGCCAACGACGTGCCGCTGCGGTCGCGAACGCGCCCTCCCCACCGCCGACATCGAGCAGACGCCCGCGTCCGCGCAGCGACACTGAGTCCAGCACGTCTTCCGCAAGAAAGCTCTGGGAGGCCGCCATCAACTCGGAATAGTCCGCGACACGATCGTCGCCGATGGCGCCTCGGTCCCCTTCGCGCCGTGCATACGCCCAATACTGCGAGAGTCGCGTCTCGGAGACGTCGCCGCGCAAGAGCGCCACCGGATCGCGCAAGTCCTCGTAAAGAAGCGCGTGATGGCGAACCATCGCGGCTATGGCCGGGTCGCCGCGCAGCGCCGCCCCCAACTCGCCCAAGCGGTAGCGCCCGTCCCGCCGCCCGACGAGTTTCAGCGCACGCGCCGCATCAAGCAGTCGACGGGCGGCGTCATCCGAAAGCCCCAACTCTTGCGCGGCCTCCTGGGCGGTGCGCGGTGACGCGGCCAGGAGATCGAACACCCCCAGACGGACGCTGGCTGTGAGCACCTGCGTGTAGGTGAAGCCGGCGCAAAGGTCGAACAAGGCGCGCGCGCTGCGTCGGGCGAAGGGCCGGGTCAACGGAAAGGCAGCCGCCCAGCGCTGAAAGGCGCCGCGGCCCAGAAGATCGTCGCGCCACGCGTCGAGTTTGTCCCGCAGGGTTGCGGGCTTCAAATCGCCCGGGTCGGCGTCGACCAGCGCCACAACCTAAGCGGCGGCGCGCGCCGGCGCCGCTGCGGCAAGGCGTTTCGCTTCGCCCATAACGATCGCGCGAAGCGCATCTGCGCCGTCGCATTCAGGAATCGAGGCCACAGCTTCCCGGATCAATTTCTCCAAGCGCGACACGGCGCCCGCTGCGCCCAACTCCCCACAGGCGTTGGGTCGGTTCAACGCGGTGTCTTTCCCGATCGGTTTGCCAAGTTCGTCGGTGGAACCGAACGCGTCCTTCAGGTCGTCGGCCACCTGATAGGCTTCGCCGAGCCGTTCGCCCAAAACGCGCCATGGTGCAGGATCCGCGCCGGCGGCCACCGCGCCCGCAGTCGTCGCCGCCACGAACAATGCGCCGGTTTTCGCCTGCTGATAGCGACGCAGATCCACAACCGGCTCGGATTCCCAGGCCTGGCCCGCGCAAATGCCCGAAGGCATGCCGACCGATCCGCTCACGATCCGATGGAGCGCCACGGCCCGACCGCAATTCTCAATCGCGCCAGCCAAGACGGTCTCCAACGCGAGAACGATCAAGGCGTCGCCCGCCAGCACGGCGATCGGCTCGCCATGACTTCTGTGGACGGTCGGACGGTTGCGCCGACGATCTGCGTCGTCGAAACAGGGCAAGTCGTCATGGACCAGAGAGGCGCAATGCATAAACTCCAGCGCGGTCGCCGCGCCGAGCGCTGCGGAACCTGCGTCGCCGCACGCGTCCGCCACGGCGAGACACAAACGCGGGCGGATGCGCGCGCCGCCCGGAAAAACCGCCGCACGCATCGCCTCGGCCAAGCGCGGCGGCGCGCCCTCTCCGCTGATACGGTCTAAAGCGTGCTTCAACGCATGTTCGAGTGGTTCGACGTCGCTCACCCCTTGCTCCTCCGCACCGGTTGTCAAGTTTGCTTGACGAATTAGTGTGTCAGAAAGATTGGACACAACCCGGGTTCGCTGTCAAACGCCCGCCGCCAGGAATCCGCCATGACCGCCCTAGCCCGCCGCTTTGACCGCGACCCGCCGGCCCGGGGCTATGTGTGGTGGTATCTTGACGCGATCAGCGACGACGGGGCTTTCGGGCTGACGGTGATCTTGTTCATCGGGAGCGTGTTTTCGCCCTACTACGCGATGTCCGACCGGGCGCAGCCGCGCGACCACTGCGCCGTGAACGTTGCGCTCTACGGGCCGCGCGCCGCCCGCTGGGCGATGACCGAGCGGCGCGCGAAGGACCTTCGCACGGGCGCCGACGTCTTTCAGGCGGGCCCAAGCGCCGCACGATGGGACGGCGACCGACTTGTCGTGGACGTCAATGAGCGCGGCGCGCCTCTTCCGCGCCGGCTTTGCGGCCGCATTACCGTGCAGCCGGAGGCCTTCGCCGACCAAACATTTTCTCTCGACCCGAACGGACGGCACCAATGGGGACCGATCGCGCCCCGCGCCCGGGTCGACGTGGCGATGAGCGCGCCGGACCTCGCTTGGTCTGGTGAGGGCTATCTCGACTCCAATTGGGGCGATGAACCCTTGGAGGACGGATTTCGCTTTTGGGATTGGTCGCGGGCCTCTCTATCCGACGGCTCCGCCTGCGTTCTTTACAATTTGGACTTCCCAGACGGCGAAGGCCGCACCACCGCCTTGCGCTGGCGGAAAACGGGTTTTGAGGCGGTCGAGCCGCCACCCCTCGCCAAACTTCCCAAGGGCGTGTGGGGCGTTTCGCGACGCCTACGCGCTGATGGGGGCGAGGCGGGTCTCGTGCGCGCGTGCGTCGACGCGCCCTTTTACACGCGGTCGCTGGTGCGTGCCCGTTATCTGGGCGAAGAGGCCCTCGCCATGCATGAGAGCCTAGCGCTCGATCGTTTCCAGCGCCGTTGGGTGCGTGCGCTGTTGCCCTTCCGTATGCCGCGCGGCTGGTGGTTCGGCTGAGGTTTCCTTGAGCTGTTTGCGTGTGTGCCTGCGCATCGCCCGTAGATCCAAATAGACCCAAAGTGCGATCACAAGCACGATGAGCAGTTTAAGGGTCCAAAAAACCCATCCCGTTTCTTCCGACATGTTTACCTTTACGCCGAAGCCGGCGCGACGCCACGCGCCGGGTTTCGACGCCAAATTTGGTAATTGAGGACCCCCGCGATCGTGACCCAAAGAAGGTATGGCGCCAGCAATAATGACGCGGTCGTACTGATCGGGGCAAATAATGCGATCGTCAACGCGACGAACAACCACAAAAACACGACGTCAATCAGAGCAAAGTCAATGCGACGAAAGCCGAAAAACAAAAATGACCAAAATGCGTTGAAAAACAATTGGGCTGTATACACGGCCAACTGTATAGCCGCCCCAGTCATGCCGGCCTCTCGCCAAATCAGCCATCCCGAATAGGCGATGCCAACATAGAGAACCGCCCAAACGATTGGAAAAACCACATCCGGCGGGGTCCAGCCCGGCTTATCCAGTCGTTTGTACCACGCGCCAGGTTTAAAAATGCCGCCCGTCGACGCGGCAACGAAACAAGCCGCGACGAACGCCGCGAGGCTGACCCAGTCTTCCAAAGGCATAGGACCGCTCTTGCGATTTTAGATTTCGTTCAATCCGCAAGATAAGGCGCTCGGTCCAACTGTCCACGTTTCCGGCGTTCCAATTCTAGGAACAACTCCATCACGCCGCCAACGCGACCATCGATATCCCACCAGGGTATCGGCGGCCTTTGGACGGGTTGCGCCGCCGCGGCCACCAAAAAACGATTGGCCGCCAAAGGCGGCGCGCCGTCGAGTGACGGTCCGAAAATGGAATCGGCGCAGGACCGCGCCAAAAGCGACAATTTGCGCGAGGTCGTCGTGAAGGCGCGCGCGTTCACCGAGTCATAGCCGTTGCGCGCCACTTCGGTCCCGATCGCCGCGTAAATCCGACGCGCCGCGAACATGGCGGGCCGCACGTTCATAGGCAGCGCCGCAATCCCCGTCTCCGCGCGGACATAGAGTTGATCCGCCGCCTCCAGAAGCCGCCGCACGACGCCGCCTAAGGCTGGCGAGAAGCGAGGTTCGCGAATCAAGGCCGCGGCGTCGACGCCCGCATCCTCCAACCAAGCGAGCGGGAGATAAATCCGTCCGGCGCGGGCGTCCTCACCCACGTCGCGCGCAATGTTGGTGAGCTGCATGGCCGCGCCCAAATCACAAGCGCGCGCCAAGACGTTCGCGTCCCGCGCGCCCATCAAGGCGGCCATCATGGCCCCGACCGACCCGGCCACGCGGGCGCAATAATCGTAGAGATCGTCGAGTGTTTGGTAGCGCCGCCCTTCGACGTCCCACGCCATGCCCTCCAACAACGCCTCAGGAAGCGCTTTCGGCAAACGGCGACCGAGAACCGTGTCGGCGAAGGAGCGGTCCACCGGATCTTCCTCGGGGCGGCCCGCATAGATCGCGTCCAAACGCGCCTGCAGCCGCTCCACCGCGCCGCGCCGACCGTCGCCCACATCGACCGCGTCGTCGGAGAGACGGCAGAAAGCGTAGAGAGCGTAAGCCGGGGTGCGCATGGCGGAGGGAAGAAGGAGCGACGCCGCATAGAACGTCCGCGATCCGGTTCGGATCATGTCCCTGCAGCGCCGGTGATCCGCGGCGTCTGCGAACATCATGGCCGCGCCCCACTCTTCATAAAGTGGAGCCTAGTGCGGTCTCGCGTCACAAGGCAAGCGGCGACGTCAAAGATCGTCTAGGCCGCCGCCGCCAAGGCCTCCTTAAACTCCGCCACCATCGCAGCGATCGTCTTCTTGGCGTCGCCGAAGACCAGCCGCGTATTCTCCTTGAAGAACAACGCGTTTTCGACGCCGGAGAAGCCGGGATTCATCGAGCGTTTCAGCACCAGCACATTGCGCGCGCGATCCGCGTCGATCACCGGCATGCCGTAGAGGGGGCTTGTCGGCTCCTCGCGCGCGTCCGGATTAACCACGTCATTCGCCCCGATGATCACCGCGACGTCCACCTGCTCCATGGTCGGGTTTACGTCGCCCGGTTCCAACAATTGCTCATAGGGAACGTTCGCTTCGGCGAGGAGCACGTTCATATGCCCCGGCATGCGGCCGGCGACCGGGTGGATGGCGTAAGCCACCTCCGCGCCGTTCTTCTGGAGAAAGTCCGCGAGCTCTTTCACCGTATGCTGCGCCTGCGCCACCGCCATGCCGTAGCCGGGCACGAACAACACCTTTCGCGCCGCCTCCAGCATGTAATAGGCGTCCTCGGCCGAGGCCGAACGAACCTCGCCCTGAGGACCTTGCTTGCGCGGGCCGGACGCCACCGCGCCGAAGCCGCCGAATAGGACATTCGCCAAAGAGCGGTTCATCGCCTTGCACATGATGCGCGTGAGAATCAGTCCGCTCGCGCCCACCAAGGCGCCCGCCACGACCAACAGCACATTGCCGACCGCGAAGCCGGCCATGGAGGCGGCGATGCCGGAATAGCTGTTCATCAAGGACACGACGATCGGCATGTCCGCGCCGCCAATCCGAACCACCGCCAACACGCCGAGAACGAAGGACAAAACCGCGACCGCGGCGAACAGCTCGACGGCATAGGTCGGCATGAGCACGAAGGCGACCGCCGCGCCGATCGACACCAAGAGGATCAAAGCGTTGAAGGTCAACTGCCCCGGAAAAATGATCGGTTTGCCCGGCAACGTCCCTTGCAGCTTGCCGAAGGCGATCAGGCTGCCCGTGAAGGCGAGGCCGCCGATCAAAGCGGCCGCGGACACCGCGCCGGCCTCGGCCATGGTCGGCGCGTCGCCGCCAAAGGCGCTGGCGGCGGCCAGCAGCAAACTCGCCAACCCGCCAAAGCCGTTGAAGAGCGCCACGAGCTCCGGCATCGACGTCATTTTGACCACGACGGCGCTCAGAAGACCGACGACGCCGCCGATCAGCAAGGCGCCTGCGATCCAAAGCAGATTCAGTTCCGGTCCCACGACGGCGGCGACGACCGCCAGACCCATGCCGCCGGCGGAGATCAGATTGCCGAGGCGGGCGGTTTTGGCCTGCCCGAGAAATTTCAACCCAATGATGAAGAGAATCGTCGCGACGACATAGGCGCCGCTCTGAAGATCATCGATCATCGCGGCCCCCTTTCGCGCTCGCGCCGAACATCCGCATCATACGGTCCGTCACCGCATAGCCGCCGACCACGTTGATCGCCGCAAATATGGCGGCCGCCGCGGCCAGAATCGACGCGATCCCGCCGTCGGACCCCACCGCCGCCAAAGCGCCGATCAGGGTGACGCCGGAAATCGCGTTCGCGCCGGACATCAGCGGCGTGTGCAGCTGCGACGGCACCTTGGTGATCAACTCCAGTCCGAGCGCCACCGCCAAGAAAAACACAAGAGCCCACAACATCAGGCCGCTCCCTTTTCCGCCTCAGCGGCTTTGGCTTTTGCAGCCGAACCGCTTTCTCGCACCACGCCGTCCTTCGCCACGAGGACGTTGTCGACGATTTCATCTTCATTCGGATCGAGCTGGAGGCGTTTCGCCTCCTTGTCCCACATGTGATCGAGCAAGTGGGTCAGATTGCTGGCGTACATCCGACTCGCATCACCGGCGACGCGGCCGGAAAACTGACGGTGACCTAAGATCAACACCCCGTTGTCGGTGAAGATCTCCGCATCCGGCACGACGCCGTCCACATTGCCGCCGGTCGCCGCGGCGAGGTCCACGACGACCGAGCCCGGCTCCATGCCGGCCACCATTTCCTTGGTGAGTAGGATCGGCGCCTTCCGCCCGAACACCTGGGCGGCGGTGATGACGATGTCGCTTTCCGCCGCGATCTTCGCGATCTGCCGGCGTTGCTCCGCGATTTGGTCGTCGGTCAGACCCTTGGCGTAGCCGTGCTTCGTTTCCTCGGCTGGACCAAGGTCCAAGACGACCGGCTTCGCACCCAGCGACGCGATCTGCTCCATGGCCGCCGCCCGCGTGTCAAAGCCGGAAACCTGAGCGCCAAGCCGGCGCGCCGTCGCGATCGCCTGGAGGCCTGCGACGCCAGCCCCGAGCACGAAAACGCGCGCCGGCCGGATCGTGCCTGCGGCGGTCGTCATCATGGGAAGCGCTTTGCCCAATTTATGCGCCGCTTCGATGGTCGCCTGATAACCGGCGAGGCTCGCCTGGCTCGACAACGCGTCCATCTTCTGGGCGTAGGAGGTGCGCGGCACCATCTCCATCGCCACGACGTCGACCTTCTGGTCGGCGAAAGACTGTTTGATGGCAGGATCGAGCAAGGGCTCGACAAAGCCCACATACAAAGAACCGGCTTTCAGAAGTCCGCGCTCTTTCTCCGGCAAAGGCGCGACCGCGGCGAGCAAATCCGCCGCGTGCAAGGCGGCCTTGCGATCGCCGGCGACCGCGGCGCCCGCATTCTGATAGTGCTGATCGGGCGCCCCGAAGGCGACGCCGATCCCTGCTTCGACCGTCACGGCGAAGCCAAGGTCGATCAGGCGTTTGACCGCGTCCGGCGTCAGCGCGGCGCGCGGGTCGTTTTCATCCGTCGGCCGCACCGCGACGACGCGCATCACTACGTCCGTCATCCGACGCGCCCCTTCGCGTCTGCGCCGACCGTCGGCTTGATACTCTTCGTCATGTTCTGGCTTTCTTGGTCTGGTGTGCCCGCAACGCGAACGGCGCCGCCGTCCCCCGTCGCGCCCCGTGTGGTGCAGGATATGCGGCGTTCTGTCAGAGAATAAAGGGGCCGTGGGGAAAGGACATCAACCCGCAACGCCGTGAGCGTCCGCAACCCTCTCGATGAGGTCGGCCGCCTCCTCCGGCGACTCCTCGTGTGCGAGGTGCCCCAAATCCGGCGCGCGCACGACCTCGACACCCGAAAAACGACGTTGCATCTCGAACGCGGCGTCGACCGGTACCGCGCGATCCCCCTCCGAAGCATAGAGGATCAGGGGCGTTTTCAAGTTCGGCACATCCCGAATCAACGGCTCCAAGTCCCAATGCGCCATCATGCCGAGAGCGCCGGCCACATGCCCCGCGCGTCGAAGCAAGCGCGCGTAAAGCTCCACCCCATGCGCATCGATCTCCGACCCGGTGCTCTTGATCAAACGCTCGACGGACCCGCGATCGCCCGCACGCCAGGCGAAGGCGCGCGGGGCCAATGGGTTGAGAAACAGCATGCGGGCCATGGAGGGAAAAATCTGGCCGGCAAAGCCCTTGAACGGCAAAAACGCGCCATTGAGGCTCACAAGCGCCTTCGGCGTGATGCGCCCGTCCAGGACCATGCGGGTCAAAATCGCCGCGCCCGCCGAGTGCCCGACCGCAATCGCCGGCTTCACGTCCAGCGCGTCGATCAAATCGCCCAACGCCTTGGCGACATTGGGCAATGAGAGCTGCACAAAATCCCGCGGCGCCGTGAAGCCGTGCCCCAAGAGGTCCGGGGCCAGAACGCGGAAACGCTTCGACAGACGATCAGCGACGGCGCGAAACGAGTGGTTTGCAGCGCCCGTACCGTGGACCAAGAGAAGCGTCGGGCCCGTTCCCATGTCGAGCACATGCCATCGCGCGGTTTCGGTCTCGACGAACCGGCTGGCGTGGCGATGCGGCCAGTCGCGCCCCTCCTCCTCCCAAATCGGTCGATCGTTCAGGTAAAACATGCGCTCGTCCCGGGCTCAGCCATTGGGCGGACGCGTCGCCTCGATGATCGCGGCGGCGCCCTTCTGCAACAGGTCGAGGCCGACGGCGCGCCCGATCTCCCGAGGTCTTTCAGCCGGTCCGTCCCGAACCGACTCCACGATCCGTCCGCCGTCTTCGGCGATCACGGCGGCCCGCAAACGCAGGCGATCACCCTCCAGTTCCGCGTGGCCGGCGATCGGGGAGTTGCAATGGCCGTTGAGGATCCAAAGCACTTCGCGCTCCGCCGTCGCGCAGAGCCTTGTGTCGCCATGGTCGATCCGGCTCAGACGCGCGCGGGTCTCCCAATCCGACGTCGCGCATTCGACGGCGACCACACCCTGTCCGACCGCAGGCAACATCTCTTGCGGAGGAAACACATAGGCGATTCGGTCGGCGTGACCGACGCGCGCCAGACCGGATTGCGCCATGACCAGCGCGTCCGCGGGCGGAGTTTCCGAGCCGTCCGGCAGTTTTTGCCCAACGCCCTCATCGAGCTTGCGTAAGCGCGTGTCCGCGGCCCCGCGAAAGTGGATGACCTCCGCGTCCGGAAAGAGGCGGCGCAGATACGCAGCGCGACGCACGGCGTTGGTGCCGATGCGATATCCCGCCCCCTTGCATTCCTGAAACGCCGCGAGGGTCAATCCTGGCCGGAGCGCCAGGACGTCTCCTGGCGGATCGCGCTCCATCAGCGCGGCCACCGTGAGGCCCGGAGCCTCTTCATCGCCCGGCATGTCTTTTAGGGAGTGCATCGCGCCTTCCAGATCGCCGCGACGCATTGCGTCTCGTATCTCGCCGACAAACGCGCCGCCTTTGCCGCCATGGCGATCGAGCTTGCTGACTTGGTCTCGGTCGCCCGTCGGCTGGAAGCGGACGATCTCCACGCGAACCTCCGGGCACGCGGCCTCGACCTGGCGCGCCACCTCTTCCGTTTGAGCGAGGGCCATCACGCTCGATCGCGTGCCGATGCGCATGCTGCAGGTCCTTTCTACGCAGTCGCCGCCTTCACCGTCTCGGACAATCGCGCCGCGTCGGCGAAGGGCAAGGGTTGGTAACGCGCGCCCATGGCCTCCGCCAGTCGGCGCGCCTTCGGGTCGGGGCGCGGCGACGTGTCGAGCACCAGGGCGGCGTGTCGCGCGACTTGTATATCGCGCGCGCACGTCAGCGCGTCCTCCTCCGCCTGCGCCCGACCGGCGACGCCGTCGCGCCCGATATTCGCCCGTCCGTCGGTGAGAAACACCAGCGTGGGCGTACGGCCCTTCGCGGCGAGCCCGTCGGCGAGATCACGCGCCGCCATCACGCCGGCGTAGAGGGGCGTGCCGCCGCCGCCTGGCAAGCCGGACAAGCTGCGTTTGGCGCGCACCAGGGAGCGCGTGGGCGGGAGAAGCACTTCAGCGGAGGAGCCTCGAAACGCGATCAAGGCGACATCATCCCGGCGCGCATAACAATCGGCGAGCAAGAGTTCGATCGCGCCCTTGGCTTCCGCCATACGGTTAAGGGCGTGGGATCCGGAGGCGTCGACCACAAAAATCGTGGCGGATTCCCGACGTCGTTTGATCCGCGCGATATGAAAATCATCCTTGCGGACGTCCAGTCGCGCCGCGTCCTCCCCGCGCTGGGCGCGCCGGATCCGTTGCCATGGGGCCGCTGTGCGCAGGGTGGCGATCACGTCAAGCCGGCCCCCGCGCCGCGGATCGCCCCGCGTCACGCCCACTTGGCGGCCACGCGCGCCGCCCTTCTCCAAAGCCCCGGATTTGCCGGCTCCGCCGCGAGAGACGCGGGCCCGCGCGCCGCCCGCCATGAGTTGTGCCAGCAATTGGTCCGGAATCGCGGCTTGCGCCGCCGCGATCATCAAATCCTGTAGATCCTCCGAACTCATGGGCTTCGGCGTCTCATCGGCGTTCGAGTCATTTTGCTCCGCCTGCGGATGATTCTCATTCGACGCCGGAGGCGGCTCGGGCGACTCGGTCTCCTCAGGCGCGCTCGGCTCCGTGTCCGGCGGCGGCGGCAAACGCGTCGCCCGCGGCGCCAGCACCAATCCGACCGCCAAGGCCGCGTCGTCATCCGTCACATAGGTGCGTCCGTCCATCGCCGCCGCGACGCAAGCGGCGCGCAACGCGAAATGCGCGGCCCGCACGGAGTCCACGCCCAGAGCTTCGGCCGTCGCGCAGATTCCGTCCAAAATCTCGTCGCCATAGGTCGTCTCGGCCAGACATGCGCGCGCCGCCGCCGACTCGCGCCGATTCGGCGCGTCGTTCTCTTCCATGGCGCGGAGATCACGAACCGAGACCAAGTCGAGATCCACATGGAAGGCTGTGCGATCCACAAGCGCCGTCGGGGGCCGTTCGTCCTCGCCCCGCCCTTCATCCAGCAAAACGATCCCGAAACGCGCAGAATTGCGGAGCCCCAAACCGTCGCGCTCCAACGCCACCTGCCCCGCGTCAAGCGCGGCGGCGACGCGGGCGGCGGAGAACGAACTCAACCGCTCAGCCATGGCCGCCAAAAGCACGCCGCCGTCGACCTCGGCCAGCAGGCCGCGATCGGCGATCGGCCGCCCCGCACTCAACGTCGCGGCAAGATCAAGTCCGCCGATCAAGCGGTCATCCGTGGCGTGGGTCGGCAAACGACGCACCGGCGCGGTCTCAGGCAACAATGCGCGCAAGGCGGCGAGCCAAGCGTCACGCACCGGTCCTGGGCCAGCTTGAAGCCAAACGCCGCCAAGTCCATGGGGATCGACTGCAAAAAGTCGAGCGGCCATGCATGCGCGCGCCCAAATCGCCAAGGAATCAAACTCCGGCGCGGCGGGCTCCGGGACAATGGTCATGCGGCCAGCATCGCCTCCACCGCGCGCCCGACCCTCACGCCGGCGTCTGCGTCGTCCAACGGGTTGCGCCGCAATCGATGGCGCAAGGCCGACGCCGCCACCCGGCGTAGATGGGAGGCGTCGACCGTCTCCGCGGCTTCGAGCGCCGCCAAAGCGCGTGCGGCGCGCATGAGCGTGAGCTCGCCGCGCAGCCCGTCCGCGCCGAGCTCAATGCAGAGCTTCGCGGCGCGTTCCAAAATGCCGTCCGGCACCGAAACGTCCTCGATCCGCGTCCGCGCCTTGTCGATTTGCCGCCGAATTTGAGCGTCTTTGCGCTTCCATTTCTCCGCAAACGCGCCCGGGTCACGTTCATAGGCGTCGCGCCGTCTCACCACCTCGCTGCGTTGGGCGAGATCCGTCGGCGTCTTCACGTCCACGGACAGACCAAAGCGATCGAGAAGCTGGGGACGCAGCTCGCCTTCTTCGGGATTGCCGGATCCCACCAGCACGAATTTGGCCGGGTGGCGGACGCTAAGGCCCTCCCGTTCGACCACATTCTCCCCGGACGCCGCCACATCCAAAAGCACGTCCACGAGGTGATCTTCCAGCAGGTTGACCTCGTCGATGTAGAGAAAGCCGCGATGGGCGCGCGCCAGCAAGCCCGGTTGGAAGGCCTTTTCTCCCTTCGCCAAAGCGCGTTCCAAATCCAATGCGCCGACGACGCGGTCCTCGGTGGCGCCGAGCGGCAGATCGACCACCGGAGCAGGCGTCTGGCGGATCTTGCGCGCGCTCCGATCCGGCTTTTCGATGCAGATCGGGCAAAGGCCCGCCGCCACGTCCGGCGCGCAGGCATAGGGGCAATCGGCGACCACCTGCATTTTCGGCAACAGCGACGCCAAGCCGCGCACCGCGGTCGACTTGCCCGTTCCGCGGTCCCCAAATATCAACACGCCGCCAATCAGCGGGTCGACCGCGACCATCAGAAGCGCCTGCTTCATCTCGTCCTGGCCGACAATCGCGGTGAACGGAAAGGCCGCTTTCATGGACGCGCCCGCCCGTTGGATGCTTGATACGCCATTGCTCACCCCGACGCCGACTGTGACCGGATCCCATGCTTACGCCCTAAGCCCCGATGTTCAAGCGTGGCGTCAAGTCGACCTGACAGTCGAGGCCTCCATTCTCAGCGCCGGAAAACCGATGCTATGAGTCCATCGGACGGCCAGCGCCGCGTCGCTGCGAAAGGAACAACCGACGAGTGCCTCTCACCATTCCGCAACACGCGCTTCGCGAGCGATTGAACAATGAAGTCCATGCGCGCCCGTCGACGCCCATGTCCTCCCCCCTGCTGGTCACCAATTTCGCCGTGCTGACCGGAGAGCGAAAGGGAGGCGACGAGATCGCCCATTTGCGTGAACTGTGCCGACGGCGCCAGGCGCAAGAGCCGGCCGAGGACGCGGACCATCATTTGGCGGATTGCGGCGCGTTTCGCTTGAAATGGGAGCGCCACACGGAGTTTTCGAAGTATACGTTCCTGCGTTCCGGCGCGTTTGACGATCCCTTCAGCGAAGGCGCCGAAGCGCCCGCGCCGACGGAGTGGCTGTCAAAGCTTCCCGGCGACGTGATGGTGGCGACGCGACTCGCCGTGCGTGACCAACGCGGCGCAGAAGTGTCCAAGCGCATGGTGGAGACCACCTTCGGCGTCTCCGACTTCGCCGCCGCCACGGTGGAAGGCGGCGCTGCGGCCGTATTCACGGATTTTCGGCTGGACGGCCACGGATTCACGCGTTTTCTCGTGGCGGATTACGGGATGGATGCGGACCAATGCGGCCGGCTTGTCCAAAGACTGCTCGAAATCGACACCTATCGAATGATGGCGTTGCTCGCCTTTCCCGTCGCGCGGGAGACCCAGGCGGAGCTGTCGCGCTTGGAGGCGCGGTTGAGCGATGCGGCTTCGGGCATCGCGGAGACCCGCCAACCGGAAGAAGAGCGGGCTCTTTTGGCCGACATTACAGGCATTTCCGCGGAGGCCGAACGCTTGGCCGCGCGCACCAGCTACCGCTTCGCGGCCGCGGCGGCCTATGACGACATCGTGCTGGCGCGACTCGCCCGGCTGGACGAACATGCCCATTGGACGCAGCCCACCATCGCCGATTTCCTGAATCGCCGTCTGGCGCCCGCCATGAAAACTTGCCGGGCGACGGCGGAGCGCATGGATAGCGTGATCGCCCGGATCGGCCGCGCAAGTTCGTTGCTGCGCACTCGGGTGGACGTCGCCCTTGAAGAGCAGAACGCCAATCTCCTCAAAGCGATGAACACGCGCGCCATGATGCAGCTTCGCCTTCAACAGACGGTTGAGGGCTTATCGGTCGTGGCGATCAGCTATTACGCCGTCGGCCTCACCCATTACGTCGCCGAAGCGGCGGTTCATGCGCATATGGTGGAGGACGCGGAGGTGACCACGGGTCTCCTCGCGCCATTCATCATCGGCGCCGTTTGGTGGCTCTTGCGCCGGGCGCGGCTGGCCGCCGCGCGGAGACACCCGCGCGGCGAACACTAGCGCGAAACGGAACCGCCTTAATTGCGGCCGCCGTCTTGGTCGTCTTCGTCATTGGACGGATCGACGACCGCGTAACGCTGGAGCTTCGCGTTCCACAATACGAGTTGGTAGTGATAGCTCGTGTTCTGCTTCATTTTGGTCGTGAAGCTGATGACGGTCTTGTCCGAGTTCTCAAACTTGCAGACATGCGCGCCGGCAGGCGCTTTCGGGAACACGGCGATCCCGGGATGCGTCTCGCCGCCACATGGGAACTCGGCGAACGCCCAATCCGGCGTGACGGAGACGAACACGAAACGCGTCGGAAAATAGGGGTTCAGATCGCCGGTGAGCCGTCCCGCCCAAGCATGCCAACCCTCGACGAGTTGGGATCCGTCGCCTTCCGCCTTCGTCATGGGCGCCACCTGGACGGGGATGTGCCGGACGTCCATGGCCTTGTCGTCATTAAGAATGTCATACATGCGCTCAATCAGCATTTCGCCCTCCAATCGCCATTGATGCTGGTTCGCCTTACGTCACCGACCCGCGCCCAACTGCGCCACATCGGCTTCGACCTCGGTCCAGAAACGCTCGAAAACCGGTTCGCGGTAACCGCGCGCGCGCAGGCTCTGCGCTTGGGTCACCGCGACCTGCTGGGCTCCGAGACGCCACTCAATTCGCGCTTGAAGCGCGGCGATCTCCATCGCAGAGCCTCGTGACTCCGCGAGATACGCCATGGCCCGACGAAATGCGTCGTCGGCCTCCGCCACAAAGCCCGCAGCGATCTGGGCCTCGCCCAAAATGAAATGCGCTTCGGCGGCGCCCAAGCGCGCCCGCTCCCAACCATTTTCCTTGACGGCCGCTTCGGTTGCGGTCGCGGCGCGAAAGGCCTCGAAGCGCGCCTCATGCGGGGCGCCGATCATCAAGGCGAGGCGCGCCGAAAGGATGGCGTATTGCGCGGTGCTGATCAGACGATCGTCTTCGCCGCCCGCCGCCACAAGCGAGTCGCGCATCCGCCCAGCTGCATTCAGCAAAAGACGCGCCGTCGGGAGGCGACCTTCGGCGATCGCCAAAGCCGCACGTTCAAACCCGACCGCCACGTGGAGCCTTAGATAACGGCGATTGTCCGGGTCGAACTCCACCAGAGGCGTGATCAAGCGTTCCGCCTCCTCCAAGGCCGCGCGGGCGGAGTTCGCATCGCCGCGTTGGAGAAGGAGCCCTGCGAGCTCCAAATTCGACTTGGTCAGAGAACGCGCATAGAGCCTCGATCCTGGCTTCTCAGCCAGCGCGCGTCGATACAATGCTTGCTGACGCCAACGGGCGGCGACCGCCCGATCGAACGCGCCGAGGCTGTCCAGCGTCGTCGCGTAAAACCCAAGCGCATTGCCCAAATCCTTCGGACGGACATGGCCCTCCGCGGTGAGCGGCTCGAGCCGATCGATCGCCGTCTCAAAATACGCGATCGCCTCGTCAAGACGATGGCGCTCTTGGGCGTGCACGCCCAGATTGACGTGCGCATGGGCCAGCTCCGCCGTCCAGAGCGGATTGCCGGGCTCCAACTGCGTCAGTCGTTCGGCGAGGTCAAAAAACTCCTGGTGAAAGCGCCCATGCACGTCGAGCTGGGCCGTCCGCCATGCATGGTTGCCGACATAAAAGGCGCTCAACGCATGGACGTGAACGGTCGGAGGATCATCCGGAGCGCGCGTCATCGCCGCCTCGGTGGCGGCGTAGGCGGCGCGGAAAGCGCGCCCGGACCTTTGGTTCATGCCGATATTGAGCGCGCGACGTCCAAGCCCATGCAGAGCCTCCGCGCGCGCTTTCAACGCGACCGACGACAGGGCGCCAGGCGGCGTGGCGTCAACTTCCTGCAACGCCCCGTCGAGCGCCGCTGACAAATACTCCCGCGTCGGCGCATTGTCCTCCGCGACGCGAAGCGCCTGGGCGAGCACGGCCCCAGCCGGATCCGCCGCCAGATAGGGGCTTGAGGCTTGTTGCCGCCAAAACACGAACATGCCGGACACGATCCCGACGGCCACCACCGCCGACGCGGCCCAACGGCGGGGTGAGGGACGCTGGCTGCGCCGACCCGGTCTATCCGCAGAGATCGGCGGATGACGAGAACGGTCGCGCCGCGAGGCGTCAGAATGCAAAAACGCTGCGTCGCCTTCATGCCGTTGGGATGTGACGGCCGCGATCAAGGCGTCGATCCGCTCCGCCACATGGCGACCATTGGGACGCAAATCGACCATTTCCAAAGTTGAGGGACCGCCTGCATCATCACGAAGCGCCTCGGGGACGCACTCCGCCTTTCCGCCCGATGCGAAGGGAGCGCCGCGCCAAAGCGCGACCACGAAATCCGCGTGTTCATGGCAGGAAAGGAAGCGGCGGATCTCGCCGTTCACCCGAAGGGACTTCGCCGAATTCGGAGTCGCCAAAACCACGACCCGGTCGATCCGCGTCACGTCCGACAAATCGCCTTCAAAGGACATGGCGTCGCTTTGTGCGTGTCGATTCCAGATCGTGACCGTCGGCGGCGCGGGACCGCGTTCCGCCAAAGCGGCCTTCAACGCAGACGCCAGTCGACGCGCAGACGCCGCATCCGAGCGGCTGGCGATGATGGCGATCCTCTTCATGCGTTTAGCGTCCGTCTAGCTTCGTCGAACGCATTATATAGGGATTTTGCGCAAAGGAAATGTCTGAAATTGCGGATGCCATGATGCGCAGCGCCGACGCACCGTCCGCTTGGCGACAAAGTGCGCGCGGGTTGAACCGTAGATTAAACGTCGTTCGATGCGCTTTTTGCGGTCACCGACGCGTCATCCGTCGGAATTTCTCGCATATCGCTTTTGACGAGCCGCAGAGCCGGCCGTTCCTCCGCGACGCGCTGATGCTGTCGCGTCATGTAGTCACGCATGGCGTAGGAGATATCCAACAAGGCGGAGGCCGCCTCGGCTTTCACGTCCTCGGGCAGGCGTCGCGCGACATATCTTATCTCGGATACGAACAGTTCGAATATCGCGTCAGCAGGTTGGTCTAAGACAAACATGGTGGACAGCGGCAAATCGCAGACTTGCGCCAGCGTCACCAAGTCCGCCTGAGTGGGTTTTTCGCCCGCCATCAAAGCCTCAAAGCGACCTGGCTCCAGCGCTGCGGCGATTTGCGATTCGATGCCGGCTCCTAAAAAACCAGCGATGTTGCTCAAGCGTTCGATGAAGAACGTGCTTTCCTGATCGCCGCTCATCTCTACATTTCCCCCGCGCAACGCGATCCGAACCGCGCGTTGCAGCCCTGCCGACTTTCCGTGCACCATCCAGCGACGCGCACAACTCAGTTAAACTTCAGTATACGTGACGGTGCGCGGTTGCGCTACGGAAAAATCGTAAACGCCCGCCGTCGTGACTTTAAAGCGCAAAGACCTTCTCAAGTTTGCGCAGATTTCATTCAAATGCAGAAAATTAACAGTGGAAACTACAGTCCAGCGTGTTCGATGCAAAGCGATTCCGTTACTCTTAAATATCATTTTGTATCATAATGTATCCTTATAAATCGTTTTGACGCCTCGGCGGCATGGAAGGCGGCGGCGCACTCTCGGACGCATGGTTGCGCGTCGCGCCACGCATTTTGTAAGCGCCCCACGCCCAACCAAAGCGTCGACGGTCGCAGCGCGCTCCCCATTGAGTCCGCAAACGCGCCGGTCCGCACATCCACCTTTGACGGCGGCGCGCTATATTCAACCGCGCGGAGCAGCGGCGCATATGTTTGCGCCGGCCCAAACGCATCGGGGATGACGGGGCACGACGACGCATGACGATCATCGTCGACATCATTTTCCATCTTGGAATCGTTTCGCTGGTCTTCGTGATCTTTTCGATCTCGGCCTCGGCCATGAACATTTTTGACGGCGCGCGAAGATCGGACTCCGTCGCCGGCCTTCTTCTCGGAACGATCGTCACGATTTCGCTTCTCAACCCGATCGAATTGCCCGGCGGCGCGATCATGGATTTGCGTGCAGGCCCGTTGATCGCCGCCGGCATCTACTTCGGACCGATCGCCACGCTCATCGCCGCATCGATGGCGTCTCTCGCCCGTTATGCGATCGTCGGCGGCCCCTATGACATGCTCGGCACGCTCAGCATGATCTTCTACGCCGCTTTTGGACTGTTTGTCGGCGTCTTGATAAGGTGGCGAGGTTGGAAGTTGACATGGTCGGTGCTGCTGCCGATCGGCTTCTCCTCCTCGCTCGCGATCACGCCGGCTTTGCTCGTGTTGGAGCCGTCCAAGATTGCGCCGCTCCTTTTCTCCCTGACCACGCCCACCCTGATCGTGATCAACACCGGAGCGACTCTGCTCACAGGCTTCGCTTTGCAGTTGGTGAAAGCGCGCGCCGATGAGCAGCGCGAACTGCGCGAGGCGATCGCCAATCGAACCACGCAAGCGACCCGCCTGCGCACCATCCTCGACACGCTGTCCGAAGGCGTCGTGGTGTTCGACTTCGAGGGTCGCATCGATGATGCGAACACCGCGTTCTGCACCATGACGGGACATCAACGCGAAACCGTACTCGCAAGCCGCGTCATGGATTTTTTCGTCACCGTCTCAGACGAAAAGGGCGATCAGCATCTTCGCACGCGGTTGAGGCGCAATGAAGCGGAGACGGTGACCATGGAACGCGTCGCCCGCGCGAAAGACGGATCGGAGTTTCCGGTGCAAATGATCGGGCGGGTGCTGGTTCTAAAAAGCACACGCTTGATCGTCGCCATCATCCGCGATCTTCGCGAGATCCGGCGCTATCAGCAAGAACTCGCCCACGCCCAGAAGTTGGAGGCGATTGGACGCTTGACCGGCGGCGTGGCCCATGACTTCAACAACATTCTCGCGGTTCTCCAACTCAATTTGGAGATGATCGCGGCCTCCGATGATCCCGAGCGGAGCCGAAAGATCGCCGGCGGACTCGTGCAATCGGTCGAGCGCGGCAAGCGCCTCACCCGCCAACTGCTCACCTTCGCCCGGCGACAAGCCCTTGAGATGCGGCCTTTCTCTCCGCGCCGTATGATTGAGGATCTCGCGCCGATCATCCGCACCTCCGTTGGCGAACCGATCGACGTCGACATCATTTCGCGGAG
>CAYPOX010000043.1:0-18867 GCA_964412525.1 uncultured Caulobacterales bacterium
AGCGTTCGCTCTGAGCCAGAATCAAACTCTCAGGTTGAGTTCGATCGACTAAAGCATTCGAAACATTGCGGTCGCATCGGCGACCGCAACGGGTTTCCGTCACAAACATCCTCCTCGTTGAGGAGGACGAGTTGACGAAACGCCGAACAGCCGATCTTCATGAGCCTTTCGGCTCCGCAGGAAGACCGCCGCCCGCGTTTCTCTTTCCGAAATCAACAATGTCAAAGAGCCGGATCGACAGAGAACACGATCCCGTCCGCGGCCGACCGTCAGGTCCGCGCCGTCGGTGAGCGCGCTGTATATGCCCGGCGCCCGACCGTGTCAAACGTGTTTTTGACACTTCGGCGACATTTTTTTCGCGTCCAGTTTTCGTGGTTTTCCGCGGCCTCCCGCCTTGTCACGACGCCGCGCGGGGTCAATCCTCTTGGCCATGAGCCATGCTTTGGGCGAAACCGCCGCGGACGCCGCGCCCTATGAAACGCCGTCGACACGGCCCCGGATCGGCCTTGCGCTCGGCGGGGGGGTCGCCCGCGGTTGGGCCCATCTCGGGGCCCTGCACGCCTTGCGTGAAGAAGGCGTGCACCCGGACGTGATTTGCGGAACCTCGGTCGGCGCTCTGGTCGGCGGCGCCTATTTGGCGGGCCATCTCCAAACGCTCGAAGAATGGGCGCGGAGCCTCAATCGACGGCGCATGCTCGGCTATTTCGACCTCGTCCTCGGCGGCGCCGGCATGATCGGCGGCCGTCGCCTGGCGAAAACCATCGAGCGTCATTTGGGCGACACGCGCATCGAAGAATTGCCCGGCCGTTTCGCCGCCGTCACTTCGGAACTTGCGACGGGTCATGAAATCTGGGTGCAAGACGGATCGCTCAGCGACGCGATCCAAGCGTCCTACGCTTTGCCGGGCGTCTTCCCGCCGGTGAAGATCCACCGCCGCTGGCTGATCGACGGGGCTCTGGTCAATCCGGTGCCCGTCTCCGTGTGCCGCGCCCTCGGCGCGCGGCTCGTGATCGCAATCTCCTTACATGCGGACGCATTCGGCAAAGCGGCGGTCCGACGAAAGGAAGAGTTCGACGACGTCACGGACGACGTATCCAATCTTCTGCCGGAACGCCTTTCGCCGCGAAAGATGATGATGCGGCAATTGTTCGGCGCTTCGGATCGGCCCGCGCCCGGCGTGGGCACGGTGATGTTGGCGGCGCTCAACATCGTGATGGACCGCCTTTCCCGATCCCGTCTTGCGGGCGATCCGCCAGACGTGCTCGTCATGCCGCGTTGCGGGCACATCTCATTGCTTGATTTCGACCGCGCGGACGAGTCGATCGCGCTCGGGTATGAGGCGGTGAAGGCCCAAATTCCGCTCATTCGAGACGCGATGGAGATCCTGGCTTGATCGACATTCGGTTGCGACCGCCGTGGCCAAGCCCCATCGTGTCCCCCCGACCCACCTCACAAGGAGAATGCGTCATGCGCTTCCTCATGATCGCGGCCTTGGCCGCAGCCGGACCGGCCCTCGCGCAAGACGAACAATGCGACGCCCGCGCGGCCTATGCCGTCGCCCTCCATGGCGGCGCCTATGACGGCGCGGAACCGACCCAGCGCCAACTTCTCTTCATCGAAGACACCGCCGACGCCATGCGCGGCGCCCTAGCCGACGGCGATCGCGCCATCGACGTGGTCGAACGCGCGGTCGAAGCGCTGGAGTCCTCTGCGCTCTATAATGCGGGACGTGCGTCGATCGTGAACGAACGGGGCTATGTGGAGAATGACGCCTCAATCATGGACGGGCGCGATTTGAACGCCGGCGCGGTCGGCTCCTTCGTCAACACGAAGAGCCCGGTGGGCGCCGCGCGTTTGGTCATGGAGCAGTCGCGCCACGTCTTCGTGGTCGGCGATCGGGGCGAAGCCTATGCGCGCGAGCTCGGCGCCGAGCCGGCCCCTGAAAATTGGTTCACCCGCGCGGAGGCGACGAATGACGAGCCTCACGGCACTGTCGGCGCGGTCGCTCTGGACCGGTGCGGCGATCTGGCGGCGGCCACGTCGACCGGAGGATACGACGCCAAGGTGCCCGGGCGCCTCGGCGACGTGCCTGTCATCGGCGCAGGAACCTATGCGGACAATCGCGGCGGCGCCGTGTCCGCGACGGGGCATGGCGAGTGGTTCATCCGACACGCCGCCGCGCACGCCATCGTCGACCGCATGCGCTTGTTGAAGGAAGACGTGGAGATCGCGTCGCGCGCCGTGATCGACGAAATGGCCGCCAAGGGCGGCTACGGCGCCGTGATCGCGCTGGATGCGAACGGGGCGTTCGCCGCGCCGCATTCCTCGGAGGGCGTCATCCACGCTTACGCCTCCCACATTGCGGAGGCGCGCGCGGGTCTTGTCAGCGGTCCGGCCGCGCCGCGCTAAGCGAAGGGGCGGCGCCGCGGACGGTCGAAAAGCGGAAACGCCAGAACGCCGGCGGCGTATCCGCCCAAATGCGCCTCCCAACTGACTTCGCCGCCGCTGAGGCCGGCGGCGAATGATGCGCTGAACGCGAAGGCGGCGTTGACGAGGATCCAAGCGACCGCGAACCCGACCACCCGCCGGTCGTTCAACTCCGCAAGCGGGGCCCAAGGCGCACGCCCAATGCAGCGGGACGTCGCGCCCATCAGGCCGGCGATCGCGCCGGACGCCCCCACCATCGGCGCCGAGTCGCCCCAATTGAGCGCCAAATGCGCCAAACCGCCGGCCGCGCCCGCCGCCACGAAAAGCAGCACAAGGCGCAATGCGCCCTGGACGCGCTCACCCGGATCATCCGCGCCCACACGCCGCGCGACCACAACGCCAAAGACGAGCAGCCAAAGCAAGTTGAAGGCCACATGCATGAAATTGGCGTGCAGGAGCACATGGGTGACGAGCGGCGCGGCGTCCGCCAATGGTCCCGTCGCGGCCCCGTGCCGTTCCAACGCCATTTCCCCGGACTCGGTCCAACGCTTTGGCCAAACGGCGAAACGCGCGATCGTTTCCGCCTTCAAATTGCGCGGCAACGTCGTGAAAACGATGAAACAAGCCCCGATCGCGCCGCACATCCACAGCACGATCGGCGGAACTGAGCCGAACAGCTTCTCGCCCCCGGCGGGTCGTCCGCCTGGATTTATGCTCATGGGCGGGCGCGAAGGATGGAAAGGCGGCGCGTGGTCGGCGTTGTGGTCATTTTTCAGCTCATTGATCGGCCATTGGCGTCAGATCCCGCGAGAACCGACGCCAATTCGTGACATAGACATGGGCCGACAGGCGCAACCCCTCAACCTCTTCATCGGTGAGCGACCGGACAACCTTGCCCGGCGCGCCGAGCACCATGGATCTTGGGGGAATTTCCTTGCCCTCGGTGACGAGCGCATGAGCGCCGATGAGGCATTCCTCGCCAATCTTCGCACGATTCAAGACGGTCGCGCCGATCCCGATCAAGCTGCGGTCGCCGACCACGCAGCCATGGAGCATCGCCTGGTGTCCGATCGTCACCTCCTTGCCGATCAAAAGCGGCGCGCCAGGATCTGTGTGCAACACGCTGAGATCTTGAACATTGGAGCGCTCCCCGATCACGATCGGTTCATTGTCGCCGCGCAGCACGGCGCCGAACCAGACGCTGGCTTCGCGCATCAATCGGACGTCGCCCATGACCTGGGCGTCCGGCGCAATCCAATACTCGCTCGGATCCGGGAAGTGCGGTCGGACGTCTCCAAGGGCGTAAATCGGCATGGCGCCTGTCCTTTCTTATGAATTTTCGATGAATTTGACCCTAGCGCGGACGAAGCTCGGCGTCTTCGCGGTATGCTTCAGATGCGTTTCGTGATTCGCCGCCGCGCGCGGCTCTAAGGAGGGGCATGGCGGAGACCTATCCGCGCATCGCATCGTCCGCGGCGCCTGTTCAAGGCGCCGCAAGCCTTTCCGTCCCCCGAAACGCCTCGCCCCAACCGCCACCCGCACAACGGAGAGCCGTATGGCCAAGCGCCCGCGACGCCGCGTCCAACGCGACGAGTCCGCCGATTTTGAGCCCCACGACGCCGCAGAAACGGTTCGGACCTTGATCCAGCCGCAACGAGGCTGGGACCCGCTCGCCGACAATGACCAGCGCGATCAAGCCTATGTGAAGAACGTGCGCCCTCGTACGCCGGGACAGGAGCGTCTCGTCACGGCGATCGAAACGTCGGATCTGGGTCTTGCGCTCGGCCCGGCCGGCACCGGCAAGACCTATCTCGCGGTCGCCGAGGCGGGCGAAGCGCTCGACGCAGGTGAAGTTCGGCGAATCATCCTGTCCCGCCCGGCCGTCGAAGCTGGCGAGTCGCTTGGGTTTCTGCCCGGCGATATGGAAGAGAAACTCTCTCCCTATCTGCGCCCTCTCTATGACGCGCTCACCGATCGCTTGTCCGCAAAACGCATGCGCCGTCTCATCGGCGAAGGCGCCATTGAGATCGCGCCGGTCGCATTCATGCGCGGCCGCACCCTCAACAACGCCTTCGTGGTCGTCGATGAGGCGCAAAACTGCACCTATGGGCAGATCAAAATGCTTCTCACGCGCCTTGGCTGGCATTCCACCATGGTCATGACCGGCGACCCCCAGCAAAGCGACCTCTTGCCGGGACTGTCCGGACTGCAAGAAGCTGGTGACCGTTTGGATCCGCTTGAGCACGTCTCCGTGGTCCGCCTGGAGGACACGGACGTGGTGCGCCACCCCTTGGTGGCCGACATGCTCAGCGTCCTCTAAGGCGGTCGCCATCGCGCCGCCCTTTGGGCTAAAGCGGCCCGATGAGGAGACGCGGCCGATGACGAACCGCTCAAGCGACGGCGACGCGGCGCAACGCGTTCCGCTGTGGAGGATCGTCACGCCTCTCATCGCGGGACTGGCGATCGCATTGGTGGGCACGACCTATTACTATTTCGGCCCGCGCTTGGCGGATGTGGCGGGCGACACGCCTCGGCCCAGCGCGCGCGAGGACGTCAACCGCATGCGTATCGGCGACCGGGCCTTCGCCATCCCCGAAAATTTCACGGTCTATCCGCGCGATCGCGCGTCGGGCGCGCGCGCCGCCGTCCATCTCTATGCCGCGCTTCCGGACTTCGAAGGCTATGGCGACGCGCCGCGCCGTATTTTCGCAGGCGTCGACGCCTCGACGGCGCTGGTCCGTTGGCGCCTTTTCGAAACCGCCGCACCGATGGACGAGCGGGCCCTTTTCGAGATCGCTCTCAAGCCGATTCTTCAACCGGAGGCGACGGACGATGCGCCTGGCCTCATGCGTTTCACGCTTCTTGCCGACGTGGACGAACGGCGCGCCGCCTTGGCGGATCAAGACGTTTTCGCAGGCGAGACCGAAAATGGAGAATTCGTGGTGTTGAGGTGCGATCGCGCTCGGCCCGGTCGACCGGAGCCGATTTGCACCCGCCAGACACGCTGGAGCGACGCGGTGGGCCTAGGTTACCGCTTTCATCGGAACCGGCTGGCGGATTGGGCGCGCGTTGAGGCGGGCGTGCGCGATCTCGCGGCGCGCTTCGATGTCGGCGCGATCCAAGACCTGCGCGACGACGTCAACTGAGACCGGCGACCAGTGGAAGATCGATGTCGAGGATCGACATTTGAAAGGCGTAGGAGACCTCGCCCTCATCCTCGTCGCGATAGATCAGCGCGATGAACTCGTCGCCCAGAAAAACCTCGACCGAATCGTCTTTCTTGGGCCGAGCACGCACGCTGACGTCCTTCAGCCCGAATTTTTCCGACAGATATTTCTGGAGCCGCGCAATTTCTGAGGCGGTCATAGCTCGGTTCCCTTACTCGGTCTCATTCGGCGCAGCAGACGCCGATTCGAGCCGCTGGTCCATCATTTCCGCCGGCGACGCACAGCCGGCCGAGCCGACCCGGCGAGCCGGCACCCCCGCCACGGTGCAATGGGCGGGCACCGGTTTCAACACGACGCTGCCGGCCGCGACGCGCGCGCCCTCCCCAACTTCGATATTCCCTAAGATCTTGGCCCCCGCCCCGATCAAGACGCCGCGTCGCACCTTCGGGTGCCGGTCTTCATGCTGCTTGCCCGTCCCGCCGAGGGTGACGCCGTGCAGGATCGAGACGTCATCCTCGACCACGGCCGTCTCGCCAATCACGACGCCATGGGCATGATCGATGAAGACGCCCCGGCCGATCCGCGCGGCAGGGTGAATATCCACGCCGAACAATTCCGACATGCGCGACTGCAGATGGAAGGCGAGGGTCCGCCGTCCTTCCGTCCAAAGCTGGTGGGCCGCCCGATACGCCTGAAGCGCTTGGTACCCTTTGAAATACAAAAAGGGTTGCAGCCGGTTGATGCATGCGGGATCGCGTTGGCAAAACGCCCGCATGTCCGCCAAGGCGGCGTGAATGATCTGCGGGTCCGCGGCGAAGGATTTGGAAAGCACCTCGCGGGCGAGCATCGGCTCCAAGGCGCCGCCGCCAAGCTTATGCGCGAGATGATAGCTTAGTGCGTCCGCATAGTGGACGTGATTGAGGATCGCGGCGTTCAAATAGCTCGCGAGCGCAGGCTCCTGCGCGGCGGCCGAAGCCGCCTCGACACGAAGCAAAGCCCAATCGTCTTCGCTTGGCTGAGTGAATGCTGCGACGCTCATGCCGCCTCCGTCGCCGTCTCTCGCCCGGCCGACCATGCGGCGCACGACTCTGTATACGATTTAAAGCGCCGCTCCTCCGCGCGCCAGTGCGTCGATGATCGGGCGCGGCAAGTCGCCGCGGCGCGCCATCGATTCCGCCATCAGAAGCGCGATCTGGGTCAACGAATCGCGAATGCGCGCTTGTGCGATCGCCTCCACCGCGTCGCCGAACCGCATGTCGTGGGTCTGCAATGTTTCGACGTCGTCCGGCTGCGCGGTCCCTTCCGTCAGACCGAAGGCCAGATACACAAGGCTCGACTCATCCGTCACCGAATTGGAGAGATCGGTTCTCGCGAGCGGAATGAGTGTCGTCGCGGTCAATCCGGTTTCTTCCGCAAGTTCACGGCGCGCCGCCGCTTCCAGGGATTCGCCGTCGTCAGAGCCGCCTTCCGGGATCTCCCATGAGTATCGGGCAAGCGGGAAGCGCCACTGGCCGACCAGGCGAACACGACCGTCATGAAAAAGCGGGATTGCGCCGACGGCGCGCTTCTTCATGCGCACCACGCCATAGAGCGACTCGCGGCCAGAGGCGTGTCGTGCGTCGTGCTCTTCAAGGCGGATCCAAGGGTTGTCATAGATCCGGCGCACGCCGCGGACGGTCCAAGGGTCGCCGTCGCCTGGGGGCAACGCGCTCACGCAGCCAAAGCTCGCCGTTTGGTCATGGCGGAATGGAGCGACGGCGTCATCACCAAGGCCAGCACGGCTGCGCCGCTCACGCCGCCGGCGATCGCCGTGGCGAGCGGTCCCCAGAATGTTCCGCCAAAGAGGAGCAGTGGGAAGAAGCCGCCCACCGTGGTCAAGGTGGTGGAGAGAATGTGCCGCGTCGAGCCCATGGCCACGCGCACGATGGCGTCGCGATCGCCTTCCCGCGCCGCCTCGTCCTCGCGAAGCAGTGACAGCACGACGATCGAGCCATTGATCGCCAAACCCACCAGCCCCAACGTGCCCACAATGGCCGTGAAACCGAGCGGATAACCAAAAAGACGAACGCCGAACAAAGCGAGCCCGACGGACAACACCGCGGTCAGCAAGATCACGCCGGCCCGCTGGAACGAGTTGAAGGTCAGAACCACGGCCCCTAGCATCAACACCATGAGCGGGGCCGCGAAGGTCAAAAGCATGCCGACCGCCGCGCCGCGCTCAGCCTCTTCGCCCGCGAACTCGATCCGGTAGCCGGCGGGCAGATCGACCGGATCGTCCGCCAAAACCGCCCGGAACTCCGCCGTCGCAGTGGCGGGCAGTTCGAACGCTCTCAGGTATCCGTAAACCGGGTTCACCCGCCGACCGTCGATCCGCACGATCTCGCCGATTTCCGGCACGAGCGTCAGGGTGGACAAGGCCTCGATCGGCGCGCCCAACGCGCCCACGCGCGATGCCGAAGCCGGAAGCAAGGGCGCGCCGGCGATGCTGTCCAATCGGCTCCGCGCATCCGTGGCGAACACCACCCGCACCGGAAGCTCCTGCACGTTTTCAAGAATGGACCCGCCAAGTCCGCCCTCAAGCGCGGTCGCAAGTTCTTGAGCCAAACCCGCAAGGGTGAAACCCGCCAGCTGCGCCGCTTCTTCATCCGTGTCCAATCGGATTTTCGGCACGCCGCCCACCAATTGCGGCGCCGCATAGGTGACGCTGGGCACGCGGTCGAGCCGGAGGCGCACGTCTTCTCCGAGCCGTCGCAGCGTGTCCAGGTCCGGCCCGAAAATGCGAACCTCGACCGGCGCGTCCACCGGAGGACCCTGTTCATAGGGAATGGCGCGCGCCCGCCCTTCCGGAAACGCCTCCATCAATTTGGCTTGGAGGTCGTCAAGAAGCCGTCGCGTGGCCTTCGCATCCTTGGTGTTCACGAAACCGGCCGCTTTGTTCAGCACGCCCTCACCAGAAGATTGGACGTTATAATAGACGGAGGGGGTCCGGTCTCCGACCACCCAGAACGCGCCGGTCACGTCGTCATACCCGCGCAAAAGCGCGTCAGCGCGATCCACCCAACGCAACGTCTCCTGGATGGAGGCCTGGGGGGGCAATTCAAGTTTGACCTGAAACTGGTCCCGCTCCGTCGGCGGAAAAAACTGCATGGGCAGGGTCGACGCGCCGATGAAACCGATGATCGGCAGGATGAAGGACACGCCGACGCCGAAGACGGGGCGATTGACGAAAAAGCCGAGCGCGCGCCGATAGGCGGTCGTCATAGCGGGATGGTTGAATCCATCGCGCCACCACGTACGCCGCGCCTCCGCACGACGCGGCCGGCCGTGAAACCACCCGCCCATGGCGCTCGTGAGCGTCATCGCCACCAAATAGGACGCGATGATGGACAGAATCACGGTCAGGCCCATCGTGCCGATGAACTCCCCGGCGGCCCCGGGCGAGGCCGCGATCGGGATGAAGGCGAATACGGTGGTGATGCTCGAGGCGGCGAGGGGGCCGGCCAACCGGCGCGCGGTTCGACGCACCGCCGTCTTCGGATCCGCGCCATGGGCGATATCGTGTCGGAACTCGTCGATCACCACGATCGGATTGTCGATCATCAGCCCCAAGGCGATGATCAAACCGGTCACCGACATCTGATGGAAGGGCACGCCCAACACGCCCAGCGCGGCGAGCACGCAGGCCACGGTCAGCGGCAAGGACGCTCCCACGATGACGGCGGAGCGCACGCCCATCGTCACGAGGAGCACGATCACCACCAACACGACGGCCATGACGAAGTTATTTAACAGGCCCCCAAGGCGCTCTTGGGTGTAGACGCTTTGATCGAAGACGTGGCTGACCGTCACGGCCCCGCCGACCGAGTCCCGAAAAAGGTCGACCTCCCCGCGAATACGCGTGATCCAGGCGTCCACACGCGCATCCTGGTCCATGCGAACGCCGATCAACACCGCGTCGTGACCGTTCAAAATGGCCGCAGATCCGCGAGGCTCACGAAACCCGCGCTCGACATCCGCCAGATCGCCGATCTCAAGAAATCGGCCGTCTTCGGTGCGGGTCAACGGCAGGGTGCGGATACGATCCAGCGTTTGAAACTCGCCGGACACGTCGATCAGCAGGTCGGCTTGTTCCGCGCGCAGCAGACCCGCGGGCAGTTTCGGATCCGCCGCCGCCAGCCTTTGGGCGGCCTCTTGGTGGGTCACGCCGACCGCCGCTAAAGCGGCTGGATCGAATTTGACGCGAATCTCCTCTTGCGCCGCCCCATAGACGAAGGTTTCCGCGACGTCGGGCAGATTTCGCAGGCGATCCTCGAGTTCGTCCGCCAAGCGCGCCAAGAGGCCATGCGGGGCCGCCTCCTCTCCGGTCCAGGCGACGCCCGCCACATAGGTCAACGCGCCGGTCCGCAGCCATGTGGTCTCGGGCGCGGCGGCGCCGTCCGGCAAATCCACGGCGGCTTGATCCACTTTTTGGCGGATTTCCGACCAGACCGAGGGAACCCTTGACGGAGGAATGTCTTCGTCGACTTCGACCTCAAGAGAGGACACGCCGGCGCGGGAGCGAGACTTGATCTCGCCGATCTCCGAGACCTCCAGCAAACGACGCTCGATCTTCTCCGTGACGAGCGCCTCGACGCGCTCGGCGTCGGCCCCCGGGAAAAAGGTGATCACCGTCCCCCAACGCCGAGTGAGCGCGGGGTCTTCGAGCCGTGACAAGGACAGCAGCGCCCCGAGGCTCGACACCAAGATCATCGCCACGACCAGAAGGGCGATCCTTGGATTGCGGAGAAAATATGAGGCGATCATTGCGACGTACGTTCCGCCGAGAGCCTGGCCGCCGGACGAACCGATTGCCCCGGCCCCACACGATCCACGCCGCCGCGAACGAATCGTTCGCCCTCTTGAGCGGCGCCGCGGAGATAGACCCGCGTCTCTTCAAGATGAAGCACTTCCACCGGGCGCGGTTTCAAGACGAACGCGCCGTCGCCCGTTGGCTCAAGCGCCAAAAGGCTCCAAAGGCCGCGTTGCCCTTCCGCCAGCGCCGACATCGGGGCCCAAAAGCCGCGCTCATTGATCGTCCGCGCGACGGCCAAACGGCCCACCGATCCGGGCTCCGGCGTTCGCCCATCGTCATCGGGGGCGATTTCAAAAATGGCGAGCGCGGTGCGCGTGGCTGGATCGATTTCGCCGACGAGATGGGTGAGCCGCGCGGGCCACGCCTGGTCATCGACCTGCACGTCAAGACGCGCGTCCGACTCCAAGACCGCGGCCGATTGCGGCGGCAGGCCCACCCGCAATTCCACCGGCCCCGTTTCAATCAGGCGCAGCACGGCCTGGCCCGGCTGGACGACCGCCCCCTCGTCAACGAAACGCTCAACGATCCAGGCGTCGAAAGGCGCGCGGATCTGCGCCAACTCCAGGGCGGCTTCTGCGGCGGCCAAGTCCGCTTTGGCGGACTGCAAATCCGCCTCCGCAGAGCGGCGTTCGGCCGCCGCCTCGTCCAAACGCTGGAGAGACGCATTGTCCGCGCGCGCCAAATCGCGCTGCCGTTCGAGGGTTTTGATGGACAGTTCGAACCGGGCCTCCGCCGCGGCGACCCGACCGTCCGCCTGATCACGGACCGCCGTCAGCCGGCGGGTGTCGAGGGCCGCCAAAAGCGCGTCGCGGGAGACCACGTCGCCTTCGTCACCCAAGACGACCGCAAGCAGACCGCCTTGGTCAAAGCCGACCGCGGCTTCGCGCCGGGCGGAAACGCGACCGGCGTAAACCCGACGCACCTCATACCGGTCCACATAGCGCACGGTTTCCACGGCGACCGGCGTCGCCTCCAACGAACCGGACTCGCTGGTGCGCGTATCTGCGAGCGCAACCGCCCCGACCATCGCGGCGGCGGCTATCGCGACCGCACCTCCACCGATGATCCATGCCTTATGCGCCATGACGACCTCGCTCCATGACAAAACAGTGAACGCTGTTCACCTCTTGCGCGGAACATGGTTTGCCGACGCGTCGTGGTCAAGCGTGGGCGGTCGGAAAAATCCCGTTGACGATGAATTTCACGTGTTCGCGGATCATCGCATCGCGCGCGTCGACCCCCACCTCCACAACATTGATGAGGATCATCGCCATGCCGTGGACGGATGCCCAAAGACTGTCGGCGGCGGCTTTAAAGTCGAGGCCGTCGACGCCGCGGGATTTCGCGACCACCTCCAGCTTGGCGTGGAGGATTTCGTACGCCTCCATCCGTTCGGTGCCTTTCAGCATCGGATTGTCGGACCCGGGTATCCCGTGCCGAGCGTGGGCGCGCACATCGCTCGCGAAGGCTGCAAGGTAGTGGTAAGGCCGCTCCAATGCGCAGTGAATGTAAGCCGCCAGCCCGGATCGAAGACCCGCGAGCGGATCGTCCATAGCCAACGAACTCTCCAGCCGCTCGATAAAGCCCTCGAAGAACGCGTCGCGCAGGGCGTCGACGAGCTCCTCCTTGCATTGAAAGTACTTGTAGAGAGCCGCGGGCGAGAGTTCGACGGCGTCCGCCAACGCCCGCATAGACAGGCCGGACTCGCCCTGTTCGGCGAAGAGGCGCTCCGCCGCCGACAAGATGCGGCGATGCGTCGCTTCCCGTCGCGAGGCCCGTTTGCCGGACGGCGGGCGTTCCGCGTTTGGATTGGTATCTTCAGCGTCCATCGGGCACCTATAGCGTGATCCGTCCAATCAAAGCCACGAGGGCCCCTTGTCTGCGATTCCGACACCGCCCGACGGCGACGCCATGTTGTCGCCCCGTCCGTCACCCGAGACCCTCGCCTTGTTGGCGCAGCGGCGCTCGACCCGCGTGCGTTCCATGACCTCGCCCGGGCCGAACCGCGAAACGCTCGACGGGCTGCTGCGATTGGCGGCGCGGGTCCCTGATCACGGCAAGCTGACGCCATGGCGATTCGTCGTGATTGAGGGCGAAGCGCGCGGACGGCTCGGCGCGGTCGCCGCGCGTCGCAAAGCGGAGCTGGAGCCGGATATGGACACCGCGCATTGCGAGGCCGAAGCCGCGCGCTTTCAGCGCGCGCCCGTGGTGGTGGCGGTCGCCTCCACAGCTCGGCCGCATCGCAAAATCCCCGAATGGGAGCAGATTCTCTCGGCGGGCGCGGTGTGCCAAAACCTGTTGATCGCCGCCCACGCCGCGAGTTTCGCCGCGCAATGGCTGACCGAGTGGCCGGCATATGACGAGGTTGTGAAGGACGCGTTGGGTCTCGCGCCCGACGATCGCATCGCAGGCTTCATTTATTTGGGCACGGCGACGGAACCGTCGGACGAACGGGCTCGCCCCGCCCTTGATGCGATCGTCACGCGGCTAGACGGTTAGAGTTCACCCGCGACCGCGATAGGGGGCCACGCCCTGATCCGGCGTCCATAGGCCTTCCGGCGGCGACCCGGTCTGAAAGAAGATGTCGATCGGAATTCCGCCGCGCGGATACCAGTACCCTCCAATGCGCAACCATTTCGGGTCGATGGTCTCCGCGACGCGTTTTCCGATCGCCACGGTGCACGCTTCGTGAAAATCCGGATGGTTGCGGAAAGCGCTGAGATAGAGCTTGAGCGACTTGCTCTCGACCAAGCGTCCGCCCGGCGCGTAGTCGATCACCAAATGGGCGAAATCCGGTTGTCCGGTGACCGGACACAGCGACGTGAATTCCGGCGCCGTGAACCGCACGAGATAGTCCACGTCCGGATGGGGATTCGGGACGCTTTCAAGCTTTGCGGCGTTTGGCGACTCCGGAAGACCGGACACGCCGCCAAGCTGGGAAAGCCCGTCATAAATCGATGGTCCGGCCATCGGTCAGCCGTGTTTCCCTGGCGTCCAGCCGCACGCGCCAAGATGCGCCGCGCCTGCCTCGCGCGCGGGTCCCTCCAGAGTGGTGGCCATGGAGTCGTTCCAGCGATTGAGATAGCCGAACAACGCAACGACGCCCAAAATCTCGACCACTTGGCCGTCATCCCACGATGCGCGAAGTCGTTCGGAGATTTCTGGCGTCACAGCATTGGGAACGGCGGCCGCAGCCTGCGCGAAGGCCAAAGCCGCTCGTTCCGCCTCGGAGTAATGCGGGCTTGTGTCAAACGTCCAAATGTCCGCGAATTTTTCGTCGGGCACGCCGTAGCGCAACGCCGCCAAAAGCGTGTGCGCTTGGCAATAGTCACAGCCCGCCTTGGCGCTCGCGACATAGCCGATCAAGCGTTTGATTTGACTGTCGACGCCGCGAGACGGGTCCATCACCGCCTTGTTGAGATTGATGAAGGCCGCCGCGATTGCGGGCCGATGCTGCATGGTCAACACGCTGTTCGGACAGAAGCCGAGCGTTTCATTGAAGAATGTGGCGAGCTCCGCGACCTCAGGCGAGGCGTCCGGCGACAAAGGTGCGATCAAAGGGGGCATCGGCGCGCGACCTCCTGCGACGTTAAGATCAAGGTTCCCGCCCGGTGCGCAGCGCGTCCAGCAGCGCCTGCCCATAGGCGGTTTTCGCCAGCGGCTCCGCCAGCTTGCGCATGGATTCGTCTCCGATCCAGCCATGGCGCCAGGCGATTTCCTCTGGAGAGGCCACGAGCTGGTTCTGCCGATGCTGTATGGCCCGCACGAATTCGGACGCCTCCAGCAAGGCGTCATGGGTTCCCGTATCCAGCCAAGCATATCCGCGACCCATTTTCACGGCGTCCAGACGCCCGCGATCCAAATAGACGCGATTGAGATCCGTAATCTCCAATTCCCCGCGTCCGGATGGCTTCAGGGCCGCCGCATGCTCCGGCGCGTCGCCGTCATAGGCGTAGAGACCCGTCACCGCCCAACGGGACTTCGGCCTTGTCGGCTTCTCCTCAAGCGAGAGGACGCGGCCGTCATGATCAAGTTCCGCCACGCCGTAACGCTCCGGATCGGCGACTTCATAAACAAAAACCCGCGCGCCGGACGAAAGGTCGGCCGCCGACCGCACCAATTCGGACAGCCCCTCGGCGAAAAAGACGTTGTCGCCGAGAATCAGCATGCAGGGGCCGCCGTCGAGGAAACGGCGCGCGATCAAAAGCGCCTCGGCGATGCCGCGCGGCGCATCCTGGGTCGCGTAGTCGATCCGCATGCCCCACTCGGCGCCGTCCGCGAGGAGATGTCGGTAGAGGTGTTGGTCATCGGGGCGGCTGATCACCAAAACGTCCCGCAGACCCGCCTGCATCAACACGCTGAGCGGGTAGTAGATCATCGGTTTGTCGTAGACCGGCAGGAGTTGTTTGTTGACCGCCAAGGTCGCCGGATAGAGCCGAGTTCCCGATCCGCCGGCCAGAATCACGCCCTTCATTGCGCCTCTCCCGTGGCGTCGTTCATCACATCCTCCATCGCGGCGCGCCATTCGCGCAAGCCAAGCGCAAAGGTCTCGCGGAGCCGAGCGCCGTCCAATCGCGAGTTCTTGGGCCGTTTCGCCGGCGTTGGCCAGTCGGCGCTGGCGATGCGCTCCACGGTCGGCCGCGCCCGTCCTCGCCGCGCCAATTCGGCGAAGATCGCGTCCGCGAAGCCCGCCCAACTCGTCTCGCCGGAATTCGTCGCATGATAGGTTCCATAGGTCCCGTCGTCGCCCAAAAGGGCGGGCGCGATTTTTGCGATCGCCTCCGCCAAATCGGCCGCCGCCGTCGGCGCTCCGATCTGATCGTCCACAATGCGGAGATGGTCCCGCTCGCCGGCCAAACGCAGCATCGTCGTCAGGAAGTTCTTTGACGCGGCATCATAGACCCAACTCGTGCGCAAGATCGCATGGCGACGTAAGGCGTCGCGCACGCCGGCCTCGCCCTCCGCCTTGGAACGCCCATAGACGTTGAGCGGCCCGATGGGATCATCCTCCCGCCAAGCCTTCGCACCGGATCCGTCAAAAACGTAGTCCGTAGAGATGTGGATCAGGGCGGCCCCTTGTTCGCGACAAAGCGCGGCCAGTCGAGCCGGTGCGGCGGCGTTGACCGCATAGGCGGCATCCGGCTCGTCCTCGGCCTTGTCGACGGCGGTGTAGGCGGCCGCATTCACCACGACATCCGGCGCGGGGGCCTCAAGCGCACGCGCAAGCGCCGTTTCATCCGTGAGATCGACGCCGCCCGGCCAGGCGCCGCGCGAACGCACGTCGACCGTCCATCCTTTCGGCCATGCGGTCCGCGCCAAGGCGCGCCCTACTTGCCCGCCGCCGCCCAAAACCAAGACGCGGGTCACGCCGCCGCCGACGATGAAAGTCCCAGCCGCTCGCCGGCATAACGTTTCTGCGCCAAAGGGCGCCACCATGAATCATGGTCGAGATACCAACGCACCGTCTCGCGCAATCCGTCTTCGAAGGTGCAGGAGGGCGCCCAGCCGAGCGTGCGCCGCACATGCTGGATGTCCATGGCGTAACGGAAATCGTGGCCCGGACGGTCGGAGACGAAGCCGATGAGAGATCGTCGCGAGCGACCGTTTGCGAGCGGCGGCGCCGAGGCGTCCAGCGCATCGCAGATCGCCTCGACCACCGCCAGATTGGCGCGTTCCGCCTCGCCGCCGAAACAGTACGTTTCGCCCGCCGCGCCTTGCTCACCGGCCGCGATCAGGCCGCGAGCATGGTCGCGCACATGGAGCCAGTCCCGCACATTGTCTCCGCGGCCATAGACCGGCAGATCGCGGCCCGCCGCCGCCTTCAGGATCATCAGAGGGATGAGCTTCTCGGGGAACTGCCGGGGACCGTAATTGTTGGTGCAATTGGTGACGACGACGGGAAGTCCGTAGGTGTGCATCCACGCCCGCGCCAAGTGATCCGAGGCGGCCTTCGTCGCCGAATAGGGGGAACGCGGATCGTAAGGCGTCGTCTCGCAGAATGGCGGATCTTGCGGCGCAAGCGCGCCGAACACTTCGTCGGTCGAGACATGCACGAAGCGGAACGCCGCGCGATCATGATCCGAAAGCGCGTCCCAGTAAGCGCGCGCCGCCTGCAGCAGGGCGAACGTGCCGACCACATTGGTCTCCACAAACGCCCCAGGACCGTCGATCGAACGGTCCACATGGCTTTCCGCAGCCAGGTGCAGCACCGCCCGGGGCGCGATGTCGGCGACGAGCTGAGTCATGGCGTCGCGATCAATGATGTCCGCTTGGACGAAACGAAATCTCGGATCGCCGTCATAGGCCTCTAAGGACGACCGAGCGCCGGCATAGGTGAGCTTGTCCACGACCACGACCCGGCATTCCCGCTCGGTCATCAGGACCTCGACGACCATCGAGCCGATGAAGCCCGCGCCGCCGGTGACGATCACGCTTTCATTCGTGCCGAACCGCATGCCCGCGCTCCTACGGATGAAAGGGCGTCTCGAACGCCGTAAAATCAGCCCAAGCTGCGTCGCGCGGCGAGACCGTCACCTCGTCCGGTCCGATCGGCCAGTCGATGCCGAGGACGGGATCGTTCCATCGCAGTCCGCCTTCGCTGTCCGGCGCGTAAATCCCGCTCACCTTGTAGAGCACCTCCGTATTCTCGACGAGCGTGCAGAAGCCATGGGCGAAGCCCTCCGGAACGTAAAGCTGGGTCCAATTCTCCGCGCTCAGTTCGGCGCCCGCCCAACGGCCATAGGTCGGGGAACCGCGGCGAAGATCGACCGCCACGTCGAACACCGCGCCGCGGGCGACCCGGACGAGTTTCGCCTGCCCATAGGGCGGCGCCTGGAAGTGCAGACCGCGGACGACGCCGCGCGCTTGGGAGAACGAGTGATTGTCCTGCACCCAGTCCGTCTTAAGACCTGCGGCCTCAAAACGGTCCGCGCGATAGACTTCCGAAAAGAAACCGCGCGCGTCCCCATGGCGCTTGGGCCGCACGAGTTTCACGTCCGGTATGGCGAGGGGCTCTACATCCATGGGGGTTGCGTCCGTCAGCGATTCCAACGCCGGTCTTAAACCCGCAGCCAGACACATCAACCCCGCCAAGACGCTCGCCTCGCGTCAAACGACGATCCACTGCGTCCCGTCATAAACGCGAAACTGCTGCTCGTCCTTGATCCAAACCTGCAGACCGGCTTGCGGACGAATCTCCCGCCACGCGCCGTCGCGCCAACAGGCCAAGGATCCTTCTTGAAAACCTGACCATGCGGCGCCGGCGCGATCCGGCGTCAACAGATAGCATGCGCCGTCCGGCGGCCAGGACGGCTCCTGAGACAGCGTCGAGGATTCCGCTGCGGCGTGCACCAAGGTGTCCATCAGAAGCAGAGATTCATTCACCGTCACATGTTTTTGAGCTTGCCCCTCAACCAAGAGCGGCAAAGACCAGCGTGGACTCCAACTCATCGTTTCGATCCCTCATGAACCACCACGCGGATCAGCATAAGGCGGGACGGCTCAGCGTGGACAAAGCGGGGACAAACGGGCGTCTTCAAGAGCGGCGACCGCGCCCGCCAAGTGGTAGAGAGAACTGGCCGGGGCGGGCGCCGGGGCGGGTGTCGGCCCGTCCGCCGCGGCGTAGTCCGCCCAACAGCCACATGCGCCGCGATCCAAGTAATGCACGAGGATGCGCGCCGCGTCGGCGTCTGCGCCTTCGCGATCGCCCGCCGCCGCGCGTGCGCGCGCGGATTCGCATTGCGGCCACAGCCGCGCTGTGCGCGCCGCCCGCGCCCCAGCAGGCGTCACGCGGTCGAGAACGAGGCCTCGGGCCGGCTCCCGGCCGAAGCGCTCGGCGAATCGATGGAGCGCGGCGCCTGCGCCGAGATCATCCCAGTCCAACAGGGCGCGCGCACGCCAAAGAAGCCACGCCCACTCATAATGATGCCCCGGCTCGCGATGGCTCAACGCGCCGCCATGAACCGCGCCCCAATCCCCGCGGAAATGTTCCCGCAGCCCGCCGTCCGGACGAAAAAACGCCTTGTGGAACAGTTGGAGGATAGAGTCTGAACGCGCGCGCCAGCGGCCGTCGTCTCCCGCCTCGCAAGCCGTCAAGCACGCTTCCAAAAGATGCATGTGCGGATTCTGCCGTCGGACCGCGTTGGTGGAAGGGAGCGCCTCGACGAAGCCGCCGGAGTCGTGCGCCATCGCAGTCTCGAGAACACGCCAGACCGACTCCGCCTCTTCGAGCCATTCCGGCTCATTCAACGCGCGCGATGTCCAGGCGAACGCAAAAATGACGAAGGCGTGATCGTAAAGGTCTCGGCAGGCGTCGATCACTGCGCCGGTCGACGACGCGCGCCGTCCATAGCCCTCGTCGAGACGAAAGTTTCGCCGCAACGCCTCCGCCCCCGCCTGAGCCCGCAGCCGCGCCTCGTCCGG
>CAYPOX010000044.1:0-18395 GCA_964412525.1 uncultured Caulobacterales bacterium
CCTCCACCGCTTTCCAACCCTCGCCAGGCGCCGTCAGGCCGAAATGCTCGATCGCCATATATTCGGTGACCGAAAAGCAATCATGGGTTTCAATGGCGTCGAGATCGTCGGGACCGGCGATCTCCGCGCGGGCGTAGGCGTCCGTGATGGCCTTGCGCGTCCATGGAAACATGTATCCGCCCGTCTCCCGGCTCTCTTGAAGCTTGGCGTCCAAGAGCAACGGGGCCGTGGCGTGTCCCCATCCCTTGATCCGCGGAAGGGCCGCCAATTCCAGATCCCGATCCTCGGCATAAGCGCGGGTGAAGCGTTCGGACGCCAAAACGATCATCGCGGCGCCGTCGGTCACCTGCCCGCAATCGCTCTTCCGCATCCAGCCTTCGATGACCGGATTGGCCTCGTCGTCCTGGCGGGAGAAGCTGTCCTCGGTGAACGTCCAACGCCGGGTCTGGGCGTCGGCGTTGCGTTTGGCGTTGTCGAAATTCTTGCGCGAAATCGCCGCCAAATGCGCGGAATCCAATCCGTAGCGTCGATCATATTCCGCGGCGATGTCGGAAAACATGGCCGGCCAAACATAACGCGCCCCGTGGGCCTCCCGCCCGGCCCACGCCGCGGAGCCCAAATGCTCCGCCGCCGTTTGCCCCGGAACGTTGCGCATCATCTCCACGCCCAACACCGCCACGACGTCGTAGGTTTCGGCCAGAATCTCGTTCATCGCCGCGAGGATCGCGATTGATCCGGACGCGCAGGCCGCTTCGTGGCGTGCGGTCGGCTTGCCCGCGAAACCCGGATCGATATGGCCAAGGAACCCGCCGAGCAGGCCTTGGCCGCAAAACAACTCTCCGGCGAAATTGCCGACATGGATTGCGTCGATGTCCGCCGCCTCGATCCGGCCGCCATCCAAGGCCCGTCGTGTCACGTCCGCCATCAAGTCGAACAGGCTCAGATTGTCGCGGGTCCAATTGCGGGCGAAATCGCTTTGCGCTCCGCCCAAGATGAAGACCGGTTTCGCAGCCATGGCGCGCTCCCTTTCAGAGCCAACTTGCATAACCGAACTGTCTCACACCCCGCTCCAGAGTCCAGTGCGGCGGGCGAAGGCGGACGAACGGCGCCGCACGCCACGCGCGCGCCTCATTTCGCAGCCATTGGCGAAGGACGCATCCGCGTCAGGGAACCACTTTCCTGACGCGCGCGAGTTGCACGACAAAACGCGCATCCTCGCCTGCAGCAGGCTCTTGGCACGTGGTCAAATAGGCCGTGTCCTCATCCTCGCTCGTTAAGGCAAGTTGCGCGTGAGCCTGACGCCATTTTGCGGAAACCACGAACGCCTCCCGCCGGCCATCCGTGAGGGTGAGAGTCACCGGGTCAAGAATGTGAAGCGCATCCAAGCGGGCGAAGTGGGTGTTGCGATGGGCGGCGACGACATAGGGCGGCGTCTTCCGGACCCAGGCCGGCCCCCATGTCAGCGCCTCGCCGCTTGCGACATTCGCCAAGACGTGGCGTGCATGAAGAGTGGGCAACGCCACCTCTCCCGCCGCCTGAAAATCGGCCCATGGCCAAGGACGCCCGTCACGGCCGAACTGCGCCGCACGCCACGCGCGCGCCATGAGAGGCGGACCCAAAGCGCCCTTGGCATGCACGGCTATCGGTTCGGCAAGGGCGAGGATGGCGCCCAGCGCCGCCATCGCCGCCGCAAATCGCCATAGGCGGCGCATCACGCCGCGCGCCGCCAACCGAACCGGATCGCCGCCGACGCCAGAACCACCATCAACAGTCCGAACATCGATTGGAGACGCAGGTCATAGCCGGTCGAAGGAAGGGAAACCGATCTTTGGGCTGCGGCTAAGCGGATCGGAACCGAAGCCGCCTCGCCCAATGGCGGCGCAGGCGTTAATGGGACGACGGATGCGCGCCGATCTTCGGCGAACGCGTTTGCAGCTTCCCCGAAAACGGAGCCGAAATCCCATCCGGCAGGCAGCGCGTTCGGCGCCTGAACTTGCGCCAGGGCTTCATCACCCGGTCGTGCAATTTCGCCGCGTTCCACCGCGACGAGGCTCGTGCGTCGACTGACGAGGCCATAGGCCAAGGCCGTGTCCAATACACCCTCGTCGACCGCAGTGGCGCTGCGCGCCCTACGCAGTTTTGCGCTTTCAAGATCCGCAATCTTCCGTCGCGCCCAAAGTTTAGCCACGCCGCTTCCATCTTCGGCATCGCCAAACGTCATCTCGGTTCGCCAAGGCGCGCCGTCGGTCCGTCGACCGCTCAGGGTCAGGGCGCCCTGCGGAGGCTCGTCAAAACGGAGCGAGAAGGCGATCGGTTCACCCGCATAGAGGTCCGGCAGATGCACCGGAAAAAGAGCCCCGCCCTCCGCGCCTTCCAACACCAAGTCCGTCAGGACGGGAACAGAAAGCTTCGCCAATAGGTCGTCCATCCGCGCGCTGACTTGCGATACGTCTCCAATCGTGACGGCCGCGCCGCGTCCCATTTCCGACGCGCCTTTGATGAAGTGCGCATTGGGTGCAGAGCCGATCCCCACGGCGAACAATCGCGCATCGCCCAAGCGTTCACTGATTAAAGAGAACAGTCCGGCCTCATTGCCAACCGCCCCGTCGGTGACGAACACGATCTGGGCCAACCGATCCTGCGAACTGGTATCGGTTAGATCGAAGGCCTCACGAAGCGCCGGGGCCATCACTGTCCCACCGCCTGCTTGCAGGTTTCTGACGAAGGCGCGGGCCGCCTTGATCGCTTCCGGGCTGGCCTCCAGCGGCGAAAGCGCGAAGGGCTCTAGACCGTTTGAGAACGCAATGATGTTGAAGCGATCTTGCGGTCGGAGCGCGTCCAAAGCGCGCTCCAGCGCAGCCTTCGCTTGGCGAATGGAGGCCCCTTGCATCGACCCGGAAACGTCTTGAACGATGATCAAATCGCGAGGCGGAGCCTCTCCTTCATCCCTCACGGCGCCAGGGTTCACCTGCACAAGATAGTGAACGCCCGCCTCCGTCGTTTCGTGGAACAGCTCTGCTACGGTGCCTTCATCCGCCGCCGACCAAGTGAGTTCGAAATCGCGGTCGGCTTCACGAAAGCCTGGCAAACGGACAATCCAACTTTCGCCCAAAGGCTCAATCTCCGCGACATGGTAGGAACTGCGCACCTCTGCCGGCGTAAAACCGGGTTTGAGCGCGACCTCAACCATCAGCGGTGAGATCAGCGCGTCTGTCGTCAGCGCCGGATCGACAACCGCGGGTTGCGCGACGGGGCGCGAGTCGGGGCCGCGTTCATGGGTGACAGTTTGCAAAGCCGGCGGCGCATCGACGTCAAAGCGAGGCGCCACCACGGTCGGGATCCGAAGCCGCCATTCGCCATCCTGGAGCGCGGCGGTTTGCTGATAGGCGATTTGCACGACGGCGGTTTCACCCGGTCCCAAATTCGCGACAGCGGTGGAGAAAACATTGGGCCGCGATTGCGCGACGAGGCCCGCGCGGCGGCCTTCGTCGCGCGCCGCCTCATAATTCCGGCGCGCTTGCCCTTTTTCTTGGATCTCCCCCTCAATAAAGCGATCGCCGACCATCATGCGCAACATGTCGATCGCCGCGCCGGGATCTGCGGGCCAGACATAAGTCGCTTCGACCCATTGATCCGTCGGATTGACGAAGCGTTGGGTGGCCCGCACCCGCACGATCGAACCCGTCACGTCCGCTTGGATGTCGGTCGCAACGCGGGGCGCGGCGAGGTACCAACCAGGGGCTTGCGTCGCGATCAAGAGGCTTCCGCTCGACACGTCGTCCATGCGGACGCTGTTCGGCGGCGCGTCCGCATAAGCGGGCATGAAGGGGGCGAACAACGCCATAACCATCTTGGCGTGCAGACAAAGTTTGGTTTCAATAGATGGCATCGAACGACTCCCTTTTTGGATATGAGGGGACGATCGTCGAGGAATGAGGCGGACGTAGAACGCGGCTTGGGCGATCCTTGGTCGTTTGAGGGGCGAAAACGCGACTTGATGACCTGTGACGCGCAGAGACGCCACGTCCTCAACAGATTTGGCGATCGCGTGTCGGCGCCGTCAGCTTGGGCGTTTCGGGGACCGGAAGTGATCGCCGTTTTTGAGCGTCCGCGGCGAGCCGGGTCTCACCGGTGCGGCGTCAGCGATCCGCCGGGATCGGCGCGTCGACGCAGATCATCCGCGCAGGCTCAGACATATCCTTGGCCGGAGATATAAGACTGCATCGCGGCGATGCGGTTGACGTCGGATGGGTGCGTCGACATGAACTCCGCCGGGCGCTGGCCGGATTGTTGGGTCATGGTGTCCCAAAAACGCACCGCTTCTTGGGCGCGGTAATTGGCGCCGACCATGAAATCGGCGCCCAGGCGATCCGCTTCGTATTCGTGCTTGCGCGAATAGGGCAGGATCACGCCGAATGTGACGCCGGCGCCCAAGACGCCCGCGATCGTGCTGGCGTAGCGAACGTCGCTTGCCGCAAGCGCGACATTGGCGAGCGCCATCCCGCCTTGGGCGGCCATCTGCTGGGAGTAACGCTCCGCACCGTGACGACCGACCACATGTCCGGCTTCATGGCCCATCACGGTCGCGATCTGATCGTTGTTGTCCATAATATCGAGAATGCCGGTGTGAAAGCCGACCTTGCCGCCCGGCATCACCCAGGCGTTCACCGTATCGTCTTCGAAGACCGCAAACTCCCAATTGTACTGGGTGAGGTTTTGCTGCGGAAACCGCCGGTCGGCGGCCTGCACGATGCGATCACCGACGCCTTGGACGCGACGGCGCAAGGCTCGGTCGTTGGTTTGCGGGATTTGTTGCAGCGCCTGCGTCCAGGAGGACGCGGCGAGCTGCGCAAGCTGTTGATCCGAGACGAGCAAGAGCTGCCGGCGGCCAAGCGCTTCATTCGTGACGCACCCGGAAACGCCCGCGCTGGAAAAAGCCGCGACCGAGCCCGCAGCGAGTCCGCTGATCAATTGGCGGCGCGACATCACCACAGTCGGCAAGTCTTTCGTCGGCCCCATCGTCTCTCTCCATCGTCACGAAGCGATGGGCCTGAACATAATAGAACCGACCCAATCGAATACTAACGCTTCACGGCTCTCGGGTCTAACGGGATTTGGGGACTTTGGCGGCTCGCCCGACCGGTCGGTTTGAATCCAGACGCGAGGCTGGACATGCCCGGTTCTGATCGTCCAGTGGCACGCCCTAGGGGAATCGAACCCCTCTTTCCAGGTTGAAAACCTGGCGTCCTAACCGATAGACGAAGGGCGCTCACCGAATGGACGCGCGATGTAGCAAAGGGCGCGCGAGGGATCAAGCGGGCGCCGCGTCCTCCAGCTTCAGGGACGGGCCCCAGCCTTTGTCTGGCATGAGCCGCCCCGCCACGTCGACCCGCGCCCCGTCCAATCGACGCAGGGCGTCGCCCAGCGGACCGTCCGCGGCGCCAAAGGCGACCGCCTTGGCCGCGCGTCCATCCGGTCCGACGAGACGCGCGCGCAGATGGCCGTGGCCGAACGTCTCGCAACGGTCAAGCCGAACGTCCCGCATCACGGCCACCGGCTCCTCAAAGTCAGGACCATAGGGTCCCGCCGCCGCCACCGCCTCCGACGCCGCCGACAGGCCGGCGGGGGCCACCGCAAGGTCGCAAAGGATGGGCGGAGGCGTGGGATGCGCCGCAACGCGCGCCGACAAAAAGTCGCGCAACGCCTGGACTTGGGCGCGTCTGACGCTCAAACCCGCCGCCATGGGATGGCCGCCGCCGCTCTCCAACAGGCCAGCCGCTGCGGCCTCGGCGATCGCCGCGCCCAGATCGCACCCGGCCACCGAGCGGCCCGAGCCGCGACCCAGCGCATCCGGGCCATCCCCGTCAAATCCGATCACGACCGCCGGCCGACCATGCCGCTCGGCCAAACGCGACGCCGCCAATCCGGCCACCCCCGGCGGCCAGCCGGTTCCCGCGGCGATCAAAATCGGCGCGTCGAGATCCAAGCCGATCTCCGCCTCGGCGCACACATGCGCTTGGGCGCGCCGCCTTTCCTCATTGCGCTCTTGAAGCGCCGAGGCCCAACGGGCCGCCTCCTCATCATGCTCCGCGGTCAAAAGACGAAGCGCCGCCTCGGCCCCGCCCATGCGCCCCGCCGCATTGATCCTCGGCCCAAACAGGAAGCCCAGATCATGGACGTCGAAGGGCGCGCGCCCGCCCGCGATCGCCGCAAGCGCGCGCAAGCCGGGACGAGCCTCGCGGCTCATGACTTTGAGCCCCTGAACCACCAAGGCGCGGTTGAACCCCGTCAACGGCCGCAGATCGCAAACGGTGCTGAGCGCCGCAAAGTCCAACAGCGCCAGAGGATCAAGCGGCGTGTTTGCGCGGTCGCCCACGCGTCTCAGCACGGCCAAAACCAAAAGAAAGGCGACGCCGCCGGCGGACAACGCGCCCTGGCCCGAGCGATCGCCGACCTGATTGGGATTCACCACCGCAAGGCTCGGCGGCCGACGGTCGGAGGGATGGTGATCCAAGACCACGGTCTCCAGGCCATACGCAGCCGCCGCCTCCAGGGGTTCGACGGCGGTGGCGCCGCAATCGACCAAGACGACCGTCGCCGCGCCCTGATCCTTCAACCAACGGAACGCTCCGGCGTTCGGGCCGTAACCCTCGGCCACGCGATCGGGGACATAGACCATGGGCTCCGCACGGAAGGCGCGCCCCAACTCCACGAGCATCGCCGCCGAGGTGAGCCCGTCCACGTCGTAATCCGCGAACACCGCCCAAGGCCGACGGTCGCGGATCACTTCGGCCAGGTGATCGGCCGCCGCAGTCATGTCCGCCAAGCTTTCCGGATCCGGGGTGGCGTCGCGCAGGCGCGGCTTCAAAAACGACGCCGCCGTTTCCGGCGCGACGCCGCGCGCGGCGAAAATGCGGGCGACGCCGTCCGCCCCTCCGATCGCACGGGCCACCGCCGCCCGGAGTTCTTCGTCGACGACGCGCATGCGCCATTCCCGGCCGGTGACGCTTTCACGAACGAGCACCGGATCAAGGGTCCGTGTCCCGTCGCATGGGGCGCCGATCATGCTTGCGGCGTACGCGCGCATATGCGACGGCGCGCCCCGTCCGGGAACAGGACAAGGGCGTCGGTCTCCACGGCGTCGCCCACGAAACGTACGCCATCCAACATAGGCCCGCGCGTGACCCCGACCGCAAGGAAGGTCGCGGCGCCCGGCGCCAATTCATGGGTGTCGTAAATCCGATCAAGCTTGGCGATGCCGGCCCGCGCCGCCCGCGCCCGCTCCTCGTCGTTCCGGAAATGAAGCCGCCCGACGAATCGTCCGCCCACGGCGCGCAACGCCGCCGCGGCCAAAACGCCCTCCGGCGCGCCGCCGCGACCGATATAGAGGTCGACGCCGCTGGAGGGGTCGGCAGTCAAAAAAGCGCCGGCCACGTCGCCGTCGGGGATCAGCATCACGCGCACGTCCAAGGCCCGCGCCGCATCCAAGATGGCCGCATGCCTCTCGCGATCCAGGACGCAAATGGTCAATCCGGACGGCCCGACCCCCTTCGCGGCCGCCGCGGCGCGAAGAATCAAATGCGGATCGGCGTCCAGATCGACGTCGAACCCGAAACCCGGCCCATGCGCCAGCTTGTCCATATAGGTGTCCGGCGCATGCAGAAGACCGCCCCGCGGCGCGGCGGCGAGCACCGCCATCGCCCCATATCCGCCCTTTGCGGTGATGGTCGTGCCCTCCAACGGATCGAGCGCGATGTCGACGGCGGGGCCGCCCTGGCCCAATTCCTCGCCGACATAGAGCATGGGAGCCTCGTCCCGCTCGCCCTCGCCGATCACGATCCGCCCATCCATCGGCAAGCGTGCGAGCCCGGCGCGCATGGCGTCGACCGCCGCCTGATCCGCCGCCTCCTTATCGCCGCGGCCGACCCATCGCGACGCGGCGACGGCGGCGTCCTCCGCGGCGCGCAGAAGACCGAACACCAAATCATCCTCAAGGCTGTCCATCGCGTTCGCTCTCCGGTTTTGATTCGGCTTGGATCTGATCTTGCGTATCAGATGTCCCAGCTTCCAGGGGGGATGCGCGCCCACGCAGCGCCTCCGCAAGCTCATGGAACCAGGCCGGGGGCGGCAGATCGGCTGGCGCGGCCGGCGCTTCGGAAAGCGCCGGATAGCCGTCGGGGGCGTCGGCGCGCAGCTCGTTCAAAGCGGCCTCGACTCCCGCCGCCCGCTCCGCCGTGATGGGCGGTCCGACGCAACCTGCGAGAAAAAGCGTCCAAACCGCTGCGGTCGCTCGAACACCGTGCATATCTTCTGTTGGCGCACGCCCCGCAATCATGCAACTGTGCGCGCAAAATCCAGACGAGAGACGGTCATGGCCGAGGGTGAAACCGGCGGCGCCGGGTCGAAAAAGCCGCGCGCCAAACGCGCATCCGCGACTTCCGCGGCGAAGCCCGCGGCGCCGAAAAAAGCGAGCGCGGCGAATCCTGGGGCAAGCGCACCGCGCGCTGCGCCGGAAGCCAAGCCGGCGCGGGCGAAAAAGGCCGCGCCCGCCGTCCCGACCAAGACCGGCGCGAAGGCGCCGGCGGCCGCGGTCGCGGCGAAGCCGGCGTCGCGCACCCCCGCGACCAAGCCGCCCGCAAGCCGCGCCACGAGCCAAACGTCGACCCCGTCAAAGCCGACCGCAACGGCGAAGGTCGCCGCACCGCCCAAGCCCGCGACGCCGGTCAAAGCGGCCAGCGCCGGCCAAGCCCCAAGGTCCAAACCCGCGGTCGAAGAACGCCCCGCGAAACCCGCGACCGCGCGCCGGTCCGCGCCGCGCAAAACCGCCGCAACGGCCCCGGCGAAATCCGACGCACCCGCCCAAGTCGCGCTCGATCTGGCGAAGGCCACCGCCGCTGCGACGCCCCCGCCTTCGCCAGCTAAAGAAGCGACGCATCCCGCCGCGCCCGCGCGACCGGCGCACGCTCCCGGCAAAACCGCGGACGATGCGCCCGGCAACGTCATGGAGCGTTGGGGGGACGCATCCGCCCGGCTCTATGACGCCCTCTCGCGCGCGGCCCAAAGGCAGTCTGGACAGCCGCGATATCCCCTCTGGGATCCGCTCGGGCTCTCCACCACCGCCGGAGATTTGGCCCTCGCCTTCCTGCGCGAACCGGCGCGCATGATGAAGGCCAATGCGGGCCTGGCGACCGATCTGTCCGAACTTTGGCGACGCAGCTTGACCCGATTGGCGGGCGAAGATGCGGAGCCCATGATCGCGCCGTCCGCAGGCGACAAGCGCTTTAAGGACCCGCGTTGGTCCGAAAACCTGGCGCTCGATTTCTTGAAACAAGCCTATCTGTTGGGCAGCCGTCGGTTGATCGACGCCGTCGAAGAGCTCGACGATGCGATGGATCCCCACCATCACGACAAAGCCCTGTTTTTCGCCCAGCAGGTCGCCGACGCGTTTGCGCCGACCAATTTCGCGGCGAGCAATCCGGTGGTGTTGGAAGAGACGCTCAACACACGGGGCGAAAACCTCTTGAAGGGCTTCGAGAACTTCGTCGCGGATCTGGAGCGCGGCGAAGGCATGTTGTCCATCACCCAGACGGACATGGATTCGTTTGAGGTCGGCAAGAACGTGGCGACCACGCCAGGACAGGTGATCTTCGAGAACGACGTCATCCAAGTGATCCAATATGCGCCCTCGACGCCGAAGGTGGATGCGCGCCCGCTGCTGATCTTCCCGCCCTGGATCAACAAATTCTACATTCTGGATCTGCGGCCGGAGAACAGCTTCGTGAAATGGGCCGTCGACCAAGGCCTGTCCGTTTTCCTCGTTTCGTGGCGCAATCCAGGTCCGGAGCAGCGGGACAAGGGCTTCGAGGACTATATGCGCGAAGGCATCTTCGCGGCGGTCGACGCGACGCTTTCTCAGACCGGCGAAAAACAGGTCGACGCGATCGGCTATTGCATCGGCGGCACGCTGTTGTCCTCGACGTTGGCGTTGATGGCGAAGCGCAAAGACGCGCGTATCGCGTCCGCCACCTTCTTCGCCGCGCAGACCGACTTTAAAGAAGCGGGTGATCTCCAAATCTTCATTGACGACGAACAATTGGAGCATCTCGCCTCGCGCATGGACGCCCATGGCGGGGTTTTGGACGCCGGCGCCATGGCCACCGCTTTCAACATGCTGCGGGCGAATGACCTCATTTGGTCTTTCGTGGTCAACAATTACCTGATGGGGCGCGACGCGCGCCAGTTCGATTTGCTGTTTTGGAACGCCGACGCCACGCGTTTGCCCAAAGAACTTCATCTTTACTATCTGCGGCGGTTTTACTTAAACAACGACTTGGCGGAGGAACGTCTCACCCTGGACGGCGAGAAGATCCGTTTGGGCGACGTCAAAATCCCCATTTTCATGCAATCCAGCCGAGCCGATCACATCGCGCCGTTCAAATCCGTTTATCGGGGCGCAAGGCTGTTTGGCGGACCCGTTCGCTTCATGCTTGCGGGATCCGGGCACATCGCAGGCGTGATCAATCACCCCGACGCGAAAAAGTACCAGCACTGGGTGCGCACGGGCGATCTTCCGGCCACGGCCGACGATTGGCTGCAAGGCGCGGAGGAGCGGCCGGGATCTTGGTGGAACGAATGGATGTCGTGGCTGCGCGGCTTGCGATCCGGACAGGTGGACGCCCGCGACCCGACCAAGGGGCCGCTTAAGCCGATCGAACCGGCTCCAGGCTCCTATGTCAAAGTGATGGCCGCTTAGTTTTTAGGGTTTTCGGAACAGCCACCAATTCTGGTTGTCGACGCCCACCGCGCGCCGCCACATGAAACCGTAATCGACGAGCGCCAGATCCGGATGCCGATCCCACAGGAACGCTCCGAAATCGCGTTTGAACAAAAGCCCGTCATGGCCGCGATAGGTTTTCGTTTCCGGCTGATCGGCGAAATATTCCGAAATCAGCACGAAGCGGCGCGAAACGCGCACCAATTCGTCAATGGCGTCGCCCAGCTTGTCCGGATGCACATGGATCAACACGCCGGTGGCGAACGCCAGGTCCACCGCGCCGTCTTCCAGAGGCACGGAGTCGGCCGTCCCCGACAGCGCATGCGACGCGGGAAGCACGCCGTCCTGCGTCAACCGCCCGCGGGCGCTGTCATTGGGCTCCAAGCCGTACATCTCCGCGTCGATCATCCGGGTTAAGGCTCGCAAATTGATCCCGACATTGCAGCCGACCTCAAGGAGAGATCTCGGGAGATCCGGCTCCATGGCCGGCAACATCCGGCCCCAATAACGCACACGTTGGCGGACCGCCTCCTCAGAGGCCTCATTGCGCGTGATGTAGGCGTCGCCAAAACCGCCGCGCCATTCCTTTACCGGATCGCTCATGCTCGTTCCCTCTCATTGACGTTAACTTCAGGCTCCAACGCCCAACGCCCGACTCCCTCTTCGGCGTCGAGCCTCTGATAGCCGCATCTCGAGAATATCCGCTCAGACGCCACGTTGCCTTCTCGGATCTCAGCGCGAAAACGAGCATGCGGAGCGACCTCGCGAACATAGTCGGTCCCATGTGCGAGAAGCGGCGCACCGAAGCCGCGGCCCCGCTCCTGCGGATTGATGAGAATGCTGACGCGCCACGCGCCGTCCTCCATTCGGTCGAAACGGACCAATCCCACTGCGGCGCCCAGATGCTCTGCGATGAGAAAAATGCGGTTCGGATCCGCGACGGCGCGCGTGAACCAAACATTGTGGGCGTCGGCCTCGAGAGGCCGGTCGTCCAAGGAGGCTGCACGCGCCGCCGGATCATTGCGCCAAGCGAACACCGCGTCTCGATCATCCAAACGCGCACGGCGCAAATGGATCTCCTTACGCGTCATAGGGGGACCCGATCGCGCGCCAAACACCCATGGATGATGGCGTCCGTTGGGCGGCCATGAATGATAACATGGTCGCGCATCACCCCCTCCCGGACGAACCCGGAGCGTTCGATCACCTTCTCATGCAAAGTGCGGATCGCCGCCATCTCGCTGGTCAAACGCGCCAAGCCCAAATCCTGAAACGCGAACACCTGCATCAATCTGAGAAACCGCCCATACAGGTCCGCAATGTCTGCATCGTCACGGTGCGGCTCGGGATCCAAGAGGAAGGACACCTCAGCCCGCTTGTGCGCCCAAACGATATGCACCAAACCGCCATATCCGATCACGGCGTTATCGGAACTGACGGTCAGCAGGATGTTTTTCGGCGTCGCCCGGGCTTTGTCCGGCCAAACTTCTCGGGCGTAGTAAGCGATTTGAGCCTCCTTCGTGATCGGCTCGTTCTGGCGCAAAATGTCCATCTGGGCGTTGCGCCACCGCCTGATCGGTTCGATGTGCTTCGCACGCAGGGCCTCAACCGTGATCCGGTCGTCGCTTAGACGGGCTCGCGGCATGCAGCGATAATCGTCGTCGGCGTGATCATGCATCGTCATATGCGACGCGCCCCCCAAGCATCATCCGAACAGGAACTGATGTTTCATCTCGCACATCACCCAGTCTTCATCGGTGTCGATGTCTTGGACCTGGCGACGAGGCAAAACAAACGCACCCATTTCGCCGTCCAACAGGACGTCGCGCTGAAGAAAGGACTCCACCTTGAACCAAACCCATTGGCCCGCATCGTGATAAGCTTCAGGCAGGTCTTGCGACCGCGCCAGACAATGCTGAGGATAGTTCCAGTGGAGAGCACCCGCCCTATCTCGTGCAAAGGACCGCCAGATGGGCGCGTCGAAGGCGCATACCGAGACGACGACGTCAAAGCCCCCGGCCTCCAATTCGGCGCGGCCCGCACTGAGATCGTCCGGCCGGATCAGCGGCGCGGTCGCATAGATGCAACAGGCGGCGTGGAACGACCGGCCATCGGCGCCATAGCGCGCCAACACCTCGCGCAAGACCGCCTGGACGGGCGCATGATCATCCGACGTTTCGTCCGACCGAAGAAAGGGAACGGTCGCCCCATGAGCTTGGGCCGTCTCCGCGATCTCTTGATCGTCCGTGCTGACCATCACCTCGTCGAACTGCCCCGACGCCTGCGCGGCCTCGATCGACCATGCGATGATTGGCCGGCCACGAAAAGGTTTCAGATTTTTACGCGGGATACGCTTGCTGCCGCCGCGCGCGGGAATGATCGCGAGAGCGCCGCCGGCCATGTCGCGCCTCAGCACGGAAGGGTGCCGCTCACTCGAGACCTTCCGCGATCATGTCCGCCGCCAAGGGCGCGCCGAACGGGATGTCGCGCGCCGCGGTCCGCCCCAAGACGACATCCAGATACTTTGGCGGCAAGCCGAGCGCCGGGCGGATTGAGCGAACGTTCTCAGGCGTGAAGGCGTCGCCGGCACGCATCTCTTGCACCACATAAAGCGAACGACGCTTCTCTCGGACGAGCGTCTCAGAGCGCGTCGCATGGAAGGTCGGCGCGCCTCTTGCGGCGAAAGCGATGCGTGCGTCGCGGACGAGCCTCGCCAGCTCCTCAGGCTCAAGCGAGAAAGCGCTGTCGACGCCGCCCTCGGCCCGGGACAAGGTGAAGTGCTTCTCGATGAACACTGCGCCAAGGCCGACCGCCACGGTCGCCACCGTCGTGTCCAAAGTGTGATCGGACAAACCGCTCAAGACGCCGAAGCGGGCCGCCATATCCGGAATGGTGGCGAGATTCGCCTCTTCGGGCGGCGCGGGATAGGCCGCCGTGCAATGGAGCAGGATCAGATCGTCGCAGCCGCCGTCTCGGGCCGCCGCCACGGCGTCCGCCATCTCAGCCGCGTCCGCGGCGCCGGTGGAGATGATCAGCGGCTTGCCTGTCCGCGCCGCTTGGCGGATCAGCGGCGTATCGACGACTTCGGCGGACGCGATCTTGTAGGCGGGCGCGTCCAGCGACTCCAGGAGGTCGATTGCGGTCGGGTCGAAGGGCGATGAGAACACCGTCAGGCCGATCGCCTTGGCGCGTTCAAAGATCGGCGCGTGCCAATCCCAGGGCGTATGGGCTTCCTGGTAGAGTTCATAAAGTCTGCGACCATCCCAGAGGCCGCCATGAATCATGAACTCGGGACCGTCATGATCGATCGTGATCGTGTCTGCGGTGTAGGTCTGCAGCTTGACCGCATCCGCCCCCGCGGCCTTCGCGGCCTCCAGCAGACGGAACGCCCGTTCGATCTCTCCATTATGATTGCCGGACAATTCGGCGACGATATAGGGCGGCGCTTCGGGGCCCACCTCGCGCCCATCGATCTTGATGGTCTTCATCGCGCTTCCTTCGAAGGAACGGGGCTTCGCGGCTTGCCCGGCGATCCCCGCCTGAACGGCGGCAATTTAGGGGCCGCCGATTAATTCAAGGCTTACGCGCCGCGCAATGCAAAACGGCGCGATCCGGGGATCGCGCCGCGCAAGACTCCGCTGAAGCGCTCAGACTACCGTTTCGAGAATTGGAAGCTCCGGCGCGCTTTGGCTTTGCCGTACTTTTTCCGCTCCACCACGCGGCTGTCGCGGGTGAGGAAGCCCCGCGCTTTCAAAGCGCCGCGCAGGGACGGGTCATATTCTTGCAGCGCCTTGGCGATGCCGTGCCGCACGGCCCCCGCTTGTCCGGACAGACCCGAACCGCGCACCGTCGCACGAATGTCGAATTCGGACGCCCGGTCGACCTCATGGAGAGGTTGCGCGACGATCATCCGGAGCACTTCCCGACCGAAATAATCCTCGATCGTCTTACCATTGATTTCGATCCGGCCTGCGCCCGGCTTCACCCAAACGCGCGCGATCGCGCTCTTGCGTTTGCCCGTCGCATAGGCGCGCCCATACTGGTCGCGTTGCGGCTCCCGCTTTGGCGCCTCGTCTTCCAGGGTCGGCGCGATTTCGCCCAATTGCTCGAGGCTCTGCGTCTCTTCGGCCGTGCTCATAGCCTTCTGTCCTGATTCTTCACGTTCATCGCTTTGACGTCCAAAGCCTGGGGCTTCTGCGCCTCATGCGGATGCTCCGGGCCCGCGTAAACGCGCAGCTTGGAAAGCTGTTTGCGCGCGAGGGCGCTCTCCTTCGGCAACATGCGCTCAACGGCCTTGGAGACGATCCGCTCCGGAAACTTGCCGTCCCGGATTTGTTCCATCGTGCGTTGTTTGATGCCGCCCGGATAGCCCGTATGCCAATAGAACGTCTTTTGGGACCATTTATTGCCCGTGTAGACAACCTTGTCCGCGTTCACGACAACGACGTGATCGCCGCAATCCACATGCGGGGTGAAGTCGGGGCGATGCTTGCCGCGCAGGCGCGTCGCCACGATCGACGCCAGACGGCCCACCACCAGGCCCTCCGCATCGATCACGACCCATTTGTTCTCGACCTCGGCGGGCTTCGCCGCATAGGTTTTCATCGCGGATCCTTAAATCGTCAGCGCTTGAAAGAGCGCGGGTGATACGGAGGGGGGCGCCCCCTGTCAAGCGAAACCAACGAGGAGCATACGCGATGAAACGATCGGCGTGGGTGCGGCTGGCCGCGATGTGTTTGGCGGCCGCCGCATGCGGCGAGACGGAACGGGAGACGGAAGAGACCATCGAGGCGGAGCCGCAACGGATCGTGACCCTGCCGCCGCCGCTCGACGTGATCGCCCTATCCGGTCCCGTGAAGAGCCTCGCCTTCTGGCGGCATCCGAATTTGCCGTTCGAAAGCCGGATCGTCGTCGCCCAAGGAGACGCCGGCGTGACGCTCTACGGTTTCGACGGGAAGATGCGCGACCGGGTCGACGCGCCCGCGGATCTCTTGATCGTCGGCGACACATTGATCGCCGCAGGCCGACGCGGCGCGACGCGCCTGTACGCCATTGACGGGGACGGCGTCACGCTTGAGCCGATGGCGGAAAGCAAGGGCATGACCTTTGAGCGCGCCTCCGAAATCGTTGCGAATCAGGAAGGGGGACAACAGAACGCCCAGCCCTTCGCCGATCCTTCCACCTTGCTGCGCTTCGAATTGTCGGCCGACCGAACCTTCACGCGGCTGAGCGCGGATGGCGAGATCGCCGCCATCGCCCGGCTTGAGGAGGCGGCCACGGCTTTCGCGTTCTCCACACGCAATTTTGGGGGAGTCTATCGAAACGGGGTCTTGGCCTTCGCGGGCGACGACGGAACGATCGGGTTACGCCCCCTGCCGCGCGTGGCGGAAGCCATGGGCTTCCCGCTTGGACCTCGCGAAGGGCCGACGCGCGGCGAACGCCTCGTGACCGAGGATCAGAGCCGTCCCGAAAACCAAGAAAGCCCCGCCTTGATGAAGAACACCCAATTCGACTGGGACGACGGCGAGGAGGGTCCAGACGCCGAGCGCGGTCTGGAGCAGCGCGAGAACGGCGACGGCGAGGGCGGGCGTCCTTAAGCGCGCCGTATGTCCGTGACGGAAAATTGCGGCGGCGAGCACAACCGCCGCGACAACCACCGCATAAGCGAGGATGCGGTGGTGCAGTTGCACGGCGGCCGGGTTTTCAAACGCATTGCGCCAAAACGGCTCGAAGGCGGCATAGGCTCGCGGCGCGAACCCGCCGTCCATGAGCGGCCAGGTGTTGTAGGCGTAACCGGCGTTCAGGCCGGCCACGAATGCGCCGAGAACGATCTGGAGAAAAACCGCCGCCGCCAAGCAGGCCGTCGCCGGCGGCGCCCAATTTGGCGAAGGCGCTTGCTCGACCGGCCGGCGCAGGCGCGCCATATCCAACGCCGTCCACAGCACGGCTGCGAAAAGAAGGGTGGCCAAACCCAAATGGGCGGCGAGCCGATAGGGACTGACGTCCGTGCGTTCGCTGAGCCCGGAGGCGACCATAAACCAACCGAGTGCGCCTTGGGCCCCGCCCAACGCCAACAAGGCCAACAGTCGGCGATGAAAACCCGCCGGAATTCGCTTGGAGATCCAAAAGAACGCCAGCGGAACTGCGAAGGCTAGGCCGATGACGCGCCCGATCTGACGATGGGCCCATTCCCACCAGTAAATCACTTTGAATTCAGCCAGCGTCATGCCGCGATTTTCGAGCTGGTATTCGGGGATCTGCTGGTAGAGCGCGAAGGCGGCGCGCCAGGCCGCTTCCGACAAGGGCGGCAGCGCTCCGCTTAAAGGTCGCCATTCGGTAATGGAGAGCCCGGACTCCGTGAGACGCGTCGCCGCTCCGACCATGGCGGTCGTCCATATGAGCGCGGCGACCATGAACAGCCAGATGAGGACGGCCATGGCCGGCTCGCTCTGGGCTGCGACCTGCGACAGGGGAGTTGCGGCGGATCGTCTCGTCAAAACCATGCTGCACACCTACATCTTCGTCCGAAACGTAAAACGACGCCCGCGACCGGTGAGCGTGACCGACGGTCCCACGGAGCATGGCGTTAGCATGCGAGGTTTTCATGGTTCAAAGCGCACGCCTGCGCAAATTGATCGGCGGGCTCGGAATTTTGTTGTGGCTCTTCGTCTATGCCGGAGCCGCGGGCTGGGCTGGCGCCCAGCTCACCGGAATGTCCCAATGGATCCAGCTCATCAACTATGTTGTCGCAGGGTATGCATGGATTGCGCCGTTGAAGCCGGTTTTCTCATGGATGACCGCGCCCGACGCAGCGCACGACATTTCATGAAAATGTCACGATTAAGAAACTGGTAACAAAATCGGCTGCATTCCAACGATCGCACGTGATCGTTGGAGACCGCGATGGATAACGAATTGCTGCGCCGCTTGTGGCGCGACGAGCGAATGAAGGGATTTGACCGCAAAAGCGTTGCCGAAGAGTTGCAGGCGGCGCGTTCCCTGGGTCGCGCCTTGATGGAAGGGCAACCATTGTCGGACGATGCGGCGGCGGAGAACGACGAGCGCTAAGCGCTCGCCGTGACGCCTAACGCGCTTTCTGACCGAACAGAACCTTCCGCGCTTCCTCGGCTTCCGGGCTGGAGAGATCCATGCGCAGCTCCGCGCCCAGGGCGCGTCCGCGCTGGACCGCCGGGCGGTCAGCCATGCGCGCGTGCCACGCCTTCAGATCCGGAAAGTCGTCAAGCGTTTGGCCTTGGCCTTCGGGCAGGATCCATGGCCACGCCGCCATATCGGCGATCGAATAGTCTCCAGCGATGAAGTCACGTCCACGCAGACGTAGGTCCAGAACCCCATAGAGTCGGTTCGCTTCGTTGGTGTAGCGGTCCACCGCATATGCGATCTTCTCGGGCGCGTAGTTTCGGAAGTGGTGCGCCTGTCCAAGCATTGGACCGAGCCCGGCGCACTGCCAAAACAGCCATTGTTCGACCTCCATCTGCGCGCGGGGTTCCGTCGGATAAAACAGGCCGGTCTTGCGCCCGAGATATTGAAGGATGGCGCCCGACTCGAAGATCGCGATCGGCGCGCCGCCCGGCCCGTCCGGATCGATGATCGCGGGCATTTT
>CAYPOX010000045.1:0-18377 GCA_964412525.1 uncultured Caulobacterales bacterium
GGTGTTGAGATGTGCGGTGCGCGCATCGATCCGCCGTCGGGCATGAGCCGGCTTCGAACCATCGTCGGGCATCCGGCGCCGCTGTTGCGAACGACGAAAAATGAAGGAGCAGCGACGTGGCGTTTTACGAGCACGTCTTCATTGCGCGGCAGGACGTGTCCCCCGCGCAAGCGGAGGCGTTGGTGGAAGAATTCAAGGGCGTGGTCGAAGCCCATGGCGGCAAGGTGCTCAAACAAGAGTATTGGGGCCTTCGCAATCTCGCCTATATGATCGAAAAGAACCGCAAAGGGCACTACGCTCTTCTTGGCCTCGACGGGGACGTCGAAATGGTCAACGAGCTCGAGCGGCGTCAACGGATCCACGAGGACGTGATCCGCTACATGACCGTGCGGGTGGACGAAATCGAAGAGCAGCCCTCGGCGATCCTGCGCAGTCGCGATGACAAGCGTAAGCCGGGCGGCGGCCGCGGACGGAGGGATTAACCCATGTCGAACGGACGAACGGCGATCAGCTCGATGCCGCGCCGGCCCTTCATGCGCCGGCGGAAGACGTGCCCGTTTTCGGGCGCGGACGCGCCGACGATCGATTATAAGGACGTCAAGCTGCTCCAGCGCTATGTGTCCGAGAAGGGCAAGATCATGCCCTCCCGTATCACGGCGGTGTCGCGCAAAAAGCAGCGCGAACTCGCCAAGGCGATCAAACGTGCGCGGCAGCTCGCTCTGCTGCCCTACGCGGTCGAATAGGAGGCCACGATGCAGGTCGTACTCTTAGAGCGCGTCCGCAATCTCGGCGCCATTGGCGACGTGGTCGAGGTGCGCAACGGGTTCGCACGCAACTGGCTTCTGCCCCAGGGCAAGGCGTTGCGGGCGACGAAGCAAAACATCGCCTATTTCGAAGCGCAACGCGTTGAAATCGAGAAGCGCAACGCCGAACGCCGGGCGGACGCGGAGACGCACGCCAAGGACTTTGACGGTCTTTCGGTCGTCGTGATCCGTCAGGCGGGCGAGACCGGCCAGCTTTACGGTTCGGTGTCGACCCGCGACGTGTCGGACGCGTTGACGGAACAAGGCCACCAGGTGTCGCGTGCGGACGTACGCCTCGACCGCGCGATCAAGGCGATCGGTCTCCATGAGGTGGAAATCCAACTCCATCCGGAGGTCGTCGTGACCGTCAGCGTGAATGTGGCGCGTTCGTCAGACGAAGCGGAGCGCCAGGCGCGCGGCGAAAACGTTCTTCAGCCCGAGCCGGAGCCGATCGACGAGGCGACGGACGAGGCGGTCGAAGGGGAGACCGAAGCCGGCGAAGATGCGGATGCGGAGCCGGTTGAGGAGCAACCCGCCGAAGCCTGAGGCGCTCCACACGCTTATCCACATTGAATAGGGGCGCGTCCGCACGGATGCGCCCCTTTTTGTGGAAAAGCCGCCACAACATGTTGGGGGCGACTTCAGCCGTCGGTCGAATCCAAGTGTTCGTTCGGGCGCGTTCCGCCTATTAACTGTTCATGGACACTGCATCATTCACAGCCCCGATCCGGAATGACGAGTTTGACCCGACCGGTTCCGGATTGCGCGCCGCCATCGGCCAGAAACCGCCGGACGACGCGCTCCCCCATAATCTCGACGCGGAACAAGCCCTGCTCGGCGCGCTTCTCTACGACAACGAGGTCTACAACCGCGTCGGCGGGTTCCTGAAGTCCGAGCACTTTTTCGACCCGGTTCATGGACGGATCTTCGAGGCCTGTGCGAGCCAAATCGCCCATGGACGTCTGGCGTCGCCGGCGCTCCTGAAGAATCTCTTCGCCGGCCGCGCGGAGCTGAAGGCGATCGGCGGCGAGGAGTATCTCGCCTTTTTGGTGGCCGAGACGCCGGGGGCCGCCGCGGCGGAAGATTTCGCCCGGGACGTTTTTGATCTGCATTTACGCCGCGGCCTGATCCGCGTTGGCGAGGAAACCGCCTTCGACGCCCGCAAGTTCGAACTTGAAGACGATCCGCGCGGACAATTGGAAAGCGCCGAACGCAAGCTCTATGCGCTCGCGGAGGAAGGTTCGATCCGTAAGGGGTTCCAGTCCTTCCAAGCCAGTCTCGAGGTCGCGATCCAGACCGCCGCCGCCGCCTATGAGCGTGACGGCCATATGGCGGGTCTCGCGACGGGATTGGTCGATTTGGACCGCAAGCTCGGCGGCATGCACCCTTCGGACCTGATCATTCTCGCCGGGCGGCCGTCCATGGGCAAAACCGCCCTCGCCACGAACATCGCCTACAATGTCGCCAAGGCGAACCGGCGGGAAAGGCAGCCGGACGGCTCTTGGAAATCGCTTGAAGGCGGCGTGGTCGGGTTCTTTTCCCTTGAGATGTCGGCGGAACAATTGGCGACGCGCGTTCTGGGCGACGTCACCGGCGTTCCGTCGGATAAGATTCGGCGCGGCGACATTACGGAAGACGACTATGCGCGCCTGTTCGACGCGTCGAAGGAGTTGAGCGGCATGCCGCTCCACATTGATGACACGGGCGGATTGAATATCGGCGCATTGTCCGCGCGGGCGCGCCGCCTGAAAAGGCAACAGGGATTGGATCTGATCGTCGTCGACTATCTCCAACTCGTCGGGGCCGCCAACCGACGCTCCAATGACGGGCGCGTGCAGGAGGTCTCCGAAGTGACGCAGGGGCTCAAGGCGTTGGCCAAGGACTTGGACGTGCCCGTGATCGCCCTGTCTCAGCTTTCCCGTCAGGTGGAGCAACGGGAAGACAAACGCCCGCAGCTCTCCGACCTCCGCGAGTCCGGCTCCATCGAACAAGATGCGGACGTCGTCATGTTCGTGTTTCGCGAAGAGTATTATGTGGGTCGCGCCAAGCCGTCGGAGGATGACGAGAAATTCATCGATTGGCAGAAAAAAATGGATCACGTCCATGGTCGGGCGGAAGTGATCATCGGTAAACAGCGCCACGGACCGATCGGGACCGTGGACCTGCATTTCGACGAACGCCTGACGCGCTTCGCCAATCTCGCCCGCGATCAAGACTATCGGCGTTAGCTCTTGGACGAGATCCTTGAGACGCATGTGCGCGACACGCCCTGGCTGGACGTGGATCTCGCCGCCATTCGTTTGAACTATCGCACCATCGCCGCACATGTGCGCCCCGCCGAAGTGTCCGCGGTGGTGAAATGCGACGCCTACGGGCTCGGCGCGAGCTCCGTGTCTCAGGCTCTCCATGGGGCGGGATGCCGCCTCTTTTTCGTGGCGACCGCCGCGGAAGGCGCAAAGCTGCGCAAGGCGCCTTCCATGTCGGACGCGACCATCCTTGTGCTCGATGGTCCAGTTCTCGGCGCAGAAAATATCATCTTCGCCAATAGATTAATTCCGGTTTTGAATTCTCTTGATCAAGTGACGCTATGGACCGCCGCCACGCAGTCCCATGCGAATCCCCCTCCGGCTGCGCTGCATGTGGATACGGGCATGAACCGGCTGGGGCTTCGGCCCGACGAAGCGGCGCAGCTCGCCGAACGCGGCGCGCGCGTTCCGATCCATCTGGTCATGAGCCATTTCGCCTGCGCGGAAGATCCCGACCACGCGATGAACGCCGCACAATGCACGGATTTTCAGGCGATCCGCTGCCTGTTTCCTGGCGCGCGGGCCTGCTTGGCCAATTCCGCCGCCGCCCTCGCCGATCCGCACGCCCGCCATGACGTCGTCCGCTCGGGCGTGGCCCTTTTGGGCGTGGACCCGTCGGCGGCCGGCCCGGTCGCCTTGAAACCGGCCGCTGCGCTTTATGCGCCCATCCTCCAGGTGCGTGATGTGGACGTCGGCGCGACCGTCGGCTATGGGGCCGCCTATCGAGCGCCCGCGCCGCGACGCGTGGCGATCGCGTCGGTGGGCTATGCGGACGGGCTTCCCCGTCGCCTGGCTCAAGGCGCGAGCGCGACGGTCGGCGGCGTCCGCGCGCCGTTCATCGGGCGGGTGTCTATGGATTTGTCGACGCTGGACGTGAGCGCCGCGCCGGAGGTACGGCCCGGCGACATCGTCGAGGTTTTCGGCCGTCATGCGGCGATCGAAGACCTGGCCGCCGCCGGCGACGCTCTGCCCTATGAGCTTTTGACGGGGCTGGGCGCGCGCGTTGTCCGGCATCATAGGGACAGCGACGCATGAACCCGCTCGCCGCGCTCGGAAGGGCCGTGCTTGGCGTCACGGACGCCGCGGGCCGCATCGCCATCTTTGGCGGACAAGGTGTTCTGGCGATCGTCCGGCCGCCCATCTATCTCAGCGTCCTTGGACGCGCTCTCCTTAGGATGGGCTATTACTCCCTGCCGGTGGTCGGATTGACGGCGATCTTCACCGGCGGCGCCTTGGCGCTCAACATCTATACGGGCGGCGCGCGGTTCAACGCCGAACAGTTCGTGCCCAATATCGTGGTGGTGGGCATTACGCGGGAATTGGGGCCTGTGCTGGCCGCCCTGATGTTGGCCGGACGCGTGAGCGCGGCGATCGCCGCTGAAATCGGGACCATGCGGGTCACCGAGCAGATCGACGCTTTACGGACCCTTTCCGTCGACCCAATGCGCTATCTCATTGCGCCGCGCCTCTTGGCGGGCGTGATCGTCCTACCGCTGCTGGTGCTGATCGCGGACATCATCGGGGTTTATGGGGGCTATTTGGTGGGAATTCTGGCGCTCGATTTCCAAGGCGCCGCCTATTTGCGCAACACGATCGACTTCGTGACCGCTTGGGACGTGATTTCGGGTCTGATCAAAGCGGCGGTCTTCGGATTCATCATCGCGTTGATGGGCTGTTATCACGGGTTCCACAGCCGCGGCGGCGCCCAGGGCGTCGGCGCTGCGACCACCAATGCGGTGGTCGGTGCGGCGATCCTGATCTTCGCCACGAATTACGTCCTGACCTCCTTTTTCGCTGAGCGTTGATCATGGCGGCGGATTGCAAGCTTGAGCTGAAAGGCGTCGCGAAAAGGTTCGGCACAAAGGAGGTTTTGCGCGACGTCAGCATCGCCGTGCCGCCAGCCTCTTCCTTCGTCTTGATCGGCGGATCCGGCACGGGCAAGTCCGTCACGCTGCGTTGCGCGCTCGGACTGACGACCCCGGATTCCGGCCAGGTCTTCGTCGACGGCCAGGATGTCACGTCGCTATCGCGGTCGTCCCGCGACGCCGTGAACCGCAAATTCGGCATGCTGTTTCAGAACGCGGCGCTGTTCGACAGCCTCACGGTCCAAGACAATGTGGCCTTCCCGCTTATCCATGGACGCCGGCTGCCCCGCGCGGCCTCTCGCCGACGCGCCGCGGCGGCCCTTGAAAGCGTCGGGCTCGGCGCGGACGTTCTTAAGCTTCGCCCTGCGGAGCTTTCCGGCGGCATGCGCAAACGCGTGGGCCTCGCCCGCGCGGTCGTCGCCGAACCGGAGATCTTGTTCTTCGACGAGCCGACCACAGGGCTCGACCCCATCATGTCCGACGTGATCAACGAGCTGATCGTCCGCTGCGGCCGTGATCTCGGGGCGGCGGCGGTCACCATCACCCATGACCTGACCAGCGCACGCAAGATCGGCGACACGGTCGGCATGATCCATGAGGGCCGGATCATCTGGACCGGCCCGATCGACACGCTGGACGCCAGCGGCGACGCCCATGTGGATCAGTTCGTGAACGGCCGGGCGGAGGGACCGATCAAAGTCTCGGTCCGCCGATAGCGCCGGGCCCCCGACTCGGGGCATGTAAAAAGGCGGGAGACGAAAACATGGCGCGCGCCTCGGTCAGTTACGTTTGCCAATCCTGCGGATCGGTCCACGCCCGCTGGGCCGGACGGTGCGACGCATGCGGCGCCTGGAACACCTTGCAACCTGAAGAAGCGGTCTCCGGCCCGCCTGCGGGGTCAGGCGCCGGGGCGGCGCTCAAACCCTCCAAACGCGCGGCCGCGCGCGCATTGGAGCGCGTGAAGCCGCTCTCGGACCTCCGGGACGGCGCTGCGTCCACGCCGCGCCTTGAGACACGTGTCGGCGAGTTCGACCGGGTGTGCGGCGGCGGCTTGGCGCGCGGCTCTGCGATTCTCATCGGCGGCGATCCGGGTGTCGGCAAGTCGACCTTGATGCTTCAGATCTGCGCGGCGCTCGCGGCGACCGGCGCCAAGGCGCTCTACGTCACAGGCGAGGAGTCGGCGGAGCAGATCGGGCTGCGCGCCGGCAGGCTCGGCTTGGCCGGCGCGGACCCGCTCGCCGCCGCCGAGACGCGGTTGAAAGAGGTCGCCGCGATGATCGAGGCGGTGAAACCCCACGCCGTCGTGATCGACTCCGCCCAAACGCTTTGGACGGACGCGTTGCCGGCGGCGCCGGGCTCCGTCGCCCAGACGCGCGCCTGCACCTTAGAGCTGGCGCGACTCGCCAAACGGCTTGGCTGCTGCCTGATGTTGATCGGCCACGTCACCAAGGATGGCCAACTCGCCGGCCCCAAGGTCGTCGAGCATATGGTCGACGCCGTCTTGATGCTGGAAGGCGACCGCACGCAACGTTTCCGCATTCTGCGCAGCGTGAAGAACCGTTTCGGGCCGACCGATGAGATCGGCGTGTTCGAGATGAGCGACGGCGGCATGATCGAGGTCGACAATCCCTCCGCATTGTTTCTCGGCGATCGAAGCGAGTCCGCCAGCGGTTCGGCGGTGTTGGCCGGTATTGAAGGCACGCGCCCCATGTTGGTTGAGATCCAAGCCTTGGTGGCGCCCACCTCGGGCGGACCCCCGCGCCGCACCGTTGCGGGCTGGGACGGCGCGCGGCTGGCCATGTCCCTCGCCATGCTCCAAACCCGATGCGGTCTCGACGTGTCGGGGTGCGACGTCTATCTCAACGTCGCGGGCGGTTTGCGGGTCACCGAACCGGCTGCGGATTTGGCGGCGGCCGCGGCGATCGTATCCTCTCATTTCGATGCGCCTTTGCCGTCGGACTGCGTGGGGTTCGGCGAAGCGGCGCTGTCAGGCGCCGTGCGGCCGGTGGGACGCACGGAGGCGCGGCTGAAAGAGGCGGCGAAGCTCGGATTTCGCCGCGCGATTTGCCCGCCTCTCAACGGCGCGGACCCACAGGGTTTGGACATTCGAGACGTGCGCGACCTCAACGGCTTGGTCGACGCCCTACGCGAGAGCGGATGAGATGACGGGGTTCGATTGGATTTTGGCGGCGGTGGTCGTCGCCTCCGCGCTGCTCGCCATGATGCGCGGTTTGATTTCGGAGACCTTGGGGATCGGCGCGTTGGTCGCCGCGGGCATCGGCACGCTTTTCGGGCTCCCTTACGTCGTGGATCTGGCGCAGCCCTTTCTGGGCGACGGCCTGCTCGCCGCCGTGGCGAGCGGCGTCGTCACCTTCATCGCCCTCTATGTGATTTTCTCGTTTCTTGCGGGCCGGATTTCCGACGCGGTGCCGGAGGAAGGCGGCGTCGGCGCCTTTGACCGCGTCGGCGGCCTGCTGTTCGGGGCCGCCCGGGGCGTGGCGATCCTGGCGGTGTTGTATGCCGGCCTGGACGCTATCATGACCCGCGACGAGCAGCCCGAATGGATCACCGAGGCGCGGTTTTATCCGGTGCTGACGCGCGGTTCGGAGACGGTGCGCCTGTTCGCGCGCGACGCGTTGAACGCCGCCTCCAAAACCGACGCCGGCTACTCGGATGAAGCCCGCGAAGACCTCAATGAGTTGATGTCGGATGAGAGCGAGGACGACGATCCGCCGCCGCCCTTGCGCCAAGGAGGCCGCAACCATGCGCGATGAGGACGACAAGCCGCGTGAGGAATGCGCCGTGTTTGGCGTTTTCGGCGATGAGGAAGGCGCGGTTCTCACCGTGCTCGGCCTCCACGCCCTTCAACATCGCGGCCAGGAGGCGACCGGAATCGCCGTATTCGACGGGGAAAGATTTCACGTCGAGAAGCGCATTGGATTGGTGGGCGAGAACTTTTCCGCCGATCGCATGCCTCCCGGCTTTCGTGGGCGCGCGGCCATCGGCCACAATCGTTACTCGACCACCGAACCAGGTCTCCGCAACGTCCAACCGCTCTACGCGGATTTCGCGACGGGCGGGTTTGCGGTGGCCCATAACGGCAATCTGACCAACGCCTACACGATCCGCCAGAAACTGACGGCGGAAGGCGCGATCTTCCAATCGACCTCCGACACGGAGGTGATCCTGCAGCTCACGGCCCGCTCACGGGCGGAGCGCGTCGCGGACCGTTTCATGGACGCCCTCGGCCAAATTGAAGGCGGTTACGCCTTGCTTGCGCTCACCAACAAAAAATTGATGGCGGCGCGCGATCCGGTCGGCATCCGTCCATTGGTCATGGGCAAGCGGGACTCGACGGTCATCTTCGCCAGCGAAACCTGCGCGCTCGACGCCATCGGCGCCGATTTCGTGCGTGAAGTCGAACCCGGCGAGGTTTTGATCGTCACCGATCAGGGAATCGAGAGCCGCCGTCTCCACGCGCCGAAAGCGGCGCGCCCCTGCATGTTCGAGTTCATCTATTTCTCCCGGCCGGACAGCTTCATCAGCGGGCGCTCGGTCTATGAGGCGCGCAAGGAGATGGGCCGGCAACTGGCCCGCGAGACCGGCGTGGCGTGCGACGTGGTGGTCCCGGTGCCCGATTCCGGCGTGCCCGCGGCCTTGGGTTTCGCGGACGAAATCGAGGCGCCGTTCGAATATGGTCTCGTACGCAGCCACTATGTGGGCCGCACCTTCATTCAACCGAGCCAATCGAGCCGAGATCGCGCGGTGAGCCTCAAGCACTATCCGAACCGCGCGGTGCTCTCAGGAAAACGGGTGCTGTTGGTCGATGACTCGATCGTCCGAGGCACGACCTCACGCAAGATCGTGCGCATGGTGCGGGAGGCGGGCGCGACCGAGGTTCATCTTCGCTCGGCCAGTCCCCCCATCCGTTATGGCGATTATTACGGCGTCGATCTTCCCGACCGCGCCAAGCTTTTGGCGGCGAATCACACCTTGGAGGAGATGCGCGTTCTCATCGGCGCGGATTCCTTGGGCTTTCTGTCTGTGGACGGCCTCTACCGCGCCATGGGTTTTGACGGTCGCGACGCCGACAATCCCGCCTTCGCGGATCATTGCTTTACGGGCGATTATCCGACGCCTTTGACCGACAAAATGCGCAAGCAAGACAAGAGCCGGCAATTGTCGCTTTTGGCCGAAAGCGCATGACCGAAACCCTCTTCGCCGATCGTGTGGCGCTGGTCACCGGAGCGACCCGAGGCATTGGCCGCGCGGCCGCCGTGGCGCTGGCGCGCGAGGGCGCGCATCTCATCGGAATCGCCCGCAAGGAGAAGGATCTCGCATCGCTGGACGACGCCGTGCGCGATGCGAGCGGCAAGAGCGCCAGCCTGGTGCCTTTGGACTTGAAAGATTTTGAGGGGATCGAACGCCTCGCCGCGGTCATCGCCCACCGTTGGGGTCGGCTCGACATTTTGATCGGCGCGGCCGGCGTGCTTGGCGGTTTGACGCCGCTGCCGCAACAAACGACGGACGGTTTCGCCCAAGTCTTGAAGATCAATCTGGCGGCGAACCACGCGCTGATCCGCGCCTTCGACCCGTTGTTGCGCAAAGCCGCCCAAGAGCGCGGCGCCGCGGCGGCCTGTTTCCTCAGTTCCGGTGTGGCGCGGCATCCGCGCGCCTTTTGGGGCGCTTATCAAGCATCGAAAGCGGGGCTGGAGGCGATGGTGGCCGGTTACGCCGAGGAGATGGTGAGCTTTGGCGTGCAGGCGCGAGCTTGGGATCCCGGCAAGACGCGGACGAAAATGCGCGCGGAGGCCTATCCTGGGGAAGATCCCGCCACCCTTCCAACGCCGGAAGAGACCGCGGCGCGGCTGTTGGAGGTCGTCATATCGGATCTGGAGTCCGCGCCTCAGCCGTGACCTAGACCAAAAGGTTCAACAGGCGGGCGGGTTCGGAGTCTGGGACCGCCGCCGTACCCGCATCGCTCTGTCCGCCTTCGGTATTTTCCGCCCGGATCTCGGCGCGCGCTTGCGCCGCCAGGGCGCTGGCGCGCGCGGCGACGGCGCGGTCTTGTGCGCTGGGTTGGGCGGGCGCGAGCGCAGCGCGGCGCACAACCTCCATTTTGCGCAGGGTCGCTTCCGGATCCGCCTCGGGCGAGACGTCAATCGATACCTCGCCCGCCACCGCATAGTTCTGACCGTCCGGACCGCGCACGAATTGGTAAGTGGGCGCCCCGGCGTAGCGGCCGCCCACGACGGCGTGCGCCTGCTCATGTCGACGCACCTGCGCGTCCGTGCGTTGAAGCTCCCGAACCGCACGCTCTTCTTCCGGCGAAAGCTCTCGGCCATTCGGCGTCGGAGCGGCGGAACCCTGGCCAGCTTGCGGCGACGGAGACAGGGTCCCTGCGGCGCCCGAGGCGGCGACGCCATCAATCACGCTCAAATCATCCACGAATGTCACAATCACACTCCCCGATGCGTTTCGGGGTATGATGGGGGAAAAACGCTAACGTGGCGCTTAAGAAGAACTTGAAGCGTAGGGATTGCGGCCGCCCTTCAGCCGAAGCCGTATCGGCGCGCCCTGGATGTCGAAGGCGTCGCGCAACCCGTTGACCAGGAAGCGCACATAGGACTCAGGGAACGCGTCCGGCCGATTGGCGAACGCCGTGAAGGTGGGCGGGCGCGCCTTCACCTGCGCCATGTACCGGATCTTCAAACGTCGGCCGCCCGGCGCGGGCGGCGGATGGCGCTCCAGCATGGCTGCAAGCCAACGATTAAGGTCGCTGGTTTTCACTCGCGCGTTCCAATCGCGATGCATCCGAACGACCGCGGGCATCAGCCGCTGAAGACCCTCGCCGGTCAGTCCCGACAGTGCGACCACCGGCGCGCCGCGCGCCTGCGGCAACAGTCGTTCGGCCTCAATCCGAAACTCCTTCAGCGCGCCCTGGGGATTCTCCATCAAGTCCCATTTGTTGAGCGCCAATACCAAACCCCGCCCTTCCCGAAGGATCAGATCGGCGATCTGAAGATCCTGGCGATCAAACGCTTGGGTTGAGTCCATGACGAGAACGACCACCTCGGCGAACCGCACGGCGCGCACCGTGTCGCTGGTCGAAAGCTTCTCCACCCGATCCACGACCCGGGCGCGCCGGCGCAGGCCGGCGGTGTCGAAGAGCTTCACCCGGCGCGGCCCGTCCGGACCGCTCCAATCCCACTCAACCCCGATCGAGTCGCGCGTGAGGCCCGATTCCGGCCCGGTCAGGAACCGATCAAGACCCAAGAGGGCGTTGGCGAGGGTCGACTTTCCGACATTGGGCCGTCCGGCGACGGCGAGGCGCAGCGGCTTTGTCGGATCCGGCGTCCACGGGGCGTCCGGATCGAACGCCTCCTCCTCTTCCGCCGCCTCGTCCGGCGCGGCGCGCAAAGCCTTCGTTTCGACCAGGTCGGTGAGCGCGATCGCAAGATCGGACATGCCTTCGCCATGGGCGGCCGACAGGGGCACCGGTTCGCCGAAGCCCAGTGACCAGCCCTCGTCGACGCCAGGTTGTCCGGCTCCGCCTTCGGTCTTGTTCGGCGCGACGATCACGGGCTTGCCGGTCCGGCGCAGCAGCTCCGCCAGCGCCTCGTCGAACGGCGTCAGTCCCGCGCGCGCATCATAAATGAAGAGGCACGCATCGGCCTGGTCGACCGCCGCCAACGTCACCTCTCGCAGGCGCGGCGACAACGGATCCTCGTCGCCCTCGTCAAAGCCGGCCGTATCAAGCGCCGTAAAGCGCAAGACGCCGAGCCGCGCATCAGCGGCGCGCCAATCCCGCGTCACGCCCGGTCGATCGTCCACCAAAGCGAGCCTTTTGCCGACGAGGCGATTGAAGAGCGTCGATTTGCCGACATTCGGACGTCCGACGATCGCGAGCGTGAAGCTCATGGGCGTCGCCTAGCGAAAAGCGAGCAGGCGCGCGTCGTCCGTGTAGACGAACAGGGTTTCGTCGGCGACCACGGGCGACGTGAACACCGGTCCGGGAAGTTCATGGGTGCGCAGCACCGCGCCGGTCCGGGCGTCCACCTCCAACATTTCCTCGCCTGAGGAAGCCGCGAAAAGGCGTCCGCCCGCCAGAACCGGGCCGGCCCAAGACAGCGGACCCTTTCGGTCCTCGGGCTTTTCGTAACGCGGAAGCTCGGTCGCCCACACCACGAGGCCGTCGGACAGCGAGATCGCCGCAAGGACCTGTTCGGTCGAAAGCACGAACACGACGTCGCCGGCCACCCATGGCGTGTGCACAGACCCGACCGGCCGGGTCCAAACCCGTCGGCCGGTCCGGGCTTCGATGCCGGTCATGCGTCCCGCGCGATTGGCGGCGACCACCAAACCGCGATGGATCGACGGCGATCCGGCGATGTCGTTGAGCGCGGCGATGGCGGTCGGCCGCCCGGCCAAAGCCAGCGCATCCGCCCATAAGAGGCGCCCGGTCTCCGGATCAAGCGCCACCAATTCGCCCGAACCGTAAGGCGCGATCACATAGTCTGACTCGACCGCCGCGCTCGCCCCCATCAATAGGCGCGCGGGCTCCTCCAAGGCTTGGTGCGTCCAAAGCAACACGCCCGTCTGGGCGTCGAGCACCTTCAACCCGTTGTCGATCGTGATGGCGTAGACGCGCCCGCCGGCGACGGTCGGCGACGCACGGGCGGGCCGCTCCAACTCCGTACGCCAGATCTCCGCGCCGTTGACCGGGTCCAAGGCGGCGGCGAACCCGAACCCAGAGGTAAGATAAAGGCGGTCTCCATCATGACCGAGGCCGCCTCCAAAACCGATCGCCGCATCGCTTTCTTCTTGGAATGGGATGAAGTCGGTCCAATAGAAGCCCGCGCCTTCGCGCTCGACCTCCTGGCCGACATATTGCTTCGACCAGAGCGCGCTTCCGTCCGCCACATCGAAGGCGTGGATCGTCGCGCGCGTGTCCAATACGAAGACCCGCCCGCCAGCGACGATCGGCGCGGCGACGATTCTTGCGAGTTGGCTTGAGCCTTTTCCCGCATTCACCTCCCAGGCCAATTCGACCGTCTCGGCCAGCGCCAAGTGCTGGGGCGCGTGCGTCGGCAAGGCCGCCGTCTGGCTCCAAACGCTGAGCGTCCGCGCGGCTGGCGGCGTGATCACACGATCCGCCGCCTCGGCGTCCGCCACAAGCGCTTCTTCGATCTCAAGGACCTGCTCGCGGTTTCCTTCGATCGCCTCGTCCGGCCCGTCATCGCCTCCGGTGAAGGTGTCGATGATGCTCGCGCAACCGGACAGAAGGACTCCGGCCAACGCCGCCAAGATCCCTTGCGTTCGGGACGTCATTCCTCACCCTCCCCGTCCGCCGGGCCCTCTGAAACGTCCACATTCAGCAGATCGAGACCCGATTGCGCCCGGCGCTTGGACAAGGGGCTGGCCTCCGGATCCGAGACGACCGACGTCAGATGGCGACGCGCGGCCGCTCCATCGCCAGCCTTCATGGCCGCGAAGCCAAGAAGCTCGCGCGCTTGGGCCCCCAAAGGCGACTGCTCTGCAGCCACACCAGCCAAAGCCGCCTCAATATCCGCAAAGGACGCCGTATCGAATTCCAGTTTCGCGGCTTGAACAAGAGCGTATCGCTGGAGAAGAGGCGTCGCCCGAGAATCGCGCGCCAGAGCCCGAAAACGCGTCGCCGCGTCCGCGTAAAGTCCGGCGTCCCGCGCTGCGCTCGCCAAACGGAGTTGCGCCAAAGCCGCATAACCCGCCACGCCCTCCTCTGCGAGCGCCTCGTAAAGCGCGCGCGCCTCGTCCGGATTCGCCGCCAGCGCCGCTTCATAGCGCGCGAAATCGACGAGGTCCGCACGTGCGCGGCTTGTCGTCCAGAAATGGTAGCCGACAACGGTCGCGGCCACGATCACGAACGCGACGGCAAGCCCCGGCAGCAAAGCGCGTGCAAGCCGTTGCGTGCGCTCTTCGCGCAATTCGTCATCGACCTCTCGGACGAATTGTTCCGCCAATTTCCGACCTCCCAAAGGCGTCTGCGTATAGGGTCGCGCCCTCGCGCGCGTCCAGAGCGGGCGTCTCAACCCTTTCGGTAAAGGTGCTCCGTGTCGGGAAAGCGGCGCGCCCGCACGTCATCCGCATAAGCTTGGACGGCGGCGTCGATGACGCCCCGCAGATCCGCATAGCGCTTCACGAAGCGGGGCGTCCAATCGAACAGGCCCAACATATCCTCCGCGACCAAGATTTGGCCGTCGCACGCGGTCGACGCCCCGATCCCGATCACGGGCGCACGCGCACGGCGCACGGCTTCGTCCGCAAGATCCTCGGCGACGCCCTCCAGGACGATGGCGAAAGCCCCCGCCTCGTCCACGGCTTGCAGATCCTCCAAAATCGTCTCGCGCTCGGCGTCCTCACGCCCACGGGCGCGAAAACCGCCCAAGCCGTGCACGGATTGCGGCGTCAGGCCCACATGCCCCATCACCGGAACGCCGCGCGCCGACAAAAACGCGATCGTCTCGGCCATCCGCACGCCGCCCTCAAGCTTGACGGCCTGGGCCCCGGTTTCCGCGAGCACCCGCGCCGAGGCTGCGAAGGCTTGAGCCGGGCTCTCCTCATAGGCGCCGAAAGGCAGGTCCACCGCCACGAGGGCCTGCCGCGAGGCGCGCGCGACGGCGCGTCCATGGGCGATCATCCGCTCCATGCCGGCGCCCAGGGTCGTGTCTTCGCCGTAAAGCGCCATGGCGATCGAGTCGCCCACCAGGAGGATATCGACATGGGGATCGATCAGCTCCGCCATGGGCGCCGAATAGGCGGTCAGGCAGACGATCGGCTCCGCGCCTTTGCGCGCGCGGATCTCCGGGGCGGTGCGCCGCCGCTTGGGCGCGCTCATCGGTCTCCGCCCTGGGGCGTCCGCAACATGGACCCGAGCCCCAATCCGGCGAGCAGCCCCAAGGCCAATCCTGCGGGCCAGGGATTCGCCGTCACGACCACGATCGCGGCGGCGGTCATCCATAGATAGAAGGTCGCGGCGCGCCCCGCGCTCATCGCCATCTCCAAATCCTTGGTCAGATCCGAGAGGGAACGAACCACGCCACGCCGCCGAGCAAAATCGACAACCCGGCGGCGATCACGAATTGCGGCGACGCATAAGCGGCGAGCGGCCCGAGCGCTTCCGGCGGCAGCAAGCCGACAATCGCTGAGATTTGGCTGCCCGCAGCCGCAGATCCCGCCGCGCCGGCCCCGCCCATCACGAGACCGCGGCTGCGCCGCACACGGCCGAGACGTCGCACCACGCCGGCCGTGAAGGCGCCATGGGGATCGTCCGGTTCGGCGGCTTCGAAGGCTTCGCGCAGCAACGCGTCCGCTTTGGGATCTTCGCTCATCATTCGATGTTACGATCGTTTGTCGTCGCGGCCAACGCAAGCGCCATTTTTTCCCGACCACGCGCCACAAGAGACTTCGTCGTACCCAGAGGCTTGTCCAGCGCCCGAGCGATCTCCGAATGGCTCATCCCAGCGGCGAAGGCGAGCACGACCGCATCGCGTTCCTCCGGCCGAAGAGCCGCCAAGGCGCGATCGACGTCCAAACGCTCCGCGCCGGTCGGGCTGGTGAATGTTTCGCCCTCCGCCTCGACCGCCGCCGCCTCCGCCAATCGAGCGATCGATCGGTCTTTGCGTTTGGCCATCAGAAACTCCCGATAGGCGATGGCGCAGATCCACGCACGGAACGAACCGGACCCCTTCCACGCCCCGACCTTGCGCCAACCGCGCAGAAACGCCTCCTGGGCCAAGTCATCGGCGCGATCGGGGTCACGGGCCAATTTGCGCAACATGCCGCGCACCGCGCCTTGGTGCCGTCGAACCAGCTCGGCATAGGCGCCCGGGTCCTTGGCCGTCCCCGCGAGCGCCGCCAACTCCGCGTCGCTCGCCGTCATGCAGTTCCATCGCTCAGGCGACGTCCGGTCCCGTCAAATCGTCGTCCTCGCGCGCAAAGAAGTGGAAGCCGACAAAGGCCGCGCCGAGAAGCCCCGGAAAGGCCGCGATTCCGACCATGGATCGTATGGCGTCTTCGTCTTGCGCCGCTTCGGGCAACAATGTCCCCATGATGACGATGGCCGTGGCGACGCACAGCAAAATGACCCCCGTCCTCAAATCCGAGTAGCGCGATCGATATCGAGCGCCGATGGCCCGCACCAAATCGGGGGTCAGCGTGTCGCCTTTATCAAGCGCGCGGCGCAGCGTTTCCTGCGCTTGTTTTCGATTTTTGTGAACCCAGAACCCTGCGACAAAGACGATCAAGGGAACGAAACCGAATACGGAAATGATCGCGATAATGCCTGCTAAGTCTTCCATGTCGCCTCACGATTGGCCCCTGCGCGTGTCGCAGGTCCTGTCATTGATGCGCAGGCGGGCGCCATCGGATGCGCTGACGGCGCGCGCGGCGCATGCTATTTTCGAAATGTCGTTTTTTGGGGGGCACGCCATGATTTCGTCGCGCACTTTGGCCTGTTGCACTTTCTTTCTCTTCGCCGGCCCGGCCGCCGCGGAGATCGTCACGGAAAGCCGAACCTACCCGTCGAAGGGCGAGACCATGGAGGGCTTCATCGCCTACAATGACGCGCTGGAAGAGCCGCGTCCGCTGGTGGTGATCGTCCATGATTGGGACGGCCTCACCCAATATGAACAAGATCGCGCCGACCAATTGGCTCGTCTGGGTTTTGTGGCCGTCGCGGTCGACCTTTACGGCCAAGGCGTGCGCCCGACGACGACGGAGACGAAATCCGCGGAAGCGGCAAAGTATCGTGACGACCGAAATCTGATGCGGCGTCGGCTTCGGGACGGGCTGAAATTCGCCAAGGATCAATTCGACGACGCCCCAACGGTCAGCGCCATCGGCTATTGCTTCGGCGGCGGCGCGGTTTTGGAGATGGCGCGCGCCGGCGCGGGCGTCGATCATGTCGTGTCGTTTCATGGCGACGTGGCGACGCCGGAAGGGCAAGATTACGCCAAAGCCGAAGCCGCCATGCTGGTGCTGCATGGGGGCGCGGACCCCTTCGTCTCAATGGAGGACGTGAGCGGCTTTGTCCGCGACACGGCGGCCGCCGGCGCGAACGCGCAGGTCGTGATTTATCCGCAAGCCGTGCACAGCTTCACGGATTTTTACGCCGCGGATCAGGGACTTGAGGGGGTCGCCTATGACGGCGCGGCGGACCGCGGATCCTGGAGCGCCATGATGCGGCTGATCCAAGGCGTTCAATAGGTTCCTGACATCTGGTCATCACGCGCTTGGCGGCTATTTGCCCATGCGATGCCGGAATTGGTTCGATTTTTGGTGAAGCATGCCGTGATCGGCATGGGATTGGGCGCGGCCTTCGTGATCGCCCTGCTCTATTTCGATGTCGGCAAGTTGCGGACTCTAATCATGGGATCCCCGTCCGGATGGATCGCGGCGGCGCTTCTTGTGGTGTTTGTCGGCTCCACATTCGCCGCCGCCCAGATGGGTATGGCGGTGATGACTCAACCCAAGGACGACGACGAGTAGCGCCTGCCGGTTGGGGGGCCTGCCGAGCCGTCAGTCTCGCCGTATTTTCAGTAACGTGAACCTCACTCCCACTCGATCGTTCCGGGGGGTTTGGAGGTGACGTCATAGACGACGCGGTTGACGCCGCGCACCTCATTGACGATGCGGTTCGCGACGCGGCCTAGAAAGCCGTGGTCGAAGGGGAAATAGTCCGCCGTCATGCCGTCGACGGAGGTCACCGCTCGCAGCGCCAAGACGTGGTCATAGGTGCGGGCGTCACCCATGACGCCGACCGTCCGGACCGGCAGCAACACGGCGAAGGCCTGCCAGATCGCGTCATAGAGACCGGCTTTGCGAATCTCTTCAATGTAGATGCGGTCCGCGGCGCGCAACACGTCCGCTTTTTCCTGGGTGATCTCGCCCGGAATGCGGATCGCGAGGCCCGGACCGGGAAACGGATGGCGACCGACAAACGCCTCCGGCAGCCCCAATTCACGGCCAAGCGCGCGCACTTCATCTTTGAAAAGCTCGCGCAGCGGCTCGACCAAATCGAGGTCCATGCGTTCCGGCAGCCCGCCCACATTGTGATGCGATTTGATCACATGCGAAGGCCCGCCGCGCGGGCTCACGCTTTCGATCACGTCTGGATAGAGCGTGCCTTGGGCGAGGAAATCCGCGCCGCCGACTTTCTCCGCCTCTTCTTCGAACACGTCGATGAACAGCTTGCCGATGGTTTTGCGCTTTTGCTCGGGCTCGGACACGCCCTCAAGCGCACCGAGAAAACGCACGCTCGCGTCGACCGCCACCAGCGGAATGTTGTACGAGCCGCGAAACAGGCCGGTCACCTCCTCCGCCTCGCCATGGCGCATCAGGCCGTGGTCGACGAAGACGCAGGT
>CAYPOX010000046.1:0-18291 GCA_964412525.1 uncultured Caulobacterales bacterium
TCTCCAGCGCCTGGTAGATCGGCACGGTGCCGATGGGCACGGGGCTGTTGCGGATGATCCATTCGCGGGTGTTGTGGATGTTCTTGCCGGTGGAAAGATCCATCACCGTGTCCGCACCCCAACGGATCGCCCAGACGAGCTTTTCGACCTCTTCTTCCACGGAGCTTGTGACCGCGGAATTGCCGATATTGGCGTTCACCTTGGTCAGAAAGTTGCGGCCGATGATCATCGGCTCCACTTCCGGGTGGTTGATGTTGGCGGGGATGACAGCCCGGCCGCGGGCGACCTCATCGCGCACGAATTCCGGCGTGATATGGGCCGGGATGGCGTGGCCGAACCCCTCGCCGTCCTTCAATCGGTCCTCCGCCTCTTCCAGCGCGCGCTCGCGGCCCAGATTCTCCCGGTCGGCGATATAGGCCATTTCCTCGGTGATCACGCCTTGGCGGGCGAGTTCGATCTGGGTGACGGGACCCGTGGCGCGAAAGGGCCGGCGGATATGCGGAAAAGCGCGGGCGAGCTTGTCGGCGCCGCGGCCGGAGGCGAAGCCATTGTCTTCGGGCTTCACCTCGCGGCCCTCATAGGCTTGCACCGCACGCGCGGCGATCCAATCGGAACGCACCGGGGCGAGGCCCGTCTCCACGTCGATCGTCACCTCAGGATCCGTGTAGGGGCCGGAAGGATCATAGACGCGGATCGGCGGCTCGCCGCCCGTTTGCGCGATCTCTCGCACCGGCGCGCCATAGGGCCCTGCTTTCAACTTGCGGCTGGCGGGCAATGGCCCGGTCGTCACCGTGGCGCGGAACTGATCGGGGTTTTCGGGCTTGTTCATGGCTACGGCTCCCAAACGCATCACACAAGCGGAGCGACACTGGGGAGCTTGACGATCATACGCCGTCCCTACGCCGGTCGCGCGCACAATGGCGCACTCGCCCGGATCAGGTTCGACGGGTTCGGCGGCTCCCCACCATCTCAGCCCTGGCGATCCAGGACACCCCGCGGCATCGAACAATGTGACGCTATCCTGCGCGCGCCGCAAGAGGCGTGGTGCGCCCTCGGGATCAGCGCCGCTAGCCTTGGACATGTTGCGTCGCGCCTAAGCAGCGGGCAATCGTCCGGCATCCGTCAACGAGGCCGCCATGACCGACGCATTGCCCAAAGCCGTCCGCCGTTACCTTGACGCCTATTGTGCGCTGGATGTGGACGGCATGCTGGCCGTTCTGACCGACGACGTGCGGTTCGAAAACGTGTCCAACGTCCATGGCATGGACGTCGTCCGCGGCAAAGAGGACCTTGAAAAGCTCGCCCGCGCTTCCGCCCAAGCGTTCTCCGCACGCAAGCAAACCGTGCGACAGGCGGTCGTCTCAAAAGAGGCCGCGGCCCTTGAGATCGATTTCGAAGGCGTGGTCGCCGCGGATCTGCCCAATGGCTGGAAAGCCGGGCAGACGATCGCCCTGCGGGGCGCGTCCTTTTTCGAATTGCGCGGCGGTCGCCTCGCGCGCATCGTTGACATCGCCTAAACCGAAAACAGCCGAACGCCTCACCGCAGACACGCTTGCGGAAACCGATTGGCGCGAACGGATGGAAAGCGCGCTTTGATCCCGCGCAAGTTTGCTTGGCTCAACATCATCAAATTTGCATGCATGATCGCTGCGTCGGTGCAACGCGCCGATCCTTGCGAGCCCCCTTTTCGTGGGTTCGACGTTCGGCTGCGAGCCTGGAACGTCTCTCAAGCGGATGGAGAAACGGCGGGCCGCAACGTCGTCAGCCCGCCGAGCCTGGGCTGCGTCTTGTATGAATCGTGGCGGTCGATTTGCGCGGACGAGGGGGCGATCCAGACGTTGACGCGCGCGCCCGGCTCTTCGCACGGACACTGGCGCATTGTCTGCAAGGCGCGGCTCAAGTACCAGACGTGGGGGATTTGAATCGAAGGCGGAGAGTTGTGACGGAGCTCGCCGATTTGGCGCGTCTGCATGGCTGGAAAACAGTCGTGTCGCCGGACATGCGCTGTCTTGAGGCGAACCGCCTCTTTTTAGAACGCAGCGAACTTCCCGGCGTGATCGTCCGGGAGGGCGAAACGGTCGCGCTCTTATCTCGCGCAAGGTTCCGGGAGGAGCTGACACGCCCCTTCCGGCAAGAAATCTATTCCAGCCGACCGCTGCGCGATTTGCCCGCGGCATGCTTCGTTCCGATCGTCATGATCAACGCGGACACGCAAATCGAGGCCGGCGCAGAAATGGCCCTGAACCGACCGGTTCACGACATTTATGAACCGGTGATCGTCAAGCTCGAAGGCGAACTCGCGGTTTTGGACGTCTACCACGTCTTTTTCGCGCTGACCGGGCGACTGAATGACGAGGTGGACCGGACCCGGTCGCTTTTGCGCCAAGTTAATCGAGCCAACGATCTTCTCCTGCAAGGGATCAATTACGCCTCACGGCTGCAAGGCGCGATGCTGCCGCAAATGCCCGACTCCCCGCCGGAGGTGGAGACCGCGATCCTTTTTCGGCCACGCGATCAGGTGTCCGGCGATTTCTTTTGGTTCACCCACGACAAGGATCGCTTTTTCGCTGTGGTGGCGGACTGCACGGGCCATGGCGTGCCGGGCGCGATGATCTCCATGATCGCGATTCCCGCACTTGCGCGGATATGTGAGACCCGCGGCTTGCACGATCCCGGCGGCGTTTTTCGCGAATGGAATATGGAGCTTCGCGAATCGATCCATGGGCGCGGGCAAAGCCACGAGCAATCCTATGACGACGGTTTAGAGGCGGTCGCCTGTTCGATCGAATTGAAGAGCCGAAAAGCGTCGGTGACGTCGGGCGGCCTGGGCTTCCATTACCTGACGAAGGATGGCGGCGATGTGGTCAAAGCCTATCGGGAAGGCTTAGGGTACAAGGCGAATCGGGACACGATCGAGTATCCAACGACGGAGGTCGAGATCCCGGCTGGTGCGACGGGGCTGATGTTCACCGACGGTTTGACCGAGCAGATGGGCGAGGAGAAGCGGATCATGCTGGGACGGCGCCGATTGATCAATTTGATCGAAGAGACGCTGGACCAGGACCTTGATTCGGCCGTGGATACGGTGCGCCATCGCGTGGACGACTATCGGGGTGCTGAAGTGATCCGCGATGACCAGACCCTCTTAGCGTTTCGCTTTAATCACGGCGGCCCGACATGACCGTCGCGCCCGCCGCCAGCACCTCCCCCTGGGATCAAAGCGCCATCGCCGCGCTCGCGGGCGATCTAGGGGCTGGCGGCGTATTGATGGTCTATGGCGGTCTGATCGCGCCGGCGGACGTGGCGCGTCTTCGCGACAATGTCAGGGCGTCCGTTACGCGCCTTGAGGTGACGGACGCGGTGGTCCGGAAGGTCTTTTCTGCGGTCGTGGAGTTCGCCGACAATATCGCGCACTACTCCCATGATGCGGTGCGGGATTCCGCGGGCGAACGCCTGGGCGGCATGGGCGTCGTGACGGTTCGTCGGATTGACGACCGTATCGAGGTGGTTTCGGCCAATCCCGCGCCCTCGGACTCGGCGCGCAAGGTGGTGGAAGAAGTGGCGCGCATCAACGCCTTAGCGCGGGATGATCTGCGCCGCGTTTATCGTGAGAAGTCTCGGCGCCGCACGACGAAGGAAAGCAAAGGGGCCGGGCTCGGCCTCTTGCACATCGCCCGAACGACGCCGCATCCCATTCAAGCGCATCTGGCTCAAACCGCCGATCGCGACATCTTGTTGCTCGGCATCGCCTTCGAAGCGTGACGACGACGGATCGAGGAAAGACTCTGCATGTCCAAATATGAAGTCGACGCCACGGACCGCTCGCCGAAGGTTTTGATCGATCCTGATGCAGGGATCGTCACGTTTGAAGGCGAGTCCTATCCGGAAAACGTGGTGGAGTTTTTCGGCCCCATACTTGAACAGCTTCGCAGCTTTCTCAAAGCGAGTGAAGGGCGCGCCATCACCGCCACCTTCAAGCTTCGCTATTTCAACAGTTCGAGCGCGAAGGTCATCTTTAACATCATTGATACTCTGGACGGGGCCGGCAAGGACAACGACTTGGCCATCCAATGGTTCGCGGACGCGGAAGACGATGTGATGATCGAGTTCGGCGAAGATCTTCAGGATGACGTAACCTACGCCAAGTTCGAGATCCTGACGGACAGCTAGTCAAAGGCAAGCGATGGAGCGGGCCTGAGGGGAACGTCGTGACCGACGACATATTTCAGGACGAGCGAGTCGCCATGGAGCGTTGCCAAGCGCTCCTCAAAGACGATTGCGATCTAGAGACGCTGCGGCCGGCTCTGTCTGATTTTTTTGACGAACACGAACGAGTCCTCAAAATGACGCGCCGCCTGGTGCGGTTGAGCGACAAGCGCGAGGAACGGCTCAACGATGCGCGGCGGGAGCTGGAGCTGCGCAACAAAATCCTGGAAGGGCTTTCGCAGAAGCTCTCAAAGTATCTCTCGCCGACGATCTACAAGTCGATCTTCGAAGGGGTGCGAGACGTGCGCCCGGAAGGCCGGCGCAAAAAGCTCACCATCTTCTTCTCGGACATTGCCGATTTCACCGAGACCGCGGAACGATTGGAAGCCGAGGATTTGGTCCATTTCCTCAATGCTTACATATCCGAAATGACTGACATCGCGATCCGCTACGGGGCCACGATCGACAAATATATCGGCGACGCCATCATGTTGTTCTTCGGCGACCCGGAAACGCGCGGCGTGAAGACAGACGCCGTGCAATGCGTCCGCATGGCGCTCGCGATGCAGGATCGGCTCACCGACATGGAGGACGAGTGGCGCGCGGAAGGGTTCGTGCGCCCGTTCCGTGTCCGCATGGGAATCAATACTGGCTTTTGCACGGTCGGCAATTTCGGATCCGAAACGAAACTCGACTACACCATTGTCGGAAGTCACGTGAATCTTGCGGCCCGGCTGCAAACCAAATCGCCCGTGGGCGGCGTGCTCGTGTCGGAGGAGACCTGGTCCGTCGTCGCCGACCAATTCGTAGGCGAACGCTTCGGCGAGTTGACCGTGAAAGGCGTACCTTACCCGGTCGCGTCCTATCTCGTGAAAGCGGAACGCGATCCTCACAAAACCGGAAACATCCGCCAGCGTCGGGAGGGCGTCGACCTTGCGGTCAATCTTGACGGGATGACCCCCCTCCAGATGCTCTCCAATGCACGGCTTTTGGCCAATGTCGCGCGCCAATTGGAAGAGCAAGCCAAGAAAGCCGGCGGCGTGATCGACAAGACTGCAGATCAGCGGCTTGATGATCTTTTGTTCGGGTCGGACGAACCGCGCCCTCCGGAGACGGGCGCGTGACCGCCTAAGTCTCGCTCAGATAACACCGAACGACATCGACGACGTGCCGGCGCGACCGCACGGCGCGCGTCGCACGTTCCGCTGTCGAGGCGTCGACTTCGATGACCCGCTCTTCATGATAATCTCGACTTCGCCATTGGGTGTCGCCGAAATTGAAAAAGGGCTGCGTGTTCCGCACCACCGCCCTCACCGCATATCTCGCCATGGCCCCGCTTTCCTCTTGGTTCGCCCAAGCTGTTTACAATTTGTTAAGCGTAAGATCCGAATCGCGCATAAGGCAAGCGGCATTAAGGATAATCATCCACGGTTTTTCGACCGGAACGGGTTTCGGCCTTGATCCGCGGCGCCGCGCAGGTGAGACGGGTGTCGGCTTCTCAGGGAGACATGGCCATGCCGCTACGGGTTTGCGTCATCCTCGCGGTTCTCACGGCGGCGGCGGGCGTCGGCCACGCCGCAGAAGGCTTCTATGTCTACGGACTCGCAGGTCCGAACTTCGCGGCCCGCTTGGAGACGGAGGCGTTCGACATCGAACGCGAGTTTCGATTCGGCCAGCCGGTGCGCGACGCCGACATCATCGGGCAAACGGAAGAGGCGGATCTCGACCCGGGTTTCGTACTCGGCGGCGGCGTCGGCCATGCCTGGGAGCTGTTCGCGCCGCGCCTTTCCGTTCACGCCGAAGGCGAGTTCACGCGTCGTGGAAACGACGTGGACTCCGTGACTGTCCGAGCGGAGCGCGTGATCGATCCGGACACCGGAATCGCCGTGACGTCTCCGCTCGAACTCAGCGACATCTCCAATGGAACGTTTGACGTGCTCGGCTTCGGGGTGAACGGGCTTGTCCGTTTTGACGTACCGGGCGGCGTGTTCGTCCATGGCGGCGCGGGGTTGGGCGTGGCGGTGACGACCAGCGGCGCAAGCAACAATGCAGGCTTCTATGCGCAACCCATCGTCGGCGTCGGCTACACGTTCTTGGATCGTCTCGATCTGACCCTCGAATACCGATTCTTTTTCTCGCCGATTGAAATCGAAAGCGAGGTCGGCGGCACGGATGTCGAGTTTCGCACCACCTTTCGCTCCAATGACGTGCTTTTACGCGCCGCCATCCGCTTTTAAAGCCGACTCCTCAGCTGTCGGCGTCGTTCGCCGGATCGTGCCTCTCGAACCAGCCCAAAATGTTCTCGACCTTGTCGATCAGTTGGCTCGGACGACTGGCGATCGAGTGCGACGCCCCCGGAACGCGGACCATGGCCGTCTCCACGCCCCGGAGCTTCAGGGCCGTGTAGTATTGTTCGGTCTCCCAAATCGGCGTGCGATAGTCCGCGTCTCCGGTCAGCAACATGGTCGGGGTCGTCACGGCGCCGACCAGTGAGAGCGGCGATCGGCGCCAATAGGCGTCCGGATCTTCCCAAGGCATGGCCCCGAACCAGTAACGGGCGAAATAGGGCGTGTTGTCCGCGGACAGGACGAAGCTCGTCCAATTGATCACCGGCTTGGCCACGACCGCGGCCGCGAAGCGGTCGGTCTTGCCGACGATCCAGGCCGTGAGGACGCCCCCGCCGGACCCGCCGGTCACGAAGAGACGCGAGTCATCCACATATCCGCGCGCGACCATCGCATCGACAACGCTCATGAGGTCGTCATAGTCCTCGCTCGGATAATTCTTATCGATCTCAAGCGCGAATGCTTCGCCGTAACCTAAGGAGCCGCGCGGATTGGCGTAGACGGTGACGTAACCCTCCGCCGCAAAACGCTGAACCTCCGCGGAGAACTCCACGCCATAGGAGGCGTGCGGCCCGCCGTGGATCTCCAAGACCAAAGGATAGGAACCTTCCGAATCGAAATCGGGCGGATGGGCGATCCATGCTTGGATCGTTTGACCGTCCGCGCCGGACTCGACCGTGAACGCCTCGATTTCGGCCATATCGACCGCAGCAAGCAGATCACCGTTCAGATCGGTCAGCACGCGAGGGTCCCCGCCGTCCAGAACGGCGAGATCCGCAGGCCGATCGCCGCGACCATAGGTGAAGGCGATCACGTCCCGACGTCCGCGGGCGCGTGCGTCGAAGGCCCCGCTGTTGTAAGGACGACCGATCGCCATGCCGCCCAAATCCCGGCTCAAAACGGTGACGCGACCGTTCAAATCCACGGACGCCAACACCGTCCGGCCTTCGTCGGGATATCGGACGTAGACGCCGCGACCGTCGCCACGCCATTGATGATCCTCAATGTCACGGTCCAAATCCGCGGTGAGATTGCGGACGCTCCCCCCGTCGCGGTCCATGACATGGACATCGGTCTGGTGGGTGCTGAAACCCTGGTCGTCAAAACCACGAAAGGCGATGCGCGCGCCGTCCGGCGAGGGCAGCGGCGCGAAATCACCCCCGTCGCGCGTGGTCAAGCGGGTGAGCGCGCCGGTCTTGGGATCAAGCGCGAAGACCTCGGTTTCGAGGGGATTGAGGGCGTCGCCCAACTCCCGGTTCGCGGACACGTAAAGCGTCTCTCCGTCCGGCGCCCATGCCGGCGCGCCAAAGTTCCGGTCGCCCTGGGTCACCTGACGCGGAGAGCCCCCATCCGCCGGAACTAAAAAGACGTGGCGGCGGCCTTGGGTGATGAAGCCCGCGCCATCGCGGCGGAAGACCAGATCGTCCACCACGGTGACCGGCTCCGCCCATTCGGCCCCCTTTGGCTTGTTCGGCCGCGCGGCGGGCTTGGCGGTCTCGTCGGGCACGAGCATGACGAATGCGATTTGTCCGCCATCCGGCGACCAAACCGCCCCCGACGGCGTCTGCGGCGTGTCCGCGAGATCCATCACCACGCGATCCGCCAGATAGATCGCCCGAAGCCGCGCCCCGCCCCCTTCAGATGCGCGAAAGAGCAGCCGGTCGCCATTGGGCGACCAAACCGGCGCACCGTAGCTTCCCTCGCCGGTGACGAGCGGCTTATGCGCTCCGGACTCCAAATCGACCGTCCAAATCTCGCCCATGCGACGATCACGACGCTGGTCCATGCGGGTTCGGACATAGGCCACCGCCCGCCCGTCCGGCGACACCGCAGGACTTTGCGCGTATTCGAGTTTGAACACGTCCTCAGCAGAAAACGGCGCTGCGACGGCGCTTGTCGAAAGACCGACCGCAAAGGCGATCGCCAGATACCTCATGGATTCGCTCCCCAAAATTGTCGGAACTAGTTTTGCGCGGGTGCAGCCTACGGTCAAATGACGGGCCAGTCCGCGGGTTTCCCTTCCGGCGTCGTTGGAAGCCGAGATCCGAACGCGATCGCCGCCGGACGGGCGAACGCCGGCAAGCGGTCTCGCAACCAAGCGTCCAATGCGGCGCGAAGCACGGCGGGCTCCGTACCCGCCTTCAGCGCCACAAAGGCCTTCACGCGCTCGCCCTCCTCCGGCCGCATCAGTCGCACGGCCGCATCGGCAACGTCCGGATGGTCCGTGAGCGCGGCGCGGACGGCGTCGAGCGATACGCGCTCTCCCGCGACTTTGACGATGTGGTCGCGACGGCCCGCCACCTCGAAAGTCATATCGTCGCGCCAACGCCAAAAATCTGGCGGATCCCTCGCCTCTCGTCCGGTTTTTGCGATGCGGTCTTCCGAGGCTCGGGTCCAACCGAAGGCGAGCTTGAAGGGCGCGTCCGGTTCGGATCGCAGCCCCACGCCGCCCGTCTCCGTCGACCCGTAAATCTCTCGAATCTGGTGGGCTCCTGCGTCCATGAGGGCGCGCCAAGTCTCTGCGGGAAGCGGGCCGGTCGATGAGAGGACGTCCACGCCTGACGGCCAAGGCCGCGCCGTGGCCCGTGAGAGCAAGGTCGGCGTCGCCACCAACACATCGCCGCTGCGAAGTTTCGACGGCCAGGCCGACGGCGCGGACCCGACCAAACTGTCGAAAGCGAGGTTTCGACGGGACGGCGCGAGACCGCCCCAAATGAACCCATAAATGTGCCGAAGCGGAACCGCACATATGATGCGCGTCCGACCGTCAAAAAGCTCCGTCGCCGCGTCCACCTCCGCGATCAGTTCCGCAAGAGGCTGGACATGACGCTCCGGCGCGCCGGTCGTGCCGGACGTTTCAAACGTCACCGCGGGATCGGCGCGCGCGAGGGCGTGCGCGACGATGTCGGACCATCCCGAGATTGTCCGGCGCGCGAGCAAGAGGTCTTCCAGGCCCGTCGAACGCACGTCGAACATGAGGTCGACGGCGGAGGCTGCGTCCAAGCGCTCCAACGAATCCATTTCGACGCCGCCGGGCCACAATTCGGAGGTCTCCCAAATCTTGCGAGGTGTCGGCGGTGCGTCCGGCCGTGACAGTTTCAAAACGCCCGCCACCACGTCTGACGTGATCCGCGCCAGGGAGACTGGGTCGATGGGGACGGTCATGCCCCGATCTTGCCGGCTGGGACGTCTTGCGCCAACGTTTCAGCGTCAATCAGACGTTGTTGCGTTGGAGCAAAGACGCGTGGGCGCATTGCACATGATCCAATTCGGCGCAGACGACGTCGAAAAGGCTCTGGCGGGCCTGAGCGCGGAAGAACTGGATGAACTGCCGTTCGGGGCGATTCTGCTCCACGGCGCGGGCGCAATCATCGCTTACAACGCCCCGGAAGGCGCGATTTCCGGGCGCGATCCACGCAGCGTGATCGGCGCGAATTTCTTTGAGGATATCGCGCCTTGCACGGACGCATCCGGTTTTCGCGACCGCTTTGAAAGCGGCGTCGCCCGAGGCGACTTGAATGTGTTGATGGAGTGGACCTTCAGCCAATCAAAGCCGGTCACGCGGGTGTTGGTGCATATGAAACGCGCCGCCGCCCTGCGTGATCGCTATTGGATTTTCGTGAAACGCGCCGCTGCGGACGGGCGCGTTTAGAGCACCCGCTTGGCGAAGATCCAAAAGGTGTCGTCCACGACCGCCTTTTTCATATGGATGCGCGCCCGGTGACGTTTGGTCCCGCCAAAGGCGGACGTCGTGTAATCATAGTCGAAATCGAAGATGACCGAGAGTTCGCCGCTTTCTACGCCCTTTTGGAATTTTCCGTAGAATTCAGGGACTTGCGCACAAGGCGCCACATCTTTGAAAAAATTCTTGCCGATGACGTTCGCGCTCACGCCGACAATTTCCGCCTCGGTGCGGTTGAACTTTAAAATCACGCCTTCCTTGTCGACCTGCACTGCGCCGAACGGCAAAGCGTCCAGGTCGCTTTCCGATAGGTTTGCGACGATCTTGTCGATGTCGTCACTTTCGAATTGGATGACTTCCATTAATCCTCCTCCGTCAACAGATTCGCGGCGCAAAGAGCGATGCGCTGCTCGTGTGGCGAAGACTACAGCTTAGAGCGCCCATGAAAAGGGGGCGCGCCCAATTGGGCGCGCCCTGTGCGATCGACGATGAATTCGCGAAACCTGACGGCGCGCGCCGCCCGATTTGGAACGATCAACCGATCAGCGCATCGCTGAAGTCGAACAGCGCGACGACCGGATCGTGATCCGACGCCCAGAGATCGCCATTGGCCGGAAAGTCGATGTTCACGTGAACGATATCGGCCTGGACGTTGGTCAGAAGCGCATCTGTCGCGAAAATGCTGTCCAAAATCTGGCTGTTGCCATTGAAGATGAAGGTGTAGCGATCGCCCGGATCGACCGCCTCGACGACCAGATTGGTCAGCACCTGCTCGGCGCCGGAGCCCGGAAGCGTTTCGGTCAGCTCATCGGTGAACTCGAACGTGTTCAAATCGCCAAGCACCGCGACGCGAGCGTCCGGGTTCTCGGCCAGCAAGGCGTCGACCACTTCGTTGTTGGCGCGCGCCTGCTCAAACCGCTCGTCTTCGCCCGCTTGCACGAAGGGCTGCGGGCCGCCGTCGATCGGCGTGGAGCCGAAACGCGAGGAGAAGTGGTTGTTGATCAGCGTGATCTCTTCGCCCTGGAAGCTGAAGACGCCAAGCAATGGATCCCGTGAACCGTCAAACGCGAACGGGTTCGTGACGCCGAAGCCTTCCAGCACGTCGCTTTCCAGCGTGGTGACTTCGACCAAATCAACGCGCCCGGCGTTGTAGAGAAACGCGTTGCGGATGTTGCTGCCCGGCGCGCCGCCATTTTCATTAAACTCGTCCACGACCGCAGACTCGAAGGCGTAGGTCGGGCCGCCGGCCGCCACAATGGCGTCGACCAGAAGCTGAAGCCCCTGTTCCGCCGTCAACACGCCGTCGTCCGTTTCGGACGCCGTGCCGTTGTCGTCTTGAATCTCTTGCAACGCCAAAATGTCCGGCGAGCCGAGATTGTCGACGATTTGCTGAGCGATCCGGGCGCGCTGTTCGTCGTCGCTGGAATCCGCAGAGAGATTGAACACGTTGTAGGCGACCACGGACAGCTGATCGTCGGAGGCGGCAAGCGTCGTGACCTCCTGTTGGAACGCGGCTTCCGGAGCGACGAGCTCGGTCGTCGGAACCACTTCGAACGCTCCGAAGGCGTAGGACACGACGCCGGTGACGTCGCCGATCACATCGCCCGTGGTGAAGTTGACGTCGTTCGGCGACACGGTGGAGTCCGGATCGATCTGGATTTTTTCCGGGTTCAGATCGCCCGTGCCGTCCGCGTCCACGCCCGTAAGAAGAAGACCGCCCGCATCCGTGCGATCCGCAGCGGCGACGCCGGCCCCGGCGTCCGCCAAGACCCACGTCTCGCCGAAGCGCGTCGTGCCACCGATCACGACCGGATTCGGGATCGTGACCAGCATGCCTTCCAAGCTTTCGTAGAAGTCGATGCCGTCTTCGTTGGGATCGAAAACGTTGCGAATGTCGCTGTCGCGCTGTTGCAGATTGATCTGACCGTTGGTCAGCTCGTCCTCGGAGATCACGGTCTCGCTCGGGATCGCGCGACCAGTTTGGCCCAACGTCACTGCGGTCGGGAAGACCGCCGCCACCACGTCCGAGACATCGATGCTCGACACCGAACCAAGCTGCGTGATCGAAAGGTTGCCCGTGCCGGCGCCGCCCGGAATGAACTCGGACACCGTCGCCGTGATCACGATTGCATTGCCTTGCGCCACCGTCGGCGTGTCGCCCGTGAAGACGAAAATGCCGTCGGAGGTGAAGTCGTCGCCGTCGCCGATCGGGTCTTGCAAGAAGAACCCGTTCGAGTCGACCGCCGTCACGACGCCGTTGGTGACCACTTCACGGCCAACCAGCGGGGAAACGTGGCCCGCGCCTTGGATCGTGCCGATCGAAACTTGGTTCGACAGGCCGGCGTCACGGCCTTCCGCCGCACCGAAGGTGATGTAGTGGGCCAGCGCGTTCGGGAAGAAGCCCCGCTCGATCCCTTCAACGACGTCCGGGTTCTGCGCCAGGTAGAAGCCGGCGTCGAACGCCACGCCCGCCGTCGATTGCGTGCCCGCGATGATCGCGTCTTCGCCTTCAAGGATATAGTGCAGAAGCGGGTTGATCGTGACGTCCGGATTGCCGGCGAGATAGGCGGCCGAATCGAAGAACTGATTCGGGTTGGCCCCCGCCGCCGCGCCCGCGTCGACATAATCCTGCAGGGGATTGTCCGCCGCGTCCGGACGTTGCGTCAGATAGAATTCCGTGTCGAACAACAGGTTCGGGTCCCGGCCTTCGCTGGCGCCGATCGTGTTGTAGTGCTCAAGCGGGTCGCGGCCGTCCGAGGCGACGTCTCGGTTGATGTTCAGATAAAAGTCCGCGTCAAACAGGCCGTAATCCGTCACCTGGAAGATCGCCGTCGTGCCGGACACTTCATTGCCGACGATGAGCAGCGGCGCGCCATTCGGGCTGTCTTCCGCGCTGATGAACACCAGGCCTTCCGGCGCCAGATCGCCGACCTCCGGGTTCACCGTGCCGTCGTCCAAAAGGACCGGCACGTTGAAGTTCCGCGTGTTCACATATGTGACGAATTCCGCATTGATCGGGTCGGAAATGTCGTAAACGGCGATGCCGCCGATGCGCTCCAGGCCGACAAAGGCGTAGTCGACGCCGTCGACTTGGCCGAGCGCCAGTCCTTCCGGCTCCGGACCCGCATCGTCCGAACGGTTTTCGAAGCTGTCATTCTCGTCATTCGTGGAGTTGAAGTCGTCCGGGTGACGGATCGAGGTGATGGTCTCCAGATCGTCGCCGGAATTGAAGATCAACTGCCCGTCAGCGTCCCAGATGCCGAAGGAGCGCGCGCCGCCGGCGACCAACTGGTCGATGTCGCCGTCGCCGTCGATGTCGCCATCGACATTGGACAGTTCCAAATCTTCCAGATTTCCAGCTTCGAGCGCCGCCAAAGCGGATGGATCCAGATTGACCTCCGCCGCGAAGTCGTCGGCGTCCGTGATTTCCGGATCGCGCAGATCGCCTTCATTGGCGGACACGTAAAACGTCTCTCCGTCCACCTCATAGGCGGCGATCGTGTCGGGCTGGAACAGGCCGAAGACCGGCACGTTGCGGATATTGACGCCGTCCGAGTCGTTCGGGTCGATGCCGGCGCCGGGGGCGCTGAAATCGACCGTGCCGAGGCCCTGGACGTCGACGATCACTTGATTGACGAGATCGACCACGACGAGCGCGTTGTTCTCTTGAAGCGAGACGCGCGCTTCCGTGCCGTCCGGGGAGATCGCCACATATTCCGGCTCGAAGTCTTCCGCGGCCGTCTTGCCCGGAACGATGCGCACGCCCTCGGCGCGCAGCGCGTCTTCTTGGCCGTTGAAAATCGAGAGCGGCAAGGTGTTGACCGAGGCGTTCTCAGGGCCGTTCTGCAGATTGATGATGCTGATCGAGCCTTCCGGATCGACATCGTCGACCTGCTCGGCTTCGTTGGCGACCACCGCGATCGAGGCGTCGGCGGAGAGCTGCACGTTGTCCGGCAGCACGCCGACGGACACCGTGTTCAGGATGTCGCCCTCCACGTTGAAGAAGACGACCGCGCCCGCCTGGGTTTCGTCCGTCTCATTGGAGACGGCCGCCGCGCCAAGACCGTTTTGGAAGGACACGCTGTTCAGCGAGCCTTCGAAGGACACGGCGTCCGCCAGTTCGAGCGTGGTGAACAGGGTCGGGTCGGACGGATCGGAGATGTCCAACACGTCGACACGATTGGCGTCGGCGTTGACCACCAACAGGCGTTCCGTCGCCGGATCATAGGCGACGATCTCCGCCGCGCCCTCGTCAAACACGCCCGTGTCGAAACGGCCGATCAGTTGCAGATCAATGCTCATAGAACCATCCCCCGATTGAGCGGCCGCACGACGCGCCCGCGCCCTTCGGGCGCATGACTAGCCAGAAATTTCGACAGTTTTGTTACGCGCGGCGCGGCCATGCGCCGAACGTCGCTGCGGCATCCCAAAAAGCGGTCTGAGGACGGGCGTGCGCCGAATGATCTCCCCGCCGATCAAGCAGCCGAGGCCGGTGGCGGCGATCAACAAAACCGGCTCGACCACAGGACCGAGCGACAGTTGGCTCAGTCGATATCCGGCGCTGACGGTGATCGTCTGGTGCAAAATGTACCAGGGGAAGACGACCGCGTTCGCGGCGATCACCCAAGACGGCGGATGACGCCAATAGGAGCGGGCGTAACCGCCCATGGCGACGATCCAAACCCAGGTGTCCAGATTGTGAACCGTGCGCCATAGGGGCACAGGAATGTCGAGATCGGTCCAAATGTACAGGCCATAGCCCAGGGCCAGAAACGCATAGCATCCAAGGCCCAAAAGCAAGGCCGGCCGCCGCAGGCGGGCGAGCGCATCCCAAAACGCGAGGTTCTTGGCGATCAGGAACCCGTAAAGCATTACCGTGAAGGACAGCGCGTGATTGTACCAATCGTTGACGACGTCGTGCGTGATCGGGAAAAGCGGCCGCAGCACGAGGATGTAGGCGACAAGCGGAAGCGCGGGCAGAAGCAGCAACCGCCATCCGCGCATGACGCGGGAAAAGGTGGCCGCATGGCGATCCGCCAGGCGCGCCAGGGACCCGCCGAACAACGCCAGTGGCAGCGAGTAAATCAAGAGATAGACCACGAACCAAAGATGGTTCCATGTCGGCGTGATGAGGTCTGGCCAAAACGCGTTGGTCAGGTACTGGGGATAGAAACGTCCGAATCCCGGTTCGACGAGCCCCGCCTCCCGCAATTGGAAATAGCTCTGCGGCGCGACCACCAGGAGCATGCCGACGGCGATGGGGACCCCAAGCCGCACCGCCCGTTTCCGCAAAAACGTCCACCCGCCAAGACGGTCGAAGGCGAAGCGCGCGGCGATTCCAGAAATGAAAAACAGCAGCGACAGCCGCCACGGATTGGTGACCAGCATAAAGAGCTCCAAGACGCGGCTCTCATGGGCGCTCTTCACGTGCCAGTCCCAGGACACGTAGAACATGCCGACATGGTAAAGTATAAGGACGCCGAAGGCCGCTACGGGCTGGGCGTCCAGTTCGCGCCGACGTTCCATGGATTGCGATTGCATGATGGTCTCCGGATGAGATGAAGAACGAACGCATCATGGGTCGAGACGCAGGCGCCGTCCCGCCGGACGACGCACGCGGCGCGCGCCGCGACGCAAGCGGCGACCCCGCGGACAGCGATGGGGACGAGCGGCGCACGCCCAGGGACAAGCGGCGATGGTTCGACCCGCGGGACCGGTTCGGCTTTTACGTGATCGTCGCCTTGTCGGTGGCTCTCGTGCCGGTGAACGCCACCTCCGTCATTATGGAGCGGGCGCGCGACGGCGATCCCATCGCCCCTTGGGAGCCCTTTTTATGGGAGAGCTCCAGCCTGATCGCCTTGCTGATGCTGCTTCCCCTGGTGGCTTACGGCGTGCATGCGCTGGCCCCGAACAGGATCGGCTGGCCCAAAAGCCTCGCCGCCCATGCGGCCTTGACCCTTCCCTTTTCGGCCTTCCACGTGGCGGCCATGGTGTTCATCCGAAAGGCGGCCTACACGGCCGTGGGCGATCGCTATGTTTTCGGACCGATGCTGACCGAGTTTCTCTACGAATACCGTAAGGACGCGGTCTCCTATCTTTTTTTCGTGGGCATATTGGTGTTCGCCCGCAGCTGGACGGCCCCGCCAGGCGCCGCCGCCGCGCCCGCCAGCGAGGGGCCTGCACGCATCGCCCTGAAGGACGGCGGCCGAACGGTCCTCACCGACGCGCATGCGGTCCTAAGGCTCAAGGCCGCCGGCAATTATGTGGAGGTGATCCTGTCCGATCGGGTCCTCACCGTGCGCGGCGGCCTGGACGAGGTCGCCGCGGCTTTCCCGCCGCAAACTATGCTGCGCGTCCATCGATCTCACGCGGTCAATCCGGCGCGGGTGCGGGAAATCGCGCCGACCGGCCATGGCGACGCGCGCTTGACCTTGAGCGACGGCGAAACGGTGCCGGCGAGCCGCCGCTACCGAGACGCTTGGGATCCCTTACGCAAGCACGGAAACTGAGAGTCCGTCGGATCGTCGCCTTCGGGCCTACATGGACAATTTTGACGCGCAGGAGATGGCGGGGTCTTTTCTCGCGCCCTCTTCGCGCCGCGCGCACGGCCGCAGCGCCGCGTGGACCAAAGCCTTAGGGGCCAAAGGCCTGACCATGCGGCGGATTTGATGGGTGAAGGGCGAGGCGCATTCAAGGCGCCAAAGCCAGAAGTTCGGGGCGGCGGGCCGCCGCGTGGACGTCGCGGCCGCGGCGCGCGGCTTCATGACCGGCGGGGTTCGTCACGAAACCGTCGCAGAAGGGGTTGAGACCGGAGGCCGGGATCGCTATATGCGCCCCTCCGAGACGGCGCGTCGCGCCGGTTTCGGCCTTGGTGACGCGGGGTGGAGCAGCCCGGTAGCTCGTCAGGCTCATAACCTGAAGGTCGTAGGTTCAAATCCTACCCCCGCAACCAAAATTTCCTTTAAAATCAATCACATAGCACATAGCAATTCGCGCCTCCCGAAAGGCCCAGCGTCCGGGTAAGCACTGGGTAAGCACGCGAGCGCATAAAAAGACCGAACGCATTCGGAAGAATTTTCAAGATCCGCGCTGCGCGCCCAACGCTGGGGATCGCGCCATGCGCCTTAATTGGAGCCGAACCCGAAACCGGGCCACGTTCACTCGTCAGCGCAAACCGCACCGCCTCACCCCGAAACGCCGCCTCGGTTTGTTCCCTCGCCCCATAGAACGCCACTTGGTTCTTCCGTTGGCGTTCCGCGGTCATCCGGCGGGTCAGTCATCGTGCTGTGACCCCCGACGATCATCCAGCTGAAACCGGAGTCGGCGGTTCACTCTGGCGCTCTCGCGCCGACGGAGCAACGGGCGGCTGGCGGAGCGTTTCCGTTCCGCGCAGCCTGCCGCCCGTTGCGGTGAGCTGGGCGGCATAGGCCGCCGGCGTCTGGTAGCCGATTGCGGAATGCGGCCGACGTTGGTTGTAGTCGGCGGCCCACCGCGCCAGGCGCTGGCGGGCCGCGTCGAGGGTGAAGAACAGCGTCTTGTTGAGCAGCTCGTCACGCATCCGGGCGTTGAACGCCTCGCAGATGCCGTTCTGTTGCGGCTTGCCGGGTGCGATGAAGTGCCAGGCGATGCCGGCCGACTGCGTCCAAGCGAGCATGGCGTTCGACGTGAACTCCGTGCCGTGATCGGAGACGATGAGCTCTGGCTTGCCGCGCCGGGCGACGATGGCCTCGATCTCCCGCGCGACGCGCCGACCGGAGATCGAGGTGTCGATGACGGCAGCGAGACATTCCTTCGTCACGTCATCGATGACGTTGAGGATGCGCAGACGACGCCCGCTCACGAGCTGATCGTGCACGAAGTCGACTGACCAGCGGGCATTCGGCCTTGCCTCGACGAGGATCGGAGCCCGCGTTCCCGTCGCCTTCTTGCGCCCGCGCCGTCGGCGCACAGTCAGCCGCTCTTCGCGATAGAGCCGCTCGGTCTTCTTGCGGTTCGCCACCAGCCCCTCCTGGCGCAGCAGGACGTGGAGCCGCCGATAGCCAAACCGTCGGCGCTCGC
>CAYPOX010000047.1:0-16429 GCA_964412525.1 uncultured Caulobacterales bacterium
CGCCGAGACGCGCCTCGTTCATCATGGTGAACATGGCGCGCAAGCCCTTATGCGGCTCGCCGATCAAATAGCCGGTGGCCTCGTCATAATTCATCACGCAGGTGGCGTTGCCGTGGATGCCCATCTTTTCTTCCAGGCCGCCGCATTGGAGCGTGTTGCGCTGTCCGGGTTCGCCGTCGGCGTCGAGGATGAATTTCGGCACGATGAACAGCCAAATGCCTTTCACGCCCTCCGGCGCGCCTTGGATGCGGGCCAGCACCAGGTGAATGATGTTCTCCGTCATGTCGTGCTCGCCGGCGGAGATCCAAATCTTCTGGCCTGAGATCTTGTAGGACCCGTCATCCTGGGGGACGGCCTTCGTCTTCAGCAAACCAAGATCCGTGCCGCAATGGGGCTCGGTGAGGTTCATGGTTCCGGACCATTCTCCGGTCACCAGTTTGGGAAGATAGGCCTGCTTTTGCTCGTCCGTCCCATGATTGTGGATCGCCGCATAGGCGCCGTGAGAGAGGCCGGGATACATGGCGAACGCCATATTGGCCGAGGACAACATCTCTTGATATCCCATGCCGACCACCGCCGGGAGGCCTTGTCCGCCATAGTCCGGATCCGAGGTGAGTCCGACCCAACCGCCTTCGCAAATTTGCTTATAGGCGTCTTTGAAACCGGTCGGGGTCGTGACATTGCCGTCCGTGTCCCGCACGCAGCCTTCACGGTCCCCTACGGCGTTCAAAGGATGCAGCACGTCCCGAGTCAGTTTGGCCGCCTCTTCGAGAATCGCTTGAACCGTGTCCGACGAGGCGTCGGAGAAGCCCGGCAGGTTGGCGTATTTCTCAATGCCCAAGACGTCGTTCAACAGGAACGTCATATCGGCGACAGGCGGTTGGTAAGCGGTTGTCATAGCGTATCTCCCTTTTCGCGCCTGCGCCTCGGTTATGAGCCCTGCGCTTCGCACGCGTCCTGTGCATTGTTTTCAGCGAAACGCGCCAAACCATCAACTGCGGCGAAACCAACCAAGTCGTAGATGGCGGGAACGCGCTTTTCTCACAGGCTTTTCTGAGCTACCTCAAAGGTTCAACGGAAATAGCGAGGACGCCATGTCGACACTCCGTGCGATCTTGTCTTCGGCCCTCACGGTCGCAGTCGCGACTGCGGCCATGGCCCAGGACGGGGCCGCGCGCAACAAGATCGCGGGTCCGCACCTCAGCAACAAAGAACTCTATGAGCGCTGGTCCGAACGCACGCCCAGCAAAGACGCCGTGCGGCTCGTGTATCAGACGAGCGAGGCCGACAACCAGCGCAATGTCGGGCGGCTCGTCCGATGGACCGAAATCGTGATCGCCGACACCTTCGCGTCGATCCGCGAAATCAACAGTCCGGACGACACGCCCGATGTTCCTGCGGTTTCGTCCTATGTCTACGATTTCGCGCTCGATCGGATGTATATCCTTAACGAGAACACCAACGCCTTCGTCAACGTGTCGCTTTATTCGGCGGTCGCGGCGCGTGAGCAGCGTTTCGCCTCGCGCATTCGCTCCATCCGTGCGCGCAACCGCATCGAGGGAACGAACTTGCCCGCGTCGAGCCTTTTCTGGGCCCAGTCCGAGGCCGGACTGACCACAAAGGAGTATCCGCTGCGGCTCGCCGAGACGCGCCGGCTCGAGAATGGCGGTTTCGAGGCCTATCTGGACGGGGAGCTGATCGCGACCGCGCAGCCCTCCGAGGATTCATGGACGCGCTCGGAGCGTGACGTCTTCGTGCGGCTGTTGCGCCACCACTACCGCCTGCACCCATCCATCGTGACGCTCCTGAATTCCCTGCAGACTGCGCCTGGCCAACTCTTTCTGGTCGAGAAGACCGATTACAGCGCCACTTACAAGCAATGGGCGTTGGTCGATGTGGACGTCATCGACAATGTCCAACCGCTTCGCCGGGAGCTTGAGCCTGGATTGACGCGCAACGCCGGCTTGACTCAGGACTTCATCGACAATTTCGCCGACGTGATGTTCGGAGCAGCCAATCAAGCGGAAGAAGTCGGGCCGCCGCCGACGGAGGACGACTTTGCGGTGCGCATGCGCGCCGCCTTGGACGCCGGACGGCCGCTCGCCGCCGCGTTGGTCTTCAACGAGGCGCGCAGCCACTTCTCCAACCTGCAGGAAAAATGCGGCCGACAACCTGACCAGCATCCGATCTGCGCCATGGCGTTCCAGGCGGCGGATCAGGCCCGGGCGCTCGACGAAACCAAGATTTTGGCGCAGGCGACCGCCCTCGATCGGCGCGGTTATCACGCGGGCGCCGTGAATGTTTGGCGCTCCCTTGAGACGGTGGACGATTTGGACGGCGGCGTCATGCTCGATCTGGCGATCGCCCGCTCCGCGATCGACACGATCTCGAACGCGGATCGCGCCGCCAACGACGCCGTGCTGGAGGATCCGAGGCGCGTCGCGCGCTATCGATTGCTTCGCGCTTTGGAGCGTTCGCCCTATCTGCCCGAAATCTACCGGGAGGTCGGCGAGTATCACCGCCTCGGCGGCGATCTTGTCGCCGCTTGGATCAGCTATGATCTCGGACGCTCTTTGCCGGATCGCGACGTCAGCGCCGATTTCTCGGAGATCGACGCTTTGGAGGAATCGATCCGCCTCCGGCGGAGAGCGTTTTTCCTTGACGAGTGACGCTCCAGTGGCCGAGTCGCCCTGGAGCGTGAAAGGCGTCGAACGCCGCGCGCGCGAAGCTGCGAAACAAGCGGCGCGGGCGGAAGGGCGAACCCTGGGCGTGTGGCTGTCCGACCGGATCTTGAACGCTTGGTCAGCGGAATCGTCTCCCGCCGGCCCCGCGGAATGGGATGCGTTGGAGGCCCGCCTCGCCCATCAAGAGTCGTTGCTGCGCGCCTTCGCCCGAGACGTGCTCGCCGGTTTCGCCGTCCTCAGATCGGAAACGCGCACGGCCCAAGCCCTTGCGGAACGACGCGGGGCCGCGGACGAGCCCTCCGAACGCACCGCCGCGGCGCTGGAGTCGCTCGCCGATCGCCTCGACGCCCTTGCGCGGCCGCGCCCGGCTTTGCCCGCACCGAGCGCGCCGCCACCGCCGGACGATGCGCCCGACTGGGATCACGTGAGAGAACGTCTCCAGGCGCTTGAAGAAGCGGTGGAGCTGTTACAGGTCCGTGCGACCACGCCGTCCGCCTTTGGTTTTGGGGAACCCGAACCCCCACGCCGAGGGGGCGGCGCCGCGGTGGCCGCTGCGGCGTTCGGCGCGGCCGGCGCATTGATCATAGCGGTCGCCGCCTATTGGCGTTACGTCGGATGGTGATGTTGGCGCGGCGACGCCGCTAGATGGCGGAACGATGTCGATCTACCTCCCGATCGCCGAAATCACCGTTCATATCGGTGTCATTGTCGGGCTCGGTTTTGTGGTCGGATTCTTGTCCGGCCTTTTCGGCGTCGGCGGCGGCTTTCTTCTGACGCCGCTTCTGATCGTCTATGGCGTGCCCCCGAGCGTCGCGGTCGGCACCCTGCCCAGTCAGATCGCGGCCTCAAGCGTGTCCGGCGCGATCACCCATTGGCGACGCGGCGCGGTCGATCTGAAAATGGGCGGCGTCTTGACGGTCGGCGGAATTCTCGGTTCGGCCGTCGGCGTTTACTTGTTCCGATATTTGAGCGATTTGGGGCAAACGGATGTCGCCGTCGACGTTTCTTACGTCGTGCTGCTGACCTCGGTCGGCGGGCTCATGCTCTATGAGTCCTTGGACGCGCTCGGCGTCTTGCCGCGCCGCCCCGCCACGTTGAAGACAACGCGCCGACGGCACAACGTCGCGCAAATCCTTCCCTTGCGAACGCGGTTTCCAACCTCCCGACTTTACACCAGCATCCTGCCGCCCTTGGCGCTCGGCTTTGTGGTGGGACTTCTCGCCGCGAGCCTCGGCATTGGCGGGGGGTTCTTGATGGTGCCCGCAATGATCTATCTTCTTAAAATGCCGACGAATGTGGTCGTGGGCACGTCCCTGTTCCAAATCCTCTTCGTCACCGGATTCACCACTGTCATGCACGCCGCCGCCAATCGCACCGTGGACATCCTCCTCGCGCTGATGCTGATCGCGGGGGCTGTGGTGGGCGCGCAATTCGGCATTCGATTGGGCGACCGTCTGCGCGCCGAACAGTTGCGTGCACTGCTCGCCGCGCTTGTGCTCGCCGTGGGCGCCCGGATCGCCTATGGCTTGCTGGTCAACCCAAGCGACGCCTTCGTCGTGAAAGAGTTCGCCCCATGATCGGCCGCGCGGCGATCATCGCGGCCGTCGCGCTTGGGGCGGCGGGGGTCGGCGCGCAGGAAACGCGGTCGGCCCAAATCGCCGCCCGCTTAACCCGCGAGATCGTCAGCGTCGACACGACCTTTCGCGGCGCCCAAGTCACCGTGTTCGGCGCGGTCAAGAACGACCGCCGCGGCGAAGGCCTCCGCGCCGCGGATGTCGCGATCGTGGTGAAAAGCCCCCCGATCGGGCTCGCGATTCAGGAAAAGCGCCGCATCTTCGGCATTTGGCTGAACGATCGGCCGATTGTGGCGCGAAACGCGCCCGGCTTTTACTTCGTCGCGTCCAATCGCCCACTCGAGGCGTTGACCGACCGGCCCACCCGCGCCCAATGGCGCTTGGGTTTGGACATGCTGGACGCCGAATTGGACCCAGGCGACATCGTGCTGGAGGCCGACCGTGCGGCGGACCTTCGCGCCGCGCTTATCCGAAACCGTAAGCAGAAAGGTCTCTACGACGCAGATCCTCTGGGCGTGCGGATCGAAGAGGACGCGTTTTTCCACTCGGAGATTGCGTTGCCGTCTTCGGCGCCGGTCGGGCGCTATGACGTGGAGGTGTTTTTGTTCCGCGAAGGCGTTTTGCAAGACATCCATCTCGTCAACTTCGTCGTATCACGTTCCGGACTCGAACGCGCCGTTTTCGAATTCGCGCACCGGGCTCCGATCGCCTATGGTTTCGCCGCGCTCGGGGCCGCCCTCGCCGCGGGATGGGCCGCATCATTGGTGTTTCATCGCGCCTGATAGGGCTTGGAGGGGGTCATGTCGTTGTACGCGCAGCAGCGCTTCGCATGGGCGCTCGGCCTGGCGGGCGGACTTCCCTTTCTCGCGGGCGCCATGGGCGTTTGGGCGCCTCCGCTGGAGCCGGCGTTCGACGCGATCCGCGCCAGCCTTCTCTTCTACGGCGCCTTGATCCTCTCATTTCTCGGCGGCACACGGTGGGCTCCGCCCATCACCCAAGAAGACGGTCGCCTCCTCCCACTCGCCATGGCGGTCACGCCATCCGTCTTTGCGTGGATGTTGCTGATCCCCTCGCCGGCCGACCTCGACTATCGGACCCGCGCGATCGCCATGGCCGTCGGATTCATCGGCATGTTGGCGTGGGATCTTTCCGCGGTCGCCATGGGTCAGTTCCCGTCTTGGTACCGCGAACTCCGCGTCATCCTGACGGCCTTCGCGGTCGGCTCACTCATATCCGCCGCCTTTTCGATCTACTCCGAGACGAGAAACGGGCCCGAAATCCGACGAACCGCGGCGCGGCCTAACACCCACGCCTCCAAGGACGCGAGTAAAGGTCGAAATGCGTCGTCGCGCACGTTCAACCCCCCCGCATAGGCGCCGAAGGCCGGCAGGATCATTGAGCGCCCGTCCGTGACGAAGCATCGCCGACGCTGAGTGCGGCCGCGCACACGCACGCGGGCGCATGGATGAAGATGCCCCGCGATTTGCGGCGCATCCGACGCCGCGGCCGGTTCATGGCGCAAGGCGATCGACCCGAGCGCCCCTTCGCGCGCCCAATCTCCGCCGACCGCGCGGGGCGGCGTGGGATCGTGATTGCCGAGTATCCACAGCCAATCGCGCCCCGCCAAAAGCGCCGCCAGCCTGCGTCGATCCTCGGGATCAAGGCGCGCCTCCGCACTTTGATCGTGAAAGCTGTCGCCCAGGGCGACGACACGGCGCGGTAAGCGGCGCGCGATCACGTCCTCCAAGCGCGCCAAGGTCGCCGACGTATCATAGGGCGGAAGAAGCCGGCGACGCGCCGCGAAGGCGCTGCCCTTCTCCAGATGGAGGTCGGCAACCAACAGCGTGGCGCTCTCCGGATCGAAGAGCGCGCCGGACAGATCCGCCACTAGCCTCCGACCGGCGATTTTCGGCGACGGGTCATGCGCCGCGGGCGCGCCGCGTGCTTCAAGGGCGAAACTCATGTTCACGCTTTGTGCGCTCGCGCGCTCTCGGTCAAGGTCGAGTCGCTGCGGCGATCAGCGCATCGGCGGCGATGGCGGCCTCTCCAAGCAGATCGTCTTCGGCCTGGCCGTAAACAGGTTCGCGACCGATCTCCAACATGACCGGAACCGCCAACGGCGAGGGGCGCTCCAATGGCTGATGGCGCATGCGGCCGGCCACACGTTGGAGAAGCGCGGCCAAGCGCGCCAAATCCAAATAGCCGCCGGCGGCGTCCCGCCACGCCGCCTCGAGCAAAATATGGTCCGGCTGATGACTTCGCAGGACGTCATAGATCAGGTCGGTGGAGAAGGTGACCTGCCGCCCCGTTTTCTCATGGCCGGGCTGGCGTCGTTCGATCATGCCGGCGATCACCGCGCAGTTTCGAAAGGTCCGCTTCATCAACGCCGATTCGTCGAGCCAAGCTTCCAAGTCGTCGCCCAGCATGTCCTGATGAAAGAGCGCGTCCAAATCGAGTTTGTCCATCGGGCGCAGTCCCCACACGGACAGCGCATATTCGGTCGCGACGAAGCCGAGCGGACGCCGATCCATCCGCTCCAAACGCCGCGTCAGGAGCATGCCGAGGGTCTGGTGGGCCAGGCGTCCGTCGAATGGGAAGCAGACGAGGAAATGGCGGCCGCCATAGGGAAACGTCTCAACCAACAACTCGTCGGCGGCTGGCAGCAAGGAGCGCACACGCTGCAGTTCCAGCCATTCCCGCACCGGCTCGGGCAGGTCAGCCCAGCTGTCCGGATCGCTGACTCTTTTTCGCACACGGTCGGCGAGATAGGTCGAGAGCGGGAACTTGCCGCCCTGCCAAGTGGGCACCTTCGGGTCGGCGTCCGGCGCGCGTGAGACCAGCGCGTCTGTCTCCGCCAAACCCTCGAAGCGCAGCACCTCTCCGGCGAAGAGAAACGTGTCGCCCGGCGCGAGCTGCTCGACGAACCATTCCTCGATCTGACCCAAACGACGGCCGGCGCGCCCGCCCCCGGCGCGGACGCGGCCGTTCGGACCCCGGCGCGCCGTGGTGAGCCGCACGTCGAGCGACGGCGCCTCCACGATAGCGCCGAGATTCATGCGGTAACGTTGCGCGATCTCGCCATTGCGCACCCGCCAGCGCCCGTCGGAATCCTGCACGAGCCGTTTGTGGCGATCATAGACGCGCAGGGCGTAGCCGCCGGTCGCCACGAAATCGAGCGCGCGATCGAAGTCGTTTCGCGAGAGGTCGGCATAGGGGGCGGCGAGCCGCGTCTCGAAAAACTGCTGATCGGCGTCGAACGGCGCCGAACATCCCATGCCCAAGAGGTGTTGGCACAGAATGTCCAGCGATCCAGGCTTCAGGGCTTCGCCATCCAACGCCCCGGCCGACACGGCCTCGCGCGCCGCCTCGCATTCGAGCACTTCAAACCGATTTCCCGGCACCAAGACGGCGGCGGAGGGCTCGTCCATGCGGTGATTGGCCCTTCCAATGCGTTGGGTCAGCCGGGCGGCCCCCTTCGGCGCGCCGATCTGCACCACCAAATCGACGTCCCCCCAGTCAATGCCCAGATCCAAGGTGGAGGTGCAGACCACCGCTTTCAGGGCGCCGGCCGCCATGGCCGCTTCGACCTTTCGTCGTCTTTCCACATCGAGGGAGCCATGGTGCAAAGCGATGGCGAGCCCATCGTCATTGCGCTCCCAGAGACGCTGAAAAAGAAACTCGGCCTGGGATCGCGTGTTGACGAAAAGCAGGGTCATGCCCGACGCCTTGACCGCATCATAAATGGCGTCGACCGCATGACCTGCAAAATGGCCGGACCAGGGGATTCGCGCCTCCCCGATCAGGACCGAGACGCGGGGCTGGGCGCCTGTCGGGCCCTCGATCAATTCGGCCAAGCCTTCGCCATGTCTCGGTTGCGGCGCGAGCCACCGTCGCAGCGCATTTGGATCCGCTACGGTCGCGGACAGGCCGATACGGCGCGCCTCCGGCGCCAATCCGGACAGACGCGCCAGCCCCAAGGCCAAAAGATCGCCGCGCTTGGACGGCGCAATCGCATGGATCTCGTCGATCACGATGTGCCGAAGATCCGCGAACATGTCCGCGGCGGCCGGATGGGCGAGCATGAGCGCAACCTGTTCCGGCGTGGTGAGCAAGATGTCCGGCGGCGTGCGAAACTGACGCGCCCGGCGTGCCTGGGGCGTGTCGCCGGTGCGCGTCTCGATCTTGACCGGCAGCCCCGCGTCCGCGACGGGAGTTTGCAGGTTGCGCGCCACATCCACGGAAAGCGCTTTCAACGGCGAGATATAGAGCGTGTTCAGCCGCGCCTGCGCGACCGGGCCACGTTCCGTCAGCTCCGCCAAAGACGGTAGAAAACCGGCGAGCGTTTTGCCGCCGCCAGTGGGCGCGATCACGAGCGCGTCATGACCCGCGCGCGCCGCATTCAACGCCGCAATTTGATGCGGTCGGAGAGACCAGCCGCGGTCGCTGAACCAAGCCGCGATCGGCTGCGGCAACAGGGTGGGCTCAACCGAGATTTCCATCGGGTTGGATATAGCGCGGCGAGCCGCGTATGAACGCATCCGCCATGATCGCATCGAGCCCCATGCCCGCCGCCCCCATCGCCGTCGGCGACGAACTGGGCGCGCTTCAAGAGGAACTGCTCGGCTTCTCTCTCGCGGAGACGCTGGACTGGTTGCGGGTCCATCTCCTTAATGTGGAGACCGCGGGGCAAGCGATCGCGGTCGCCTTGGTGCTTGCGTTTGCGCTGATCGTCGGCCCCCGTCTCGGACGCACGATCGGCGATCTCGGCGGACGATTCGTGCGCGACCATCGCTTGCGCGCACTCGGCGTGGACCTTCGCGGCGTGGCGGCGCCCTTCCTCGCTTACGCAGGCTTTTCCCTGGCCGCGATCGCCGGCGACCGCTTGGAGGTCCGCACGTGGCTGCTCCACTCCGCCGAAAGCTTGGCGGCCGCATGGATCGTGATCCGCCTCGCCTCGATCGTCATCCGGGTCAAATTCTGGAGCCGGGTCGTCTTCTATGTCGCCTTCGGCGCCGCGGCGCTCGACATACTCGGTCTGTTGGGCCCGACGATCGCGTGGATGGAACGCTCGGGCGTCGATTTCGGCGGCGTGCGTCTTTCGGTGTTCACCCTGTTCCGCGCGGCCTTGGCCGCCGCCTTGCTGCTCTGGACGGCCGGCCTCGCGACCCGACTGCTCGAGCGGCGCATTTCGCGCGTCGAGCGGCTGACGCCGTCTTTGCAGATCTTGATCGTGCAGATCGCGAAACTGGCGGCGCCGGTCTTGGCGATCATCGTCGCGCTCGGCGCGGTCGGCGTCGATTTGACCGCCTTTGCGGTCTTTTCCGGCGCGGTCGGCGTGGGGGTCGGCCTTGGACTGCAAAGCGCGGTGTCCAATGTCGTGTCCGGCCTGATGTTGATCGGCGACAAATCGATCAAGCCGGGCGACGTGATCGCGATTGGCGACGATTGGGGATGGGTCACCGCGCTGGGCCCGCGCTATGTCGCGTTGCGGACGCGCGACGGCGTCGAACGCCTGATTCCGAACGACCGCTTCATTCTGGAGGGGGTGGAAAATTGGTCCTATAGCGAGCCGACCGTACGGCGCAAACTTCCGATCGAGATCTCCTATGAAAGCGACCCTCGGCACGCGGCGCAATTGTGCATCGAAGCGGCCAAAGAGACGCCTCGAGTTTTGGACGATCCGAAGCCGGTCTGTCTCTTAAAGGGGTTTGGCGCGAGCGGGCTTGATCTGGAGTTGCGTTTCTGGATCGACGATCCGAAAAACGGGTTATCCAATGTGGCGAGCGAGGTTTTGTTCCGCGTCTGGGACAAATTCAAGGCGCACCAGATCGAGATTCCGTTCCCGCAACGCGACATTCACCTTCGCGGAGACTTTTCGCCGCTGACGAAATCGGACCAGTAACGGCGCGGACGTCGCGCGCGGCCTTGGGCCGCGCTATGAAGCGCATGAAGGACGAGCCACGGAGATCGGCGTGTCGCAGCTTTTGTACGAAAGCGCATTGGCGGATGTGCTTGACGACCTCCCCGAGGATGCGTCCGAAGCGTTGATCGTTTTGGATGACCGGATTCGGTCCAAACTTCAAAAACTGAGGACCCACTTTCGGGTCCGTTGGTTCCGTCCGCGGATCGAACTGCAACGCCTTCATTTGCGCCACATTGAGGCGATCTATCATTTCGTGACCGAGACGCGATTGGAGCATCAGGTGCCGGCTCCGACCGTCAATGCGTCGTCGCGGTCTTTCCCAGCCTTCTACGCCAATTTTCTCGACCGGATGGACCAGATCAAGCTGGCGATCCGCATCCGCACCATGCGTCCGGGCGACCCGCGCGACGCCTTGCTGTTGGATATGGGCGACCAGGGCAAAGTGCTGAACGCCCTCGCGGAACTCAAGCTGTGCGTGCGTGCGCTGGAAATCGCGGACGATCCGAAGCGCGCCATGATCAATCTGATCGACAAAATCGGCGACGAGGTGGAGGCGCGCCTGCCGCCATTGACGCATTTCTACGATCTTTTCATGCGTTTCAGCGGATTGGCCCCGGCAGATGCGAAACCCACCGCAATGGGTCTCGCCCAGATCCATGAGATTGCGCGAATCCTCTACAAGGCGGGCGCGACCGCCGAGGACGCCCGCATGCCGGAGGACGGCGCCACGGTGAAGCGCACCGCGTGACCCACGCCGGCTTTCGTGAATTGCTGCAGCCGAGGCCCGAAGGCCTGTATTGCCCGCCCGGCGACTTTTTCATCGATCCGGTGCGGCCGGTCGACCGCGCGGTCATCACCCATGGCCATGCGGACCATGCGCGGCCCGGTCACGCCCGCGTGCTCGCCACCGCCGAAACCCTGGCCATCATGCGTGTCCGGTACGGCGACGCCCATGCCGACGCCACGCAAGCGGCGGCCTATGGCGAAATCCACCGTCTCTCCGGCGTCGACGTGACGTTGATCCCAGCGGGCCATGTGCTCGGTTCCGCACAAGTGGCGGTCGAGCATGGCGGCCGGCGTATCGTCGTCTCCGGAGACTACAAACGGGCGGACGATCCGACCTGCGCGCCGTTCGAACCGCTCTCGGCGGACGTCTTCATCACCGAGGCGACCTTCGGCCTTCCGGTCTTTCAGCATCCCCCCTTGGGCGACGAGATCGCCAAACTTCTTAGGAGCGTGCGCGCTTTTCCGGAGCGCACGCATTTGGTCGGCGTTTACGCCTTGGGAAAGGCGCAAAGGCTGATCGCCGAGCTGCGCCGCGCGGGTTGGGACGCGCCGATCTACATTCACGGCGCGCTGGAGAAGCTTTGCGCGCTCTATGAGTCCCTCGGCGTTTGTTTGGGCGACGTCCGCCCGGCGACGGTGAAGTCCCAGGGCGCGAAGCGCGATTTTCGCGGAGCCATCGTCCTGGGTCCGCCCTCGGCCTTCGCGGACAAATGGGCGCGGCGCTTCGCGGACCCGGTCGCGTGTTTCGCCTCCGGCTGGATGCAAGTGAAGGCGCGGGCCCGCCAGCGCGGCGTCGAACTGCCCTTGGTGATCTCGGATCACGCCGACTGGAACGACCTGACCCGGACGATCAAGGCGGTCGCCGAATCGGAGGTGTGGGTGACCCATGGCCGCGAAGAGGCGTTGGCGCGCTGGGGGGAGTTGGAAGGGCTGCCGACACGCCCGCTCTCTCTGATCGGTTATGACGACGAAGGCGAGTGAGGACCGGTGAAGGCCTTCGCCGATCTTCTTGACCGCCTTTCCTGCACGCCCCAGCGACTGACGAAGCTCGCAGCGCTCCAAGCATATTTCCGCACGCGCCCGGATCCAGAGCGCGGCTATGCGCTTGCTGCGCTGACCGGCGATCTGAGTTTTCGCGAAGCGAAGCCGCACATGTTTCGCAGCCTGGTCGCCGAACGCGTCGACCCCGTGCTGTTCGAACTTTCCTATGACTATGTGGGCGATCTGGCGGAGACGATTGCGTTGATCTGGCCGGCCCGTCCCGGCGCGAATGCGGCGCCGGAACTCCCGGAGGTGGTCGAGACCTTGGCGTCCGAACCCAAAGCGCGCTTACCCGAACATATTGAGCGTTGGCTGGACGCCTTGGATGCGAACGGTCGGTGGGCGCTGATCAAACTTGTGACCCGTGGGCTGCGGGTCGGCGTCTCCGCACGCCTCGCCAAGACGGCCGTCGCCGGTCTCGGCGGCGTGGAGCCGAACGCCGTGGAGGAGATTTGGCACGGTTTGCTGCCGCCCTACTCCGAGCTGTTCGCGTGGTTGGACGGCCATGCTCCAAAGCCTTCGCCAAAAATCGAGGCGGCCTTCCGGCCCCCCATGTTGGCGACATCCTTTGACGAGGTCGACCGAACGGCGCTCGACCCCTCCGAATTCGCCGCAGAATGGAAATGGGACGGCGTCCGCGTACAGGCCTCTCGTGAAGGCGATTCGCGCCGGCTTTCTTCGCGCACCGGCGACGACATCTCTGAAACCTTCCCCGACGTTTTGAACGCTCTGGAAGCCCAGGCGGTGATCGCCGGCGAATTGCTGATCGCGCGCGCCCATGACGGGGACGGTCTCTCGCCGGCCCCGTTTTCGGAGCTCCAAAAGCGGCTCAATCGAAAAGTCGTCGACCGCAAGCTTCTCGATCGATCGCCCGCCTTCGTCCGCGCCTATGACCTGCTCTGGCTGGACGGCGAAGATCTGCGTTCGTCGCCCTTTCGCGAGCGCCGAAGACGGTTGGAGGACCTTCTCGCGACGCGCCCGTCGGCGCGTTTGGATCTTTCGCCCTTGGTTCCGTTTTCGGATTGGCGCGCGCTCGAATCGCTTCGCGCCGCGCCGCCGGACGACGCGATCGAAGGCGTGATGTTGAAACGATGGGACAGCGTGTACACGCCCGGCCGGCCGAAAGGTCCATGGTTCAAATGGAAACGCGAACCGTTCACGGTCGACGCCGTGCTGCTTTACGCCCAACGCGGACACGGCAAACGGTCCAGCTTCTATTCCGACTACACCTTCGGCGTCTGGACGCGCCGCGACGGCGAAGACGGCCTGGTGCCCGTGGGCAAGGCCTATTTCGGTTTCACGGATGAGGAATTGAAGCTTCTCGACAAGTTCGTGCGCGAGCACACCACGGACCGTTTCGGTCCGGTGCGCCAAGTGCGTGCGGACCCTGATGTCGGGCTTGTCCTCGAAGTGGCGTTTGAAGGCTTGAACAGATCCCCGCGCCATAAGTCCGGCGTCGCCATGCGGTTTCCGCGGATCAAGCGCATTCGGTGGGACAAGCCTCCAAAAGAGGCGGACCGCCTGGAGAGCCTCGAAGCGTTGCTGCCGCGCCCGTGAGCGCCGCAACGCTTCGCGAAGCGTCACTTTCAACAATCTTAAAGAACGCGCAGTCCTCGCGACGGCTCCGTCAGAACGGTGCGTTGAATGGGTGACGACGCGGTCATGGGGCCGCGCCGGCGCACATCAACCGACTTAAACGGAGCAAAACGATGAGCATGTTGGAGCGGATTATCAATGGAACCCGCGAGAACGACACCTTGGTCGGCACGGAGGACGACGACCTGATCTTCGCGCTCGACGGCGACGACCTCTTGGATGGTCTCGGCGGCGACGACACGTTGGAAGGCGGTCGCGGCGACGACGTCATGAATGGCGGCGACGGCGACGACTATCTGCGCGCCGGCGAAGGCGACGACACGCTGGATGGCGGCGCGGGACGTGACGTTCTCGACGGCGGCCTCGGCGATGACGTCGTCACCGCCGGCGACGGGGACGATTACGTGCGCTTGTCCGTGGGCGACGACCTGGCCCAAGGCGGCGCCGGCGACGACGTCCTAATCGGCGGCCCTGGAAGCGATGAGATCGACGGCGACGACGGCGACGACCTCCTGATCGGCGGCTTGGACAACGACGTCCTCCGCGGCGGCGAGGGCGACGACTATTTGGCCGGCAATGTGGGCGACGACGTCCTCGACGGCGGCGCGGGCGACGACGTGATCCACGGCGGCGTGGGAAGTGACGTGATCGACGGCGGGGCCGGCGACGACATCATTTCCGGCGGGGCCGGCGCGGACACGCGAACGGGCGGCGAAGGATCCGACACGTTCCTCTTCTGGCACGCCGATCGCAACGGCGACGACGTGATCACCGATTTCGACGCAGCCGCCGACCTCATCGACTTCTCCTTCATCACCGAGGGCGAGGCCCTGGAGGTCGACGTGCAAGCTGGCGGCGGCGAGGTCAGTTTCGAGAACTCCGCCCTGGTGGTCGTCGTGGACGGCGACACCTCGACGATCTTCTACGATCTGGTCGGAGACGGCGAATTCGTCGCGGACCAAGACATCGCCATCGTGGTGGAAGCCGCGCCGGATTGGTCGGCTGACCTCTTCGTCTTCTGAACCCCGAACTTCCCGCTGGCCCTGGCGTGAAGCGGCCGCCCGTCCTGAGCCTCCGGACGGGCGGCCGAGACGCCCTTGGACGGATTGACCGTAGGCTCGTTTCCCCCTACTTTGTTTTTTAAAGTTATTGGAGAACACAATGCCAGCGGATGTTCAGGCGGACCTCGCCTATCTGAGAGACATGGCGGATGCAGGCCGCCGCACCCCCCTCATTACCGGGCGTTTCGCCATCATGTGGGGACTGCTTTACACGCCCCCGCCATTTCTCGCTTACGCGATCTTAACGGGCGCCCTCGACGCGCCGAATTGGATTTTGCTGCCCATTTTTTGGGCGCCGCTACCGCTCGGCGCACTCGGATGTTACTTCCTCAACCGGCAGGCTCGGGCGCGGCCAGGCGCATCCAGTTTCATCAATAAGGCCAATTCGGCCGTGTGGAGCGCCGCCGGCGCCGCGATCGGGGCCGTTTTCCTCGCCGTTCTTCTGGCGACGACGTTTTCCACCAGCCATCTGGAGCCGGGCATTCTTTGGGGCGCCGGCATGGCGGTCATTTTTCCGGTCTATGGCGTCGCCTACGCCACAACCGCCTTTCTCGCAGGATTCCGCGGCCAAGCCTTGTTCGCCGGCCTCAGCTTCCTCGCGGCAGGCCTCATGGTCATGACGATTGGGCAGTTTGAGCAGTTTCTCGTTTTCGGATTTGCGCTCCCTATCGTCACGGTCCTTCCCGGCCTCGTCATGGAAATCAATGCGCCGAAGGAAACCGTGTGAGCCCGACGGACTACGATCCCGGCGGACTTGACGACGTCATTCATGGGCGCGTGCGTTTGGCCGCTATGGCCTTCATTGCGGGCGCCGGCGAAGCGGATTTCGTCTCGCTCAAACGCGCGCTCAACGTCACGGACGGCAATCTCTCCGTCCATCTGCGCAAGCTTGAGGACACGGGCTACCTGACCGTCGAGAAAACCTTCGCGAACCGACGACCGCACAGCTCCTACCGACTGACAGACGCGGGGCGCGCCGCGTGGGCCGCCTACCTCGACCGGCTTCGCGCCCTGCTCGACGCCGCCGAGTGAAAACCGCGCCCTTAGCCGGCCAGTGCGAGAATCTGATCAATGTCCGCCATGGCGTCATCGTCCAAATTTGGAAAGACCTCCAAGGCCTGCAGATTGTCCTTCAACTGCTCCGCGGAGGACGCGCCGAGAAGCACGGTCGTCACATTCGGGTTCTTGAGGCACCACGCAATCGCCAATCGCGAGAGGGACACGCCGGCGTCTGAGGCGTAATCGCCGAGCGCCCGCACCACCGTGAGCGCGCTCTCCGCCTCCGGGCCCTCGACGCGAGACCGGAGCCACTCATAGCCAGGCAAGGTGACCCGGCTATCCTTGGGCACCCCGTCATTGTACTTGCCGGTCAAAAGTCCGCTGGCGAGCGGCGACCAGATGGTGGTTCCCAGACCCAATTCCTGGAACACCCGCGCATATTCGGACTCCACGCGGTCCCTATGGAGAAGATTGTATTGCGGCTGCTCCATGGTCGGCGGCGTCAGCCCGTCCCGGCGGGCGATCAAATACGCCTCCATGATCTCCTGCGCCGACCATTCGGACGTGCCCCAATAGAGAACCTTGCCCTGGGCGATCAGGTCCGACATCGCGCGCACCGTTTCCTCGATCGGAGTCTCCGGATCCGGGCGATGGCAAAAATACAAATCCAGATAATCGACATCCATGCGCCGCAGGGCGGCGTGGCAGGCCTCCATCAAGTGTTTGCGTGACAAACCGCGCTGAGTCGGCTTCGGGTTGGGCGTC
>CAYPOX010000047.1:16439-18120 GCA_964412525.1 uncultured Caulobacterales bacterium
GAAGACACGCAGAACTCGTCCCGCGGCAAGCTCAAATCAGCCAAAGCGCGTCCCATGATTTCTTCGGACGCGCCGTGGGCGTAGACTTCCGCGTTGTCGAAAAAGTTCACGCCGTGATCAAACGCCATTTTCAGCATGGTTTTGGCGTCCCGAACATCGACTTGGTTCTTGAACGTCACCCATGATCCGTAGGACAACACGCTCAGTTTCAATCCGGAACGGCCAAGTCGCCTGTAATCCATGACGCCTCCTATACGCCTGTGGCGCGAACACGGCGGCTTGAGCCGACCGGAACCACGCAGAAGAACAGACTAGCGCAAAGGGGAAGGCGCGGACACCATGAGCGACACCATCGCGATCATCGGCGGCGGAATGGCGGGGCTGTCATGCGCCCGCCGCTTAAAGAGCCAGGGGCTCGACGCCGACATCTTCGACAAAGGACGTGGCCCTGGGGGACGGATGTCCACCCGGGGCAGTTCGGATCGCAAGCTGCGGTTCGATCATGGCGCTCAGTACTTCACGGCGCGTCACGACGATTTTAAGCGGGAGTTGGCGGGATGGACCGAGCGCGGCGTCGTTCGAGAATGGCGCGCGCGCTTCGCGCGTCTCGATAGCCGGTCGCTCGCGCCGATGGCGGAAGAACCCCGCTATGTCGGCGCGCCGACCATGAATGCGGTCGTTGCGGAGATGAGCCGCGGTCTTCCCGTGCGTTGGGGCGTCGAGGTGGCTCCGCTGGAGAGAGACGGCGACTCGTGGCTCTTAAAATCCGCGGATGGGTCGACGCTCGGCCGATACCGTTATGTGGTGTCATCCGCGCCCGCGGCCCAAACCGCGCGTCTGCTCGCCGAGGCGCCGAGCGTCGTCGCGGCGGCCGAACGCGTGGTGATGGAGCCGTGTTGGTCTGTCATGGTCGCGTTCAAAAACCGTCTGCGCGTGCCGTTCGACGCGGTCTATCTGAACACCGAGGTGCTGGCGTGGGCCGCGCGCGATTCAAGCAAGCCCCTGCGCGCCTCCCAGGAGCCCGAGTGCTGGGTGTTGCACGCTTCGCCCGCTTGGTCCGCGGTCAATCTTGAACTTGCCGCCGATGATGCGGCGCAACGGGTGTTCAACGCCTTCGCCAGATTGATCAATGTGCGCAGCCTCGAGACGCGACATCTCAGCGCGCATCGGTGGCGTTACGCCCGCACCGCCGCGTCGCTCGGCGTCGGCGCATTCTATGACGGCGATCTGCAAGCGGGCGCGTGCGGCGATTGGTTCTTAGGTCGCAGGGTCGAGGACGCGTGGCTGTCCGGCGTGGCGATCGCGGACGCCGTGGTCCACGCCCAGGCCGACGCGGCGCGTCGCGTCACGGGGTAGGCGGGGAACGAAGGGTTCATTCTTCGGAGCGCCGGCGGCGACGGACGGCGCACGCCTTTACGCCGAAAGAGAACCTTTAAGCCTTCGTCGCCTCCACGGGCGCGCAACTTCGGCGCAACAGAAAATGGCCATGCAAAGCCGCGATCGGCTTGGATCGCGTGTCCTGCCAAGCCTCGACGCGGATGTTCACGACACGGCGACCGGGCTTCATCACCTGGGCGCGCGCATAGGTATCCTGGGGACGGCCGGAGCGAAAATAATCCCCGGCGATGTCGATCGGTTTGGGCGGGCCGTCCGAATCAAACTCAAGCGCAATTTGCACGGT
>CAYPOX010000048.1:0-17167 GCA_964412525.1 uncultured Caulobacterales bacterium
GATCTCCTCCACCTTCGACGAACCCGCGGCGCGCCACGTTCAAGTGGCGGAGATGGTGATCGAGAAGGCGAAACGCCTCGTTGAACATAAGAGAGACGTGGTGATCTTGTTGGACTCGATCACCCGGCTTGGCCGAGCCTACAACACGGTCGTGCCGAGTTCGGGCAAAGTTCTGACCGGTGGGGTGGACGCCAACGCCCTGCAACGGCCGAAGCGGTTTTTTGGCGCCGCGCGCAACATCGAAGAAGGCGGCAGCTTGACGATCATCGCCACGGCGCTGATCGATACGGGCTCGAAAATGGATGAGGTCATCTTCGAAGAATTTAAGGGCACCGGAAACTCGGAACTGATCCTCGATCGGAAAGTGGCTGACAAGCGCACCTTCCCGGCGATCGACATCGCTCGCTCCGGCACGCGCAAAGAAGATCTGTTGGTCGATAAGGCGCTTCTTCAGAAGACCTTCGTTCTTCGTCGCATCCTCTCGCCGATGTCGTCGACCGACGCGATAGAGTTCCTGTTGGATAAGCTCCGCCAGACCAAAACGAATGAAGAATTTTTCCGTTCGATGAACGCCTAAAGGAGAAACCCATGGCTGGAACGCGCCGCCTGTTTCACGCGCAGGGGGCCCGCAGCGTGCGGGTTCGCTGGATGCTCGAAGAGCTGGAGCTCTCCTATGAGCTGGTGGAGGAGACGCTTCGCCAGCCGAGCGACGCGCTGAAAGATGCGCATCCCTTGGGTCGCCTTCCGGCCTTCGTCGATGGCGATGTCATTCTTCGCGAGTCGACGGCGGCGATTGATTACCTTGCGCGGACTTATGGAGATGGGCGGATGGCGCTCACGCCGGATGAGGCGGATTTCCCGCGCTATCTCGAATGGCTTCACGGCGCGGAGGGCACGGTCATGCCGCCCATGTTTCAGTATCTGATGCACGCTCAACTTTTGCCCGATGAGCAGAGGATCGCCGCGGTCGCCGAGATGGGACGCAGCCGTTCGGCGGACGTTCTGGGGTGGTTGAACCGTGAGATGAGCGGCCGATCCTTTGTTGCCGGCGATCGTATGACCGCCGCAGACGTGACGATTGGCTATGCGTGTTACATTGGCCGCTTCACACAGCTACTGGACGATCGTTATCCGGAGCTTCGTCGGTACTGGGATGGGTTGAAGAGCCGCCCTGCAGCGCAGCGCGCCCTGGCGGCTCCATCAACCTGAAATTCAACCGCGTAAAGCGCCATCGAGCAATGTCAAAGTCGCGGCGTTCGCCGTCTCTGCGTCCGCCGCATGAAAATGGGCGCCGCCTTGGCGCGCAAAGGCGTGGTCACGTTCCGGGTAATTCTTGATCGTCACCATGGCGTGCCCGGCGAGCCCGTCCGCCATGGCGGATTGCGCGTCTGTGGGCACGAATTCGTCTTGTCCGGCGATATGGAGAAGAAGCGGCCGTTTGATGTTGGCGGATTCGCTGAGAAAATCTTGAATACGGACCCCATAATATCCGACGGCGGCATCCACGTCGGTGCGCGCGGCGGTGAGATATGCAAGCAGCCCGCCCAGGCAATAGCCGACGGCCCCTGCTTTGGTGTTGCAGTCCTCACGCATCCTCAGGGCCGCGAGTGCGGACTGGATGTCTTTCACGCCCAGATCAATGTCGAACTGACCAAAGAGATCGAAAGCCCGCTTCATCTCCGCTTCGCTCTGATCAGTGAGAGAGATTCCGGGTTCAATCCGCCAGAACAAATCCGGGCAGATGGCCAGATAACCTTGATCCGCAAGCCATTCGCAGGTCGACTTCATCACGTCGTTGACGCCGAAGATTTCTTGAATCACGAGGATGCCGGGAAAAGGCCCTTGCCCATCCGGCTTGGCGACGTAAGCGTGCATGTCGCCTTCGGCGGTGGAGATGATGAAATCGAAATCAGCCATAGTGCGCTCCATTCAGGTTGGGGACGCGGAACCTAGGCGCCGCCCATTGAAATGACAATGCGGGGAATGGGCGACACGATATTCGCGCTTGCCTCGGGGTCGGGCCGCGCTGGCGTGGCGGTGATCCGGATGTCTGGAGCTCAGGCGGGCGTCGTGTTGAAGCGTTTAGCTGGAGCGACACCCGAACCTCGACGAGCCGCGCTGCATGCTCTGCGGGATTCGGATGGCGACGTGATCGATCAGGCGCTGGTTCTTTGGTTTCCGCGGCCGCGCTCGTTCACCGGTGAGGATGTGGCGGAGTTCCATGTCCATGGGGGCGCCGCCGTTCTGGCGCGGATGACACGGGTTCTTTCCGAGCAGACAGACGTGCGGATGGCTGAACCGGGCGAGTTCACGAAACGCGCCGTGCTCAATGGAAAAATGGACCTGACCCAAGCGGAGGGTCTGGCGGATTTAATCGACGCTCAGACGGAGGCGCAGCGACGCCAAGCGCGACGGCATTTGGAAGGGGCGTTGGGCGCGCGGTTTCAGACCTGGCGCGATCGGCTGGTGCGGGCGATGGCTTTCGTGGAAGCGCAGATCGATTTTCCAGATGAGGACATTCCGGAAGAAGCCGATCGTGCGGCGCGGGATACAATCGTGACTTTGAAGGCGGACATTGCGGAGGCGTTGCATGCGTCGGCGCAAGGCGCGCGGCTTCGCGAAGGCGTGCGTGTCGCATTGATCGGCAAACCCAATGCCGGGAAGTCGAGCTTTTTCAACGCCATGGTGGGGTCCGCGCGCGCGATCGTGACGGATCAGGCCGGGACCACGCGCGACGTGCTGGAAGCTGCGTTGGACTGGGGCGGCGTTCCGGTGATTCTCACAGATGCCGCGGGTTTGCGCTCGACGGAGAACGTGGTCGAAAAAGAAGGCGTGGCGCGGGCGGAGGCCACGGCGCATGCGGCAGACCTTCGTATTCTGATTTGGGACCTTTCGGATGGCGCGCCCGATCCTCGTTTGCGTGCGTGGCTGACTTCCGGAGATCTGATGGTCGGGACCAAGTCGGACCTTGTAAGTGGCGGACAACAAGGCGTGACCGTGTCTCACGTGACGGGCGATGGCCTGGACGTTGCGCGCGAGAGGATTGGGGCGCGCGTGCGTGAACTCGCATGGGATGAGGAGGCGCCGGTCATGACGCGTGAACGTCATCGGGCCGCATCATCCGATGCGCTGGCGGCGCTGGAGACGGCTCTGGAGATTTGGGATAAGGGACCCGAACTTGTCGGAGAAGAGCTTCGGCGGGCGGCGGACGCGTTGGGTCGGGCCCTTGGACGTGTGGACCTGGACGAAATCTTAGATGTGGTGTTCCGAGAGTTCTGTCTCGGAAAATGATGTTTCACGTGAAACATTGAGGATGGAGGGAGCGAAACGGGCCATGAATCGGTTCGACGTCATAATCATCGGCGGCGGACATGCGGGCTGTGAGGCGGCGGCGGCGGCGGCGCGTTTTGGCGCACGCACGGCTCTGGTGACTCATGATCGACGCACCATTGGAGTCATGTCTTGCAATCCGGCGATTGGGGGCCTCGGCAAGGGCCACCTCGTCCGCGAAATCGACGCTTTGGATGGCGTGATGGGACGTGTGGCGGATGAGGCTGGACTCCAATTCCGTTTGTTGAACCGTAGCAAGGGCCCGGCGGTGCGCGGACCGCGCGCTCAGGCGGATCGCCAACGATATCGCGCGGCCATGCAACAGATTCTCTCGGATATGCCGAACCTCTTCATTGTGGAGGGTGCGGTGGAAGACGTGACGCTCGTCGACGGTCACATTAATGGGGTGGCGCTCGCCGACGGCCGCACGCTCAAAGCCGGGGCGGTGGTGTTGACCACCGGCACGTTTCTGCGCGGCGTCATCCATATCGGCGATCAGCGGATACCGGCCGGGCGTATGGGTGAAAAGCCGGCGACCCAACTGGGCGAAAGGCTGGAAGCTGCAGGTTTCGCCATGGGTCGTTTGAAGACCGGGACGCCGCCCCGTCTTCATACGGAGTCCATCGATTGGGCGGCGGTCGAGCGCCAGCCGGGCGATGCATCGCCCACGCCCTTTTCCTTTCTGAGCGAAAGGATTGCGCGACCGCAATTGGACTGCGGCGTGACCACGACGATCCCGGCGACCCATGAGGTGATTGAAGCCAATCTGGCGGCGTCCGCGGTGTATGGCGGCGCCATATCCGGGCGCGGCCCACGCTATTGCCCATCGATCGAAGACAAGGTTGTTCGATTTCGGGAAAAGTCAGCGCACCAGATTTTTCTTGAACCCGAGGGCTATGACGATCCGATCGTCTATCCCAACGGGATCTCCACAAGTCTTCCCGAAAAGGTGCAGGCGGCCTTTTTGAAAACGATCCCGGGACTGGAACGTGCTGCGATCACCCAGCCGGGCTACGCGATCGAGTATGACTATGTGGACCCGCGGGAATTGACCTCGGGCCTGGAGACTCGGCGCATCCCAGGATTTTATCTTGCGGGACAGATCAATGGCACCACGGGTTATGAGGAAGCGGCCGCCCAAGGATTAATGGCGGGCCTGAATGCGGCGCGTCGCGCCGGCGGCGTGCGAGATCCGGCGACGCTCGATCGCGCCCAAGCCTATATCGGCGTTTTGATCGATGATCTCGTGACGCGCGGGGTGTCTGAGCCCTACCGCATGTTCACCTCTCGCGCGGAATATCGATTGAGCCTGCGGGCGGACAATGCGGATCTGCGACTCACCGATTGGGGTGACGCCCAAGGGCTGGTCGGAACGGGGCGACGCGCGGCGTATCGCGCGTCAGCAGAGCGGATCACGCACGCTTTGGCGTGCGCGCGCCGGCTTGGGATGACTCCGTCCGCGGCGGCGCGGGCCGGATTGAAAGTCAATCAAGACGGACAATGGCGGTCGATTCTGCAGCTCCTGACGCTTCCCGGCGTCACCTTTGACAGATTGGCGGCGATCTGGCCGGAACTGTCGGACTGGAGCTTGCGGGGTCGCGAACAGGTCGAGATTGAGGCCGTCTATGGCGGGTATCTCGACCGACAAGAGGCGGAGATTGCCGCCTTCCGTCGTGACGAAGCGCTCGCGCTCCCGGACGACTTGGATTTCTCAACCGTTCCCGGATTGTCCACGGAAGTGCGTGAGAAATTGGCGTCGGCGCGTCCATGCTCCATCGGTCAAGCGGCGCGGCTGGAGGGGGTGACCCCCGCGGCGATCTCGCGGCTTCTTATTTTCGTGAAGCGCGACGCGCGTCTTGCCGGGTGAGCATGACGCGTCCGGACGGACTCGCCGTGGATGTTTCACGTGAAACAATGGCGCGGCTTGAGACCTATGAAGCATTGCTGCGCAAGTGGAACAGGCGGATCAATCTCGTCGGACCTGGAACGCTGACGGATTTTCAGGAGCGACACATCCGCGACTCGCTTCAACTTTTGGGCGTCGCCCCCAACGCGCTTCGATGGGTGGATTTCGGGTCCGGGGGTGGTCTGCCTGGTCTTCCGCTCGCAATCGCATTGTCCGAGCGGGCGACGGAGGCTCAGATTCATCTCATTGAATCCGATCAACGCAAGGCCGCGTTTCTTCGGGAAGCGGCGCGCATCACCGAAGCGCCCGTGACCGTTCACGGTCGCCGCATTGAGGCGGTCGCGCCCTTCGCTGCGGATGTGGTGACGGCGCGGGCATTGGCCCCCCTCGCAAAACTGTTGGAATACGCCGCGCCGTGGATGCGATTGGGCGCGATCGGCGTGTTTCCGAAGGGCGAAAACGCCGAACAGGAATTGACGGTCGCAAAGCAGCGATGGACATTCGACCATCATCTGATCCCAAGCCGCACGCACCTCGGGGGCGTGATCGTGGTCATAACGGAGGCGCACGATGGCGCAATCGACTGAAGGCGGACGCGGTCCCCGCGTTTTGGCCATCGCCAATCAGAAGGGCGGCGTCGGCAAGACGACCACCGCGATCAATCTCGGAACCGCCTTGGCCGCAATCGAGCGTTCCGTCTTGATTGTCGACCTTGATCCGCAAGGCAACGCCACCACCGGGCTTGGTCTGGACAAGGCGGATGTTCGGCTCAGCACCTATGACGCTCTCCTGGGCGATGCGCCCATGAGCGAGGTGCGCACCGCCACAGCGATCCCAAATCTCAGCGTTGCGCCGGCCCATGTCGATCTCGCCGGGTTCGAGGCGGAGATGGGCGATGATCCGAAACGGCCCTTTCGTCTTCGCGACACGCTGCAAGAGGCGGCCGCCGACGTGGACTTCGTTTTGATCGACTGTCCACCTTCGCTCAATCTGCTCACGGTAAACGCCATGACGGCGGCCGACGCCGTGCTGGTGCCGATGCAGTGCGAGTTTTTCGCTCTGGAGGGATTGAGCCAACTTCTTCGGACCATTGATCTCGTGCGCAAAGGTCTGAACCCGAGATTGGAGATCCAAGGCGTCGTATTGACCATGTATGACTCCCGGAATCGCCTCTCGGACCAAGTTGCGGCGGATGTGCGGGGCCATTTGGGTGATCGGGTTTATGAAACCGTCATCCCGCGCAATGTTCGGGTCTCTGAGGCGCCGTCCTATGGCAAGCCAGCCTTGCTCTATGACCACAAATGCGCGGGAAGCCGCGCCTATATCGCTCTCGCGGGCGAGATGATCCGCCGTGAGCGGCGTGACGCGCTCGAGCCCGCCGAATGACGGAGGCAAGCGGTCGCCGATTGGGCCGGGGGCTTTCGGCGCTTCTTGGGGATTATGGCGATGCGGACGCAGCCCAGGCGGCGGGACCCGTGGACCGCGCGCCCATTGAAACCTTGCACGCCAATCCCAACCAACCCCGTAAGAGCTTTGATGAAGACGCCCTGGCGGCGTTGACCGCCTCCATCGAAAGCCATGGCGTTCTCCAGCCATTGCTGGTTCGCCGGCGTGAAGACGGGGAGTTTGAAATCATCGCCGGGGAGCGACGATGGCGCGCCGCGCAACGCGCCCAATTGCATGACGTGCCGATTCGCGTTGTGGCCTTCAATGATCAAGCGACCCTTGAGGCCGCGATCATTGAGAACGTCCAAAGAGCTGACCTCAATCCGCTTGAGGAGGCGGCGGGCTATCAGGCGCTGGTCGACGCCTTTGACCACACCCAAGAGAGCCTCGCGAAGGTCGTGGGGAAAAGCCGCAGTCACGTGGCCAATATGCTTCGCCTGCTGAGCCTGCCGAGCAAAGCTCAATCCCTGGTGCGTGACGGCTCTTTGAGCATGGGCCATGCACGAGCCTTGTTGGGCGCGGCGGATCCGGACGCCGCCGCCGAACGCGCCGTGCGTGAAGGATGGAGCGTTCGCGAAACCGAGCGCCAGGTGCAGCGCGGCGTGGAGGCCGAAGTGGGCGCCGCCGTGGCCAAGCGCGCCAAGGGCATGGCGACACCGGCTCGCGACCCGGACACGGCGGCGCTGGAGGCTGACCTCGCCGCCACGTTGGGCTTGGAGGTCGCGATCAAACAGAAAGACGGGCGCGGCGTTTTATCGGTCACCTTCTCCGAATATGAACAGTTGGACGACATTTGCCGCCGATTGACCCGCCGTAAAGATTAGCGGTTCGGCGCTCCAAGGCGGGCGGTTGCGAGGAAGGCGCGTGCGGCGTGGGCTTCAGACGCGGAGCCGGTGACGCGACACGCGGCCTCCGCCGCCAATGTTTCGGAGACGGCGCGCCGAAGGCGATCGGCACGCCACCGGGACGCTGTTCGGATCAAGGCGCTGCGCCGGGGACCGAACGGCCGCGGAACAAGAGAATCCACGGCAGCCTCAACGCCCTTCGGATCCGCCTTGATTGCATGCAAATCCTGAAGCCGGCGGATCAAAAGGCGAAGCGCGCTTTGGAGGTCGGAGCTGAGCGAGACGCGTTGCAATCCCAGCACCGCGGCGTTTGCGTCGCCATCAACGGCCGCGTCGACGATGGAGAGCATGTCGGGCGCCCACGCGGTCGGGCTGAGAGCGACCACGTCGTCCCGTGAAACGCGCCGGTCCGATCGATCCATGACAGCCAAGGCGAGTTTTTCGATTTCGCGTTGGATGACGGATCGGTCCGGCTCCACCAAAGCAAGAAATTCGTCCAGCGCTTCCGCATCGATGGCGACGCCTTGGGCGTCGAACTCTCCTTTGGCGATCCGGCGTAGACCGGACGTATCGTCCGGATAGCTTGGGAGCGCCAGGCCATGCCGCGACTCGGCGAACGCTTTCCGAAGACCATGACGCTTTGGCAAATCCCCCGCCAAGCCGATGGTCAAAAAACGGTCTTGTTCGGGCGCTAGTTCCGACTCCGCAAGCAGCGCCTTCAGGGCCTTCTGGCTTGGATCTGCGGACACCTTCAAACGTATGGCCCGGCGTTCGCCGAAAAGACTGAGCGCGCGGGTTTCGTCGATCAGCCGGCCAGGAGAGTCTCGCAAGGCCGCGTCATCCAAGTCCAAGACATCCAGCACGCCGCCGGCTGCTTCCGAGTCCAACACCCGGCGGGCTCGCGCGTCGGTCACCGATCCATCTGGACCAAATAAGAGAATGACTCGGTACGTCTTGGGTGCGTCGACGCACATTTGATCCGCTTTGGAGCCGGAGGCCTCCACCAGATCAGTCCCCATCCTGCAGCAACAGAACCACATCTTGGCCGATACGAACCGCCAGCTCTTCGGCTGCACGTCGCACCGCATCGCGCCGGGCGGCCACCGTCGCGAAGGGCGAGGCCGGCGTATCATAGGAGGTGATCACGGCGTCCTCGCCAGTTCCGACGGCGACGCCGTCCGAGACGCGAACGACCGTGTAGCGCGCAGAAATGGTCACAAGGAAACTTGTCACCGTGGCGTCCAGCGCCACCGAGCGGTTTTGGATCGATTCCGTCAACGTCACATCGAGGCGGTAGGGCGGATCGACGTCCGGCTCTCCAAGGGAATCGGACAGCTCCCGACGGAAGACATAACCGGACTCGCCCGGAGGCGAGGGAAGGGCGACCCGTCCGCTCGTTTCAACGCCGGGCGTGGGCGCATAAAGCGGTTCGAAACCGCATCCGACGAGCGCGATCATCGCCGCGAGCAAAAGGGCGAGACGCATGGCTTAAACGACAATGTTGATGATGCGATCCGGCACAACAATCAGCTTACGGATCGATTTCCCTTCCAAATGCCGTGCGACGTCCGGATCTGCCGTCGCGGCCTCTCTCGCCGCGTTTTCGGGGAACCCCTTCGGCAGCTTCACCTCGCCACGCTTCTTGCCGTTCACCTGTACGGGAATGACAAGCTGATCTTCCGCGACGAGCGCCGCGTCGGCCATGGGCCAGGGGGCGTCGCAGATCAAACCGTTCTCGCCAAGACGGCTCCACGCTTCCTCAGCGAGGTGCGGGATGAAGGGATGGATCAGGCGAGCGAGCATGCTTCGCGCCTCCCGACGCGCCCAAGGGCCGCCTTCGGCGGACGCGGCGGCGCTGTCCATCCGGCGCAGCGCGTTGGCGAATTCGTGGATCTGGGCGATCGCCTTATTGAAGCGAAAGTTCTCAATGTCTGCAGAGACGGTCGCCGCCGTTCGGTGCGCGGCTTTGCGTAACGCCTCTGCCTCAGCCCCGAAGCGCTGGGGCGGTTGATCCGCCTCGGCGTGGTCCGCCACGCCGTCGAGATTGGCGAAGAAGGTCCAAAGGCGCTGAAGAAACTTCCAAGCGCCCTCCACGCCTTCGGCGGTCCATTGCACGTCGCGCTCGGGCGGAGAATCCGACAGGACAAACCAGCGCGCCACATCCGCGCCATAGGTTTCGACGATCTCTTCCGGCGAGATGGTGTTCTTCTTCGACTTGGACATTTTTTCGATGGAGCCCACCGTCACCGGCGCGCCTGTCGCCAAGTCCACAAGACCGGAATCCGTTTTGCGGATGTCCTGAGGAGAAAGCCATTTCCCCTCCGCGTTCTTATAGGTTTCGTGCGTCACCATGCCTTGGGTGAACAGGCCGCTGAAGGGCTCGCGGATCCCCAGAAGATCGACCTCGCGCATGGCGCGGGTGAAAAACCGCGCATAGAGCAAATGCAGGACCGCGTGTTCGACGCCGCCGATATAGGTGTCCACGGGCAACCAAGCGTCGGCCATTTCGCGATCCGTCGGTTCGGTCGCATTCGGCGCGGTGAAGCGCGCGAAATACCAGGATGAGTCGACGAAGGTGTCGAGGGTGTCCGTCTCCCGTTCGGCCTCGCCTCCGCATTGCGGGCAACGGACTCGCCGCCAAGCGTCATGACGCAGAAGCGGGTTGCCCGGCCGGTCAAAGGAGACGTCGCGCGGCAACTCGATGGGCAATTCGTCTTCGGAGGCGGCCACGACGCCGCATTTCGGACAGTGGATGATCGGGATCGGGCAACCCCAATAGCGCTGGCGGGAGACGCCCCAATCGCGCAAACGGTAGACCGTCGCGCCTTGGCCGGCTCCCTTATCTTCAATACGCGCAATTGCGGTCGCCTTGGCGTCCTCCACGCTCATGCCGTCGAGAAATCGTGAGTTAAAGATGGCGCCTGGCCCCGTGTAGGCTTCGTTCTCGACGGAAAAAACGGAGGGATCCTCGCCCGGGGGCAGGACGACGGGCCGAACTGGAAGATCATATTTGCGCGCGAAGTCCAAATCGCGCTGATCATGGGCGGGGCAGCCGAAAATCGCGCCGGTCCCATACTCCATCAGGACGAAGTTCGCGATGTAGACAGGAAGTTCGATGGCTGGGTCGAAGGGATGGACCACACGAAGCCCGGTGTCGAAGCCGTTTTTCTCCGCCTTTTCGACGGTTTCTTCGGAGACGGCGCCTCGCTTGGCTTCTGTCGCGAAGGCTTCGGCCTCCGCATTCGACGCCGCGACGGCCTGGGCCAAGGGGTGGTCCGGCGCGACGGCGCAAAAGCTGGCGCCGAACAGAGTGTCGGGGCGCGTCGTGTAGACTTCGAGACCCTCCACGCCATCGGGCGGCCGCGTGGACGACGCGAAATCGAAGGTGAACTGAAGGCCGCGCGATTTGCCGATCCAATTGCGCTGCATGACGCGCACTTTTTCCGGCCAATCGGAAAGATCGTCGATGGCGTCAAGCAAATCGTCGGCGAACGCCGTGATCTTAAAAAACCACTGGGTGAGTTTGCGTTTCTCGACCAAGGCTCCGGAACGCCATCCCCGACCCTCGATCACCTGTTCATTCGCCAGAACGGTCTCGTCCACCGGATCCCAATTCACGGTTGCGTCCTTGCGATAGACGAGTCCGCGCTTCCAGAAGCGGAGGAACATCTTCTGTTGTTGCGCGTAGTAAGACGGGTCGCAGGTGGCGAACTCCCGATCCCAATCGATCGACAAGCCGAGCAGTTTGAGCTGCGCGCGCATCGCCGCGATGTTGTCATAGGTCCAATCGGCGGGATGGACGCCCCGCTCCATGGCCGCGTTCTCCGCCGGCATGCCGAACGCGTCCCAACCCATTGGATGAAGAACGTCGTAGCCATTGGCGCGTTTGTGGCGCGCGACGACGTCGCCCATCACATAATTGCGCGCATGTCCCACGTGGATACGCCCGGACGGGTACGGGAACATTTCAAGAACATAGGCCTTTTTTGACCCCGGTCGATCGGGCGCGCGGAAGACGCCACGTTCGTCCCAGATTTCACGCCAGCGCGGTTCCGAGTCTTGGGGATTGTAGCGTTCGGTCATGGGCGCGGACCGTTATTCTTCTTCCGACGCTGCGAGCCGCAATTGGCGCGCACGCGTCAGGATCGCGTTTTCGATTTGCGCTTCGGCCCCCGAGGACACCGCCGCGTCGACCCATCCCATGCTGTCGTCAAACACCTGTTTGAACACCGCCACCCGAAGCGCGTCGGCGCGCAGGTCCCGGTCCAAAATGTAGACGGTCGACTTGAAGCGTTCGCGGGGCGCGCGGGGATCGGTTCGCCAGTCAAATACGATCACGCCGCCGCGTGAATCCGATTGGGCCAGCGGCATGAAGCCAAGCGTGTCGAGCGTGGCCGCCCACAAATAAGGGTTCACCGACCCGCCATCGGCGATGGCGTCGGCCACGGGCGGCGGCGGGGTGTCGTCGCCCCCGCCGAAGCATCCGGAGGCGACGAGCGGGAGGGCGGCGGCGATCAGAAGGGCGATCGGCGTCCTTGTGTCCAGCATAGGTGTTCGCAGTCCTGTTGCCGCGGGCGCATCGTCCCACGCAAAGCGCCGTTATAGCAGGCGATGTCGTCTTGGCGAGATGAAGGACGTGGCGACGCCGCAACGGTCGGCGACGGAAACGTCGTCGTCATCATATCACGGTGGACGGCGGCGGGCGTAGACGGCACGACTCGTCCATGGTCCGCTCCTCAGGCGTGCTTGCCGCCGCCACGGCATTGTTTGTTACGAACGTTACGACGTCCTGGGCGCAAATCCAGTCAGACGTGGCGGGCGTCGACGTGTCTTTGGAAGGTGGCGCGGCGGGCGGCTTGGGCGTCTTGATTTCCGATCCGCAGAGTGTCTGCCGCGGCGACGACGTGGATGCGCTCTTGGCGACGTATTTGGAGCTGACCGCAGAGCGGCTGGCCGACACCGGCGTATCGATCGGACTCGCCATGCGCATGGAGCAGGAAGCGCACGCCTTTGACGATTTGCGCTTCGGCCTGCCTTCCGTTGGTGGCGTCGCTGCGGACCCGCGGGATCGCCTCACCTTGGAGCGCGCACGCGTGAACGTGGTCGGACCTTTTGGGGAGCTCGTTCTTGGACGCGACGATGGCGCTGCGGAGCGCCTTAGCGTCATTTCGCCGCAGATTCTCCGCGCTGTCGCGCTCGGCGATGACGAGCGTGACGCGCTTGGCCTGTCCGGCATTCATACCGTCAACGATTTTTCCGGCTTCGGCGCCAAGGCTTCTGTCTATTCGCCTCAGTTTTTGGGGGTGCGGGTCGGGGCGTCCTACACGCCGCGACCGCGGGCTTGCGGCGCCGGGTTTTGTGCGGGCGCGCGGACGGAATCTTGGCGCAATGTGACGGAGGCCGCGGTGCGGGTGCGCCGCGGTTTCGAGAACGGCGTGCGTATTCAGGGCGCGGCGACGTTTCTGGAGGCCCAAGATGAAGGCGCCCAATTGGAGTCAGATCGTTTTCGCGCCTATGGGTTGGGCCTGAATGTGGGGGTCGCGGACCTTCGGGTCGGGCCGATCGCGGCGGACAGCGTGATCCTTGGCGGGTCCGTGGTGAACAGCAACAACGGCGTCACGGGCCGCCGCGGCTACACCGCCTATGATGCGGGCGTCACCTTTGAAAGCGGATCTTGGGGATTCATGCTCTCCTATGGAGAGGCGGACGACGACGCATTGGCGGCGCAAACGCGCGCATTCCAGACCGGCGTCCGCTATCGGCTGAGCGAGCGTTGGGCGGTGGGGTCCGCATTGCAATGGGTGGAGCGCCACGCGTTGACCTCCAGTCCGGACACGTTGGTCGACGACGAAGAAGCGGCGGCGGTCGTGTTCGAGAGTTCGATCAACTTTTAACGCCAAAGACACCGATCCCGGCGAGCCCGGCGCAGGGTGCGCCAAGGAGGCGTTTGGCGCGTTGGGGCGTCACGCCGCCGAGGGCGATGCAGGGCGTCCGGACCTCGGCGGCGAGCCGAGACCAACGCAATGGCCCCCATGCGTGCGCCTGGGGATGGCTCGCGGTTGGAAAAACCGGCGACAGAAGCGCCGCGTCGAGGCGCAAAGCGTCGGCGCGCGCCAAACCGGCCGGACCGTGCGCCGCGGCGATGTGCTCCAAACCGGGCCATGCGGCCCGGGCCCCGGCGACAAGGTGCGTCAACACCTCAGGCCAATGCACGCCATGGGCGTCGACCGAGCGGGCGAGCTCCGGATCCGCACCGATGTAAAGTCGGCCGGCGCGATCCACGATCGCGTTCCGCAAACGCCGAGCCAAGGATCGCCTCGCATTTTGCGGCAGATCGTAGTCTCGGAGAATCACCGCCATGCCCGGCGGTGTATCCGCCAGAATCGCCTCGGGTTCGGGAAGACGGGATCGGTCGGTCATCATCGCCAGACGAAAGGGCGCGCACCGCGCGTCAGGACGCGCGCTTGCACGGATGCGCCGTGCGATGCGATCCAACTCCCACGCCGTCACGGAGCCCGCCCTTGGAGACGACTGCGAATCGATTGGAGACGATCCGTAACCGTGTCGGCGCGGCCGCGCGCTTGTCTGGACGCGATCCGGCGGATGTCGTTTTGATCGCGGTTTCGAAGACGTTTCCCGCCGAGATCGTTGCGGATGCTCTTGAGGCGGGATGCCGGATCTTCGGTGAGAACCGCGTCCAAGAGGCTGAGGCGAAATGGCCCCCGCTTCGCAACGTCTATGACGACGTCGAGCTCCATCTGATTGGGCCGTTGCAATCGAACAAAGCGGCGACCGCTGCGGCGACCTTCGATGTCATTCACAGCTTGGATCGACCGAAATTGGCGGAGACCTTGGCGCGGCTCCGCGATATGGGAACGCCGCCGCCCCGTCTCTTCATCCAGGTGAACATTGGAGACGAGCCTCAAAAGTCGGGCGTCGCGTTGCAGGACGCGGCGACCTTCATCCAGACCTGCCGCGACCGCCTGGAGCTTCCAGTCGTCGGATTGATGTGCATTCCGCCCGCCGGCGAACCGCCGTCGCCCTATTTCGCGCTTCTTGCAAAGATCGCGAGGGATGAAGGCCTGGCGGGGCTCTCCATGGGGATGAGCGCAGATTTCGAAATGGCGATCGGATTGGGAGCCACTCATATCCGACTCGGCGAAGCGGTGTTCGGCGCGCGGGGCTAAAGCGTCATCCGTCGCTTGCGCGAATCTCAATCTCCGCTCCCGGACCAAGCCGCGCGACCACCAAGCGCAGATCGGTAAGGCGCAAGGCGACGCAGCCTTCGGTCGGCCTCAGGTCCGGCGTGGCGACGTGGAGAAAAATCGCGCTGCCGCGCAAAGGTTCCGGCGGACTGTCATTGTATCCGATCACCACCAGCAGGTCATAAAGGCCGTCGTCGCGCCAAAGACGCTCGGCGCGTCCGATGTAAGGCAGTTTCACATGCTGGTTGTAGCGGCTCTCATTCGGCCCGATACACCATCCGTCGTCGCGAAGGATCGGCTGCATCGGCAACGACGTTTTCGGCGCGGCGGCGAGGCGGTCTGCTCGAAAATAGACCGAGCGGAGCGGGAAACGTCCGACGGGCGTCGCCAGATCTCCCTCTTTCTTGACGCGCGCCAGTCCGCCTTCGCCAAGAGCGCATTGGTAACTCTCGTCGCCCATGCGCAGGACGCCGTCGCCCGTAACGATCAGGCGCATCAACCTCAAGCCTCCCCGACCTTGTCTCCGCCGTTGTGGCAAGCTTGACGGCGCCGCGCAACCGACCCACAAACCTTCCGATTAATCAATGAGAAACATCGCGCGCCGTGATTCGCATTTTGCTGATCGATGACGATCCGAATCTCCGCTCCGCGCTGGCCGAGCAGCTGGAATTGGAGGGCGCGTTTCGCGTCTCCATGGCGGCGACGGCGCAGCAGGGCCGGGACGCCATCGCCGCGGGCGGGTTCGACATGATTCTTCTCGATGTCGATTTGCCGGACGGCGATGGCCGCGACGTGTGCCGAGATGCGCGTGAGGCGGGCGACGCCACGCCGATCATCATGTTGACGGGCAAAGCGGAGTCGGAAGACGCGGTCGCGGGGCTGGACGCTGGCGCCAACGATTATGTGGTCAAGCCGTTCCAGCTCGATGTGCTCTTAGCCCGCATTCGCACCCACCTTCGCGTCCATGAACAAAGCGAAGCGGCCGTTTTTGAGATTGGACCTTATGAGTTTCGGCCCGCGCAGAAGCTGCTTTTTACGAAAGAAGGCAAGCGCATCCGGCTGACGGAGAAAGAGACGTCGATCCTCAAATTTCTCCTCCGAGCCGGCGGCGAGGCGGTCGATCGCGACACGCTCCTCCACGAGGTCTGGGGTTACAACGCCGCCGTGACCACCCATACTCTCGAAACGCATGTCTACCGGCTTCGGCAAAAAATTGAGCCCAATCCCAAGTCCGCACAAATCATCATGACCGAATCGGGCGGCTATCGTTTGGTTCGCTGACCGTCGAAAGGACGCATGTCGATGATCGCGGTCCGCCAATTGGCGAAACGCTATAAGAAGGTCCACGCCGTGCGCGACGTCACGTTTGAAGCGCGTGATGGTGAAGTCACGACGCTGTTGGGCGCGAACGGATCAGGCAAATCAACGACATTCCGCAGCATTTTTGGGGTGGTGAAACCGGATTCCGGTTCGGTGAGCGTGGATGGGATCGACGTCGCGCGACGGCCTCAAGCCGCCCGCCCGCGGTTGGGCGTTTGTCCGGATGATTTCGGCCTGTTTCCCAAACTGACCGCCGATGAGCATGTCCGCTTTTTTGGACGCCTGCATGGCCTATCGGGGGCGGCGCTCGGTCGGGCCGCGGATCGCGCTTGCGATTTGTTGACCCTGGAAAAGCTTCGGCGCCGTCGCATTGACGGCTTCTCTCTTGGAGAGCGGATGAAGACGGCCTTGGCCTGCGCCATGGTGCATCAGCCGTCGAACCTCGTCATGGATGAACCGATGCGCGGATTGGACGTGGTCAACATTCGTCTGTTGCGCGCGTTGATCCGGCAACTTCGCGATGCGGGCGTGTGCGTTTTGATGTCGAGTCATGTCCTTTCGGAGGTGTCCTTGCTCTCGGATGTCATTGTGGTGATTGCGGATGGGCGGTCGAAAGTGCAGGGCGCGCCTCAGACAATTGCGGCCGATTACGGTCACGGCGACTTGGAGGAGGCGTTTCTTCGGCTTTCGGACACTGGAAAGGCCGACGCGGCATGACCCAATCATGGGCGCGGATCGCCGCCGTCTTAGGGAAGGAGTTGCGGGCTGGGCTTAGTGATCGCCGGGCGCTGATCGCCGACGTCCACCGCCATGCCGGCCGGGCCCACCTGATCGGCATCACCGGCGCCCACGAACTCGACCACAGCCTCGGGCTGACGCACTCCTCGCCCATCGGCACGTTTTTGGATGAGGACGCCGAGGCGGTCTCCAAGAAGTCGATCATGGCGGCGGTCGCCGACTTCACCCCGCCCGGCATCGGCCTCCCGGGGGCCCAGTTCAGCGCCCGGACCTTCTCGCGACACTCACGGACCATGCTGGACGTGGGTCTGCGTGGGATCAATGTGGAGCCGGAACGCGGCGACGAACTCGGAGAGGTCGGCCTCGTCCATCGGCGC
>CAYPOX010000049.1:0-17079 GCA_964412525.1 uncultured Caulobacterales bacterium
AGCGACCACAAGACGATGGGCGAGATCGAAAAAGAGATCGGCCAACTCGCGGTGAAGGCGCGCGACGGCAAGCTGGCCATGGACGATCTTCAAGGCGGAACGTTTTCGATCACCAATGGCGGCGTCTATGGCTCGCTCATGTCCACGCCGATCTTGAACCCGCCGCAATCGGGCATTCTCGGCATGCACAAGATCATGGAGCGCCCCATGGTCGTGGACGGCGAGATCAAGGCGCGGCCGATGATGTATCTCGCCCTGTCCTATGATCACCGGATCGTCGACGGCCAAGGCGCCGTGACGTTCCTGGTCCGGGTCAAGGAAGGCATCGAGGACCCGGACCGGTTGATGCTGGATCTTTAGGGTTCAGGATCGTCGGGATTTCGGAGCCGAAGATCGCCTTGCGGTAAAAGAAGATCGTCGCGCGGCAAGATTTGGGGAAACTCGCGCGGCACATCGCGGTTCAAAGCGTCGATAATTCGCTGCGCCGATTCCGAATCGAACCGAGCAGCCGGGACCGAAAGCACGCTTTTCTGAGGCGCGAGTTTTGTCGGCTCGTTGGACAGTGACTGCGCATAGTCATTAAGTCGGCCCACCAAGGTCTGATCGGTCACGAGGCCCGCGTCGACCAAAAATCGTATGTTCGCTTGAAAGGTCTCGCGTGCGCGATCTGGATCGGTCGCTTCAACGATGACGAAATCCGAAATGAGTTCGCGTTCCTGCTTAAAGCGCTCCAACGCAATCTCATTCGCGTTCTTTTCGCGCTCAACCAAGATATTGCCGAAGGCGCCGATCGCCGCCGCGGCCGCCGCGACCAGCAATGGGCTTCGAAAGGTGCTTTTCGCCGCCTCTTTGCGCCGAATGCTCAGCTCATCTTTCTGGATCTGAAGCTCAGACCGGCGGATTTCGAGATCCCGTTCGAAACGCTCACGTTCGGTGACAGCCTCGCCCACGCTGGAACCCTTGATTGAAATAGTGAAACATTAAATGAAATGGTCAATGAATGAAAGGATCATGCGCCAATGCGATGCTTCGGGTGAGGCGGCGGCCTCAAACGTGACGGGCGCGGGCCAGGGTGCGAAACACAGCCGCGCGTTCCTCAAAACTGGCGTAGGGCGGATCGCTCGCGGCTGACGGGGAGAACAGCACGACGCCGCCTTCGGGACACAATGCGGCGGCGCGCCGGATCGCGGCTTCCAACTCCGACAAACTGTCCGCCACGTAATCCCCGAGCGCTTCGGAGAAACGCATGCGCGTTTCCCCAGTTAGAACCAGGCGGACATCCGCACGCGCCGCGAGGGCGCTTTGGAGCGGCGTGAGGATTTGCCCGCGGTCCTTGCCGCCTAAGATCGTCACGATCGGCCTTTCTGGATAAGCGGCGAGCGCGGCCACTGTCGCCTCGGGAATGGTGGCGAGCGCGTCGTCCACCCAAAGCTTGCCGTCGATCCAACCCAGTTCCTCCCGACGATGGGGCGGCGGCGACCAATCAGACAAGGCGCGATCGATCGTGTCCGCCGACAAATTTTCGCCCAGCGCCTTTTCCGCGGCGCATATCGATAGCCCAAGATTGCTGAGGCCTTCGGATGTCTGGAGCGCCTTTGGCAGGCCGTCGCGCGCCATGGCCGGCGCCACGGTCTCAAAGGCGGGCCATTGGGCGGCGCGGGCGGCGTCCGCCGCGGCGGCGGCCACCAGCGAATGCCGACACTGAGCCGACGCGAAGGGCACGCGCTTGGCGCCGGCATAGGCGGCGTAATCCCCATGCCAATCCAAATGCTCGCGAAACAGGCTGGTCAGCGCCATGACGGACGGCCCCACGTCCATGTCCACCGCCTGGTAGGAGGAGATCTCCGCGACCACGACCCGGCCCTGTGCGGGCGCCGGAAGGCCCAGCAGGGGCGCACCGATATTGCCGGCGAAGACCGCGTCGACTCCCGCCGCGTTGAGCAAGGCTGAGATCAACGCCCCTGTCGTGCTCTTGCCCTTGGTGCCGGTGACGCCGACGACCCGTGCCGGGTCCGCCCGGCGCATCCACAGCGCCGCGCCGGTGGTGACGTCCACATCTGCGTTCCGCGCGGCCGCCAGCGCAGGTTTGTCCCACCGCACGCCGGCGGACCGGATCACCAAGTCCTGATCGCGCAAATCCGCCGCGTCTTCATCCATCAGACGATCAAGCGGAGAGACGCCGTCCACGCCGCGCACATCGCGCTGGTCGATGATGGTGACCTCCGCGTCCGGCGCTTCCCGGGCGAGAAAGGCGCGCGCCGCCGCGCCCTCCCGGCCAAAGCCCCAGATCGCCGCGCGCACAATGGGCCGATCAAAGCGATTGCAAAGCGTAGGCATAGTCCTGGGGAACGAAGGAAGCGGTTTGAGGGGTCAAAGCGTCGCGCCACGCGGCCTCAAGGCGATTTTGGCCATAGGCCTCCAAAAGGCGCGAACCCAAAGCCGATGGGACCGCCGCGGACGCCCAAACGGGGTCTTGCGTCAAACGATGCAACGCCGCAGCCTACTCCAATCCCGCGCCGACGCATTCCCAAGGGTTGTCATCGATGAGGCCGGTCAGAGCCTCATAGTTCGCGACCATGAAAGGTTTGGCGAAAGGCGGGGTCTCAAAGATTGCACGGACGGCCTCCGGCGGCAGAAAACACGCCAAACACAGGCTGACAAAGGCGCATTTCGGGCATTCTCCGCACCAATAGGCGCCGCGATCAGGCGATTCGAACCCGAAATTGCGGTTGCAGCTGGAGACCACGCGGTGATGCGCACGCAGCTTGGCGAAAATCTCCGTCACCCCCAATTCCGACAGGCCGCGTATGGCGGAGAAATAGCGCACCGGCGCGCCGGAGGCCGCCAAGGCCGCGCGCAGGCCATGCTCGAACTTGGAGGACTTCGACCACTGGTGGTTGACGGGAACGCCGCCCACAATCGCGGTTTCTTCGTCGGCGGAGCGTTCATTGGCGAAGACGACTTCGTCGACGCCCAAAACAATCGCCGCGAGCACGGACAGGATCGACGTGACAGCCGTGATCGGGACATGGCCGTCCAGCCCGCCCGCCGCCGTCGCCGCCTTCAAGCGCGGATCAAGTTCCCGGCGAATCGCGACCAAAGGAACGCCCGCCGCCTCCGCCGCACGACGATGCAGCGGCTTCGGATTGACGCAAACCCCGCGCACCGCTCGCCCGGCCCGCTTCGCCGCCTCCAGGGCGACGGCGGAATCCTTGCCGCCGCCGATGGCGACCAACGCGCTGCGGGGGGCGCGCCCCATCATGGCGGCGCGCTGCGGCGCAGGCTGCGACTCCACAGGAACTTTGACAATTGGCGCTAAGCCATTGCGAACACGAAACTCGCCAAGACCGTCGCCATAAACCGCGCCGATCAGATCGCGAACGGGGTCCGGGATCGCGCGCGCCGGCGCGGACACCGCCTGGGCAGGCGCAAGTTTGAAGTAGCTCACGCCGATCACCGCATGGGCGAGATCCGTCAACTCAGGAAATTCTTGTTTAAGCGCAGTGATTTGCATCGGAAACATTATGCGCTCTTCAAACTCGCCAAATCCGGGCGCCTCATAACCGAAGGTCACGGTCGCACCATCCGGACCCCAATTTCGCGCCGTCAGTCGAAACGGACACGCGACGGATGTGGGCGAGGGAACGGTCATGGCGTGTCCTTAAGCGGCGCGGCGTCGCGGGCCAAGCGGCGAGGCCCGCGGTGGACGACCCCGGCGCGCCACGTCATACCACGCGCGACCCAGCGTGGAGGACGAGACCATGGCGGACGAATTCGACGTGATCGTGATCGGGGGCGGCCCCGGCGGCTACAATTGCGCGATCCGCGCGGCCCAGCTGGGCATGACGGCGGCGTGCATCGACAAACGCGGCCCCTTCGGCGGCACATGTTTGAATGTCGGCTGCATTCCCTCCAAGGCGCTTCTTCACGCCTCGGAGCTTTTTGAGACGGCGCGGACGGAATTCGCGGAAATGGGCATCCAAACGGGATCGGTGAAGCTCGACCTCGCCAAGATGATGGCCCGCAAGGCCGAGGCCGTGGACGGCCTGACCAAGGGCGTCGAGTACCTGTTCAAGAAGCACAAGATCGAGGGCGTAAAGGGCAAAGCGGAACTGCTCTCCAATACGCTCGTCCATGTGGAGACGCTGGACGGGACGGAACGTGAATTGAAGGCGCGCAAGGGGATCGTGATCGCGACGGGCTCCGAGGTGGCGACCTTGCCCGGGGTGGAGATTGACGGCGAACGCGTCGTCACCTCGGACCAAGCGATCGGCCTGTCGTCCGTGCCGAAAAAGCTCATCGTGGTGGGCGGCGGCTATATTGGGCTGGAACTGGGCTCCGTGTGGCGACGTCTCGGGGCGGAGGTCACCGTCGTCGAGTATCTCGACCGCATCACGCCGGGCATGGACGGCGAAGTCTCCAAACAGTTCCAACGCATTCTGGAGAAGCAGGGCATGACCTTCCGTCTCGGCATGAAGGTGGCCGGCGTCGAGACGTTGAAGACCAAATGCAAAGTTGCGGTGGAGCCGGCCGCCGGCGGCGATGCGGAGACCTTGGAGGCGGACGTCGTACTGATCTCGATCGGACGTCGGCCCTTCACCGACGATCTGGGCCTGGAGATCGCCGGCGTGGCGAAAGATCCGCGCGGCTTCATTCAAGTGAACGACCATTTCCAAACCACCGCCCAGGGCGTTTTCGCCATTGGCGACGTGATCGGCGGGGCCATGCTCGCCCATAAGGCCGAAGACGAAGCGGTCGCCGTGGCGGAGATGATCGCCGGTCAGCCAGGCCATGTGGATCACGATCTGATCCCCGGCGTCGTCTACACCTGGCCGGAGGTCGCCTATGTCGGCAAAACCGAGGAAGCGCTGAAGGAGGCCGGGATTCCCTTCAAGAAGGGGAAGTTTCCGTTCAGCGCCAATTCGCGCGGGCGCACCAACCACCAGACCGACGGTTTCGTGAAGGTGCTCGCCCATGCCGAGACGGACCAAGTCTTGGGCGTCCACATGATCGGTCCGAATGTGGGCGAGATGATCGCCGAAGCGTGCGTGACCATGGAGTTCGGCGGCTCGTCGGAAGACATCGCCCGCACCTGCCATCCGCACCCCACTCTGACCGAAGCCTTGCGGCAGGCCGCCATGGGCGTTGAAGGCTGGACCATGCAGATGTAGCTGGCGCGCGTCCGCGCCTCGCCACGGAGCCGAGCGATGAACGTAAGCGACCCGCGCGAGGCCCTCCGCGGCCTGGAATGGCTGCATGTGGACGTGTTCGCGGACGGTCCGCTGCAAGGGAACGGGCTCTCCGTCTTCTTCGACGCCGACCGCCTGGACGGGCCCACTATGCAAGCGCTCACCGCCGAGATGCGGCAATTCGAGTCCATTTTCCTTTTGTCGGACGCCGCAGCGGACGCCGCCGCGCGAATCTTCACCATGCAGGAAGAGCTGGCCTTCGCCGGTCACCCCTTGCTGGGCGCAGCGGCGGCCTTGGCCCGACGAAAAGGACGGCGCGATCCGCACGCTTGCATTTTCGCGCTTCAAGGCCGCTATGTGACCGTCCGTGTGGGCCATGAGGACGACCGGGCTTGGGCGGAGATGGATCAGGGGCCCGCGCAAATCGTGGCCGAACCTTCCGGCGACCTCGCCGAGGCGCTTTGGACGGGTCACGGTTTGACCGACGCCGCGCGCCGGGCGGGACCAATCGAGGTGATCTCCACGGGCCTGCCCTACGCCATCCTGCCAGTGACGCCCCAAGGCTTGGAAAACGCGCGGATCGATTGCGACGACTTCGGCGTTCGTTTGGCCGCGGTGGGCGCCGCCTTCGCCTATGTTTTTTGTCCCGACTTGAAGGAGGGGCGGAGTTGGGACAATGCCGGCCTGGTCGAGGACGTCGCCACAGGCAGCGCCGCAGGCCCCGCCGCCGCCTATCTTTGGCGGCGTGGCTTTGACGAAGATCTGTTCACCATGAACCAGGGCCGTTTCGTCGGCCGACCGAGCCGCATGTTCGTGAGAAGGGACAGCGACGGTCGCATTCATGTGGGCGGCGGCGTGATCGTGCTCGGCGAGGGGAGACTTGTTTAAGCAACGCGTGCATCGATCCCATGCGCCGGGCCGTCGTGATCCCATCCTGCACGACTTGTACTCCTTCAAGCGTGGGCGGCGCGGTCGCCCGATCCGCTACGCGCGAAGGAGGAACCCATGCGCTTGAACACCCTGATGCTCGCCGGTCTCGCCGGCGCTTTCTCGCTGTCCGCGGCCCAAGCGGACGATCGCCACGGTTTGGCGCAACTTGACCAAAGCCGCCTGACGACGATCGAAGGCGTGCAAGGTCCCGACTACTATCAAGGCGTCTCCGTGGATGAAGGCGCGATCATCGATCTCGATGAGGAAGTGGGACTCGACGGCTATCTGTTGCGCTCGCGTTTCGAGGTGGTCGAACCGGGCGGCGTGGTGAAGCTGCACCAGCACAAAAACCGCCCGGCTTTCACCTATGTGGTGAACGGAGCGATCCACGAATATCGCAGCGACGACACCGGCGCTGGAGAGCGCGCCGCGGGCGCGATCACCACGGACTCGGCTGGTCTGGTCCAATGGTGGAAAAACGACTCCGATGAGACGATCCGACTCTACGTCGTGGATCTGGTTCCCGAAGCGGCCGTGAATCCGGACGGGCGCGACTGATCCGGTCCGCGATTGGGGGCGGGCGCGTCCGCGTCCGCCCCTCGACGGACGGCGCCCGCCTGATTCGGGCGGCCGCCGCGGCCGGAAACCGACCACTTGGGTGCAGACCCGGCGCGCGCATTCGTCTAATATCCGATGTGCGTCATTCTTCCGGCGTGGCGAGCATGATTAGGACGGCATGACCAATCGGCGCGCATTTTTGCGGTTCAGTGTCGGCGGAACCGCCCTTCTCGCAATCGGCCCCTGCCTCACGCCGGACGCCTGGGCGCTGCCCGATCCTGAAATCGCCGGCTATGTCCCCGCGAAGGGCGGCCGCCTTTGGTATCGGATCAATGGCGCCGTCCACCTGGACGGCCCGAAGGCGCCGCTTTTGGCGCTCCATGGCGGACCCGGCGGCAACCACCGCAGTCTGACGCCGCTTGCGGCGCTGGCGGACGAACGCGCCGTCATTCTTTACGACCAATTGGATAGCGGCCATTCGGACAGACCCGGCGATCCGGCGAATTGGACGACCGAGCGCTTCGTATCGGAGATCGATTCGGTTCGACAGGCCCTGGGACTCGAACGCGTCGCGCTCCTCGGCCATTCCATGGGCGGCGGCTGGGCCGCGCGCTACGCGGCGGATCGCCCCGAAGGCCTTGAGGCCTTGATCCTATCCAGTCCGCTGATCAGCACGCCGCGCTGGATCGCGGACGCGGACGCCTATCGTGCGCAGCTGCCCGCCGACGTCCGCCGCGTTTTGGACAAGCACGAGGCGGCAGGCTCCACGGATGACCCCGCCTATCTGGCCGCGGCGAAGGTCTTCTACGATAAACATCTCTGCGTTGCGCCCTGTCCCATCGGCGACATCCGCAACGACGCCCCGTCCTTCAATGCGCGGCTCTACAACGCCATGTGGGGTCCCACCGAATTCACGGCGACAGGCACGTTGAAGGACTTTGATCTCACGCCTCGGCTCGGCGACATCGCCGCGCCCACCTTGTTCGTCAGCGGCGAGGTGGATGAGGCCACGCCGGCGACCTGCCGAGACTTCGCCGCCATGGTCCCGAACGGCCGCTATGAGCTGATCGAAGACGCTGCTCACACCACGATGGTCGAGCAAAGCGAGGATTATCTCGCGACCATTCGCGCATTCTTAGACGATGTCGGCGTCTAGGCTTCGACCAACGACCCTCTCCGCGCGGTGAGCGCACTGGAGCTTCCGCCCTTCGACGCGCCAAACCTCGCCGCGCCCAGGGGCGTGACACGCGACGCGTCGCGCGCCGCCGATCGGATCCCGCAATGACCCTAAGGAGAACCCCATGAGCCGCCTGCTTTTCGTCTTCGCCCTTTGCGCCGCGTCCGCGCCGCTCAGCCCCGCTCTAAGCGAACCGGCCTCGGAAGCGCGCCAAGCGCACGAAGAACGCGCATTGGAAGCCGCGGCGGCCCGCAACGCGGCCGTCAACGCCAATGACATCGAGGCTTTCCTCAGCGCCTACGCCCCGGATGTGCGCGTCTACCAATATCCTGACAAGCTGCTTGGTTCCGGCGTCGACCGCATGCGCATGCTTTTTGAAGGGATTTTTCAGGATGAGGGCGCGGCGGTGACCGTGCATGGCCAATGGGCGCTCGGTCCGGTCGTGACGAGCCGCGAGACGCTCACCCTCTATGGCGTGTCCGAAGATCTGATCTCCGTCTACACGGTGGACGGCGCCGGCCGCATCACCGAGGTGCGCCTGATCGAATGGAAGGAGTGAGGGCGAACTTGGTCGGCGATGCGCGCATTTGATGGGCCCCGCTTGAAGGGACTTTCAGCTCAGGCTCGCGGCATGAATCCGACCCTTGCGCCGGCGCGCCAAGAGCCCCCTTTAATCCCGGTAGCGGCTGAACACGAAACCGCTCTCAGCGGCGCCCAGATGGCACCCATGGCAGTTCTGGGCGGCGTCCTGGTCCACTTTTAAGTCCGGATCGGCCTTCGCATAGGACGCATAGCCCCATCCATCGGTGTCAGAAAAACGGTCGGGATCGAACTGCATCACGTCGATCCGCAGCCGAGCGCTTTCGAGTTGGAGATCATTTTGAGCGTCTAAGCCAAGGAAATCGGCGACAATCACCGCCCCAGGCTGAAAATCACGGTCTGCATAGCCTTTGAGGGCGATCGGGTTCGCGTAGATGTGATGAATTCCTGCAGAACTTGCGCCGAACACCGGATGATCGGGCTCAATGATCGCGGATTTCACATGGGTCCAACTTCGGTAACCCGCCGGGAAATCCGCATGGTCTTCGGCGGACGAAGGGGCGCCCTTGAAGGCGGCGACGCCCATGGCGGCGATCGCGAGAGCAGCTTTGGCTTGCATGATGGTTCTCCTGACAAGCTGGAACGTGCGACACGTCTTGGCTAGCGCGAAGCCCGACCGGACGCCGCCGAAGATCGGGCGTCGATTTTCTACGCATCCCCCATGCGCGCCTCGGCGCGGACGAGCACATGGCGAATCGCCTCCAGGGTTTGGGCCGCATGGCGGCGGTCGCCAAGCAGTGAATTATGGTCCGCGCCAGGCACGGTGACGTGAAGACTGTCCGTGCTGAGCGTTGCGACCCGCGCCTGCAGTTTCGCCCAAAGACGCCCGGAGTTTTGATGGCTGGCCTCGTCGGCGTACCAAGCCCGGGGCGAGCGACCCTGGCTCACCACCGCCAAAGGCAAATCGCCTAGGGCGGCCGGGCGGTCCGGCAAAGCGCTCGCCCATGACGAATCAAAGGCTTGCCCGAGCTCGGCGGCCGACGCCGCGCGGTGGCGCGAGTCCGAGCCGAAATGCAGCAACTCCTCCAGCCCGTCGCCGGGCAGATCGGGATAGCTCGGGGCATAGACTTGCCGATCGTAATAGCGAAATGCGCCGTAAAGGGCGGCAAGAACTCGGAGACAAGGACCCATGGGGCCAAGGCGATCTGCGCGTCCGCGAATTGGGCGCTTTGGCCGGGCGACGCAGTGTCCACGGCGACCAAGCCGACGATGTCGCTCGGAAAATCGCGCAGGAACGCCCGCGCCAACACGCCGCCATAGGAATGGCCGACAAGGACAAAGGGCCCTTTCTCATCCGCCGCGTCCAAGAGAGCGCGGAGTTGGCGCATCCGTGTCGGACCATCCGTCGGGCCTGGCCGCGCCTCGCTCCACCCCAGGCCCGGTCGATCATAGGCGCAAACCCGATGGGTGGCGGCGATCTGCGGGTGGAGGAGCGCCCAATTCACCGAATGGCTATAGGCCCCCGCCTCCAAGATCACGGTGGGGCGGCCTTCGCCCAGGCAATGGATATGTTGACGGGCCCCGCCCATCGCGATCATCCGGCCCGCCGGTTCGAAACCGCGCGCCTTGAAGTCCATCCAAGCCTCAAAGGCCGCGCCCAGGCCCAGCACCGCCGCAATGGCGGCGAACACCCATCCCAGAATGCGTCCAATCCACGCCATTGACGCCCCTCCCTGCTTCTAGGCGCTGACGGTGCGCAAGCGGTCCCTTGCAGTATGCCCAACTTCGCGGCGGCCAAACCTACGTTTCAACGCATTCTGCGACATGCCGCCGCGATCGCGAAGCCGGGAGCGCCCGGCGGGCGTATCACGTTCAGTCATGCAGGAGAGATGTCATGCACATGGAAACATCCACGGCTTTCGAGGACTTGGCGTTCGCACTTAAAGGTCAAGCGCGCATCTTGGCCGCCACCGGACTCGCCGACGAAGCGTCCGTCCTTGCGGCGCAGGCGGAGCGCATTGATGCAGCCCTCGCCGAGAAACGCGTCTGGCGCGACCGGGATGCTGTGTTGTGCATCACACCGGCGCATTCCGCCTTACCCGGCGAGAGCCACGCTTAGATCGAAAATTTATCTATTGTAATCCGTATATTCTATTCGGACGTAGAGGTTTTGCACTGCAGCAAAGAGGAGCATGCATCATGCCGACGGCCGAAATTTTCTACCGTCCGATGGCGACCTTTGCGATCACGATGGCTTTCCTCGCGGTCGAACTGGTGAACACGCGTCGCAGCCAGAAAGCTGTCCGCGTGAAGCGGGACGTCTAAGCATACAAATTCACTGCGGCGGTTCGGCGCGATCTTCATAGGGTCGCGCCGATCCGTCCGGCGGATCAGACCCGCATCTGCGCAGCGGCCCGCCGTCTCAGATCCGCATAGGCGACGAGGCCGACGGCAAGCGATCCGACGGCTCCTCCGATCGACAGGACTGTGAGCGCAGCAAGCACGGGCGGCCTCCATCCCTTGCGGTCATAGGTGGAAGGGTCGCCGCCTTCGGTGAAGATCTGGCTAACGCAACCTCGCGAACCGTTTGGTTTCATCGCCGCCAAGGCGGCGGAGCCGACATTCAATGTGGTCGAGCATGGCGGGTACCGTATAATTGTGAGGGGGCATGGCCGCGAGCGCCGTGTTGAGCGCGCTTGGATCCAGGTCCGCCGTTCTGTGAATGAGCGCCGGAAAGGCCGCTTCCAACTCCTTGAACAGTTCTGCGAGGGCGACGGCTCTCACGCGATTGCCCGCGGCCTCCCGTCGCGCCATCTCAAGTGGGCGGCCCCTGCGGATTCCTCGGACGATGTCACGGATATGGCGGATCGGCTCGTCAATCTGAACAACGACGATCCGGTCTGGTAGGCGGAGTTCCGCCTCGCGGGCGCGAAAAATGCGGAGAACGTCGTAGGCGTATGAAAGCTCCGCCGAGGCATCGGCCAATGGCGCCCAAGCGGGCCGAAGCACATCGCCATCCAAATTGGCGACATCCGCGCTCGACCGCCGAACCGCGGCGCGCGCCCATCGCGCAATCTGGCGACCAGCCTCCCAAGCAGGCGTCGCCTTGTCGGGCCGACGGTACAACTCATCGACGCCGGGCACGCGCAAGGCGCCACGTTCAGCCCACGCCATGGAGAGGCTCGTCTTTCCAGCCGCCGGCGGCCCTTCAATGGTGATGATCACGACGCTCCCCCACTCATTTTCAACATTGTTTCAAAAGTGACGCTTCGTCGAGCGGCTGGTTGTTAAGCTTTTGTTTAAAGTTCGCGTCGAATGTGATGGTCCGGGGGAAAGCCATGGCCGTCGCACACACAAATGAGGCCGAGCTCGCAGAGCAGAGCGTCCGGGCTTTTCTCCACGACTATGCGGAGGCTTGGTGGGCCGCCGAGCCGAGCGCGCTTCGCGACCTGTTCACCGAAGACGCGTCCTATGTTTGCCGGATCACGACGTCGTCCCTCGGGAACTCGATCGAAGCCTTGATGGAGTTCGTGCACGGGATGTCGCCGGCCCCGCCAGACAAGCGCAAGCTCACCATCGAGCACGTTTTCGTGGAGCCGGACGCAAGCTTTGCGCGGGCGACCCTCTTGCTCGAGGGCTTAATGCTGCACGAATTCACGTTGTTCCCGGTGGCGGATCACCTTCATCTCGCGCCGACCGACTGCGGCTGGAAGGTTGTGCACGCCTACGCCACGCCGCGCGCCGTCTCACCCTGAAACTTGGTGAGCCAATCCTGCATGTGCGCGATCAGGGCGTCCGGCGCCTCGGCAGTCGTCCAATGTCCGCATTGAGGTATGATCCGCTTTTCGAGATTGGGCGTGATCGCCTCCATACCCTCCGCATAGCTGGGATGGAGAAACGCGTCCCACTCCGCGCCGACCCACAACGCCGGGGCTTGGATGGTCGGGTCCATGGCTTTCATGAGCGCCCAATTGGCGTCGATATTGCGATACCAGTGCAGGGGACGCTCGAAGCCGTGCTCGCGAAAACTCGCCGCATAGGCGTCGAAATCGACCGCATCGATCGCCGTCGGACCGGGTTGTGTGTGCTTGAGGCGTTCGGTCATGGCGAAGATGGCTGGATCTGGCGGCCAACTTGGCGCGTGATCGGGCTTGGACAAGACGAGACGCAGAAACCCTTCCACATCCGCGTCCAGAGCTTCATGCGCCGCACTTTCTTGGAACCGAACCATATAGTGATCCGGACCAAACAGTTTGACGAGCACGGCGGTGGGCGGCGCCGGCGGCGGCGGCCGGTGCGGCGTGTTCACGCCGATCACGCCGCGGCTCATCTCCGGAAACAGCTGCGCGAAGGACCAGACGACCGCGCCGCCCCAATCATGGCCGACGACCACAGCCTCCTCGCGTCCTTCAAGCCGAATCAAGGCGGCGACGTCCCCGCACAAACGATCGATCCGATAGGCTTCGATCTCCGCAGGTCCTCCAGTCTCGCCATATCCGCGTTGGTCGGGGGCCAGAACCCGCCAGCCTGAAGCGGCCAGCGGCGCAATCTGCCGACGCCAGCAGCGCCAGGTTTCGGGAAAGCCGTGCAGAAGGACGATCAGCGGGCCGTCCGAAGGCCCCGCTGCGCGCGCGACCATACGGACTCCGGTGGGCAAGGCGTGAACGATCGTCTCGAATGCGTCCATCGGGCGTCTCCTGCGTTACGCGGCCGCCGCCCGCGCGGATTCGGCCCGACGCGCGCGGCGCAATTCGCGCTCTTTACGACGCGCATCCCACACATAGAGAGCGAATCCCGCCCAAATAAAGACAAAGGCGAAAGCCGTGAGCGGCGCCACGCGTTCGCCCGTCGCGACGCCGATCGAGAACTGCAATGTCGGCCCGATGAATTGGATCGCGCCGACGGTCGACAGCATCAACCGACGCGCGCCGACGGCGAAGAGAAGCAGCGGCGCGGCGGTCAAAGGCCCGGCGAGCGCCAAATAGGCCAAAGGCCCCGCCCCCTCGCTCCATGCCTGACCGCCTTGGATCCAGGCCAAATAGACGAGCGCCATGGGGAAGACGAGGGTGACCTCCACCGTCAAGCCCGCCACCGGGTCCGCATCCGCGCGCTTCCGCAGCAAGCCGTAAAAGCCGAATGTGAGCGCCAGCACGAGGGAGATCCATGGCAGGGCGCCGACCGCGACGACCTGAAGCCCGACGCCGACCGCGGCCAAAGCGATCGCGGCGGTCTGCCTGCGCGTCAGGCGCTCGCCAAGGATCACAACCCCCAGCGCCATGTTCACCAGCGGGTTGATGTAATAGCCGAGGCTCGCCGCGAGAACTTGACCGCTCGTGGTCGCATAAATGTAGACGCCCCAATTCACTGCGATCAGAAGCGTCGTGACGAACAAGACCGCCAGGGTCTTTGGCTGTTTTAGCGCTTCGATGAGCGCGCGGCCCTTTTGCAGCGCAAATACGACGAGAATCATCGTCGGCAGCGACCAGAACAGCCGATAGGCGAGGATCTCCAGCGCCGGCAGATCGCCCATGCCGATGAAATAGAGCGGAAAAAGGCCCCAGGTCACAAAGGCGCCGACCGCTGCAGCCACGCCGACCGCACGCCCGGGATCATGGGTCGCGGCCGGATCGGGCACGGCCAAGGCCCGTCCAGGTCCGCCCAAACCTGGCCAACGCGGCGCGCGCGGGTTGCTTTCATTGTCGGTCATTGCGCCCCCGCGCCCGCTTCTAAGTTGGGGACATAAGCGCCGACCCGGCCGCGCGCCAGGCTTAGGCGCCTTGAAGCGCTCCGGAAGGGCCGGGAAGCACCCCGCGGTTCAGGGCCAGTTCGGCGATCTGAACCGCATTCAACGCCGCGCCCTTGCGCAAATTGTCGGATACGACCCAAAGAGACAGGCCGTTGTCGACCGTAGGGTCCACGCGGATCCTCGACACATAGGTGGCGAAATCGCCCACGCAGTCGACCGGCGTCACGTAACCGCCGTCCTCATGCTTGTCGACGACGAGGACGCCGGGCGCCTCCCGCAAAACCTCGCGCACGTCTTCAGCTTCCAGCGGCTCTTCAAGCTCCAAATTCACCGCTTCCGCATGACCGACAAAGACCGGCGCCCGAACGCAGGTGGCGTGCAATTTGATCGACGGATCGAGGATCTTTTTGGTCTCCGCCGTCATTTTCCATTCCTCGCGCGTGGATCCGTCGTCAAGGAAACGGTCGATATGCGGAATGACGTTGAAGGCGATTTGCTTGGTGAAATGTTCCGGCTCAATCGGGTCGTTCACGAACACGGCGCGGGTTTGGCGAAACAACTCGTCCATGGCGTCCCGGCCCGCGCCCGACGCCGATTGATAGGTGGCCACCACGACTCGCTTGATCCGGGCGGCGTCGTGAATCGGTTTGAGCGCGACGACGAGCTGAGCCGTGGAGCAATTGGGATTGGCGATGATGTTCCGCGTGCGCGCCTGCAAAACCGCGTCCGGATTCACCTCCGGCACAATCAGCGGGACGTCTTCGCGCATCCGAAAGAGCGACGAATTGTCGATCACCAAACAGCCGGCGGCTGCGAAACGCGGCGCGAAGGCGTCGGCGACGCTCGACCCGGCGGCGAACAAGGCGAGGTCCGCGTCGTCGGGATTGAAGTGCTCAAGCGCTTCGCAAACAAGCGTCTTGTCACCGTATGAGACGTCGGTCCCAAGGGAAGATCGGCTCGCGAGCGCATGCACCTCGGTGGCCGGGAACAGGCGCTCGGCCATCACGGCGAGGATTTCGCGACCGACCAAACCTGTCGCGCCGACGACGGCGACGCGCAGAGTCATGTCCGCGCTCCCGCTTTACGCGCTGTCGCCGCCCTTCTTCTTGCCGCGCGGTTGGATCCCACGGCCGGTCGTGCGCTCCGCGATCCGGGCGGATTTGCCGGACCGTTCGCGCAGATAGTAAAGCTTCGCACGGCGAACTTTGCCGCGCCGAACCACTTCAATCGAATCGATCAGGGGCGAGTAGAGCGGAAACACGCGCTCGACGCCCTCGCCAAAGCTGATTTTGCGCACGGTGAACGACTCGCTTAAGCCGCCGCCGTTCTTGGCGATCACGACGCCCTCAAAGGCTTGGAGGCGTTCCCGATTGCCTTCTTTCACTTTCACCTGAACGCGCACGGTGTCGCCCGCGTCAAAGACCGGAATCGGCTTTGACTTCAACTCCGTCATGCGCGCCTGCTCTTCGCGCTCCAGTTCTTCGATCACGTTCATCGTCTCGCCTCCAAGTAACGCCGCCACATGTCTGGGCGGCGCAGCCGCGTCGTCTCTTCCGCCTGCGCCCGACGCCAGCGATCCACCGCCGCGTGATCGCCGGACAACAGCACCTTCGGTATGTCTCGCCCTTCCCACAGTCTGGGTCGCGCGAATTGCGGCCCCTCCAAGAGACCGCCCTCGAAACTCTCTTCAATAGCGGAGGCCGGATCGCCGATCACGCCCGGCAAAAGCCGCACGCACGCCTCCACCATTGTCATGGCGGGCGCCTCGCCGCCCGCCGTCACCACGTCGCCGACCGAAACCTCTTCCAGGCTTCGCGCTTCGACCACCCGTTGGTCGACACCCTCGAACCGTCCGCAGACGATCACCAGGCCTTCGCCCTGCGCCACGGCGCGGACCCGATCTTGGGTCAAAGGCGCGCCGCGCGGCGTCATCAAAAATGCGGGCCGATCGCTCGACCCGCGCAAGGCGGTCACGCCCGCGTGGTCCAGCGCTCCGCCCAAAATGTCGGCGCGCAGCACCATGCCCGGACCGCCGCCCGCCGGTGGTGCGTCGACGGATCGATGCTTATCCATGGCGAAGGATCGTATGTCCAGCGTTTCTAACGACCAAACGCCGTTTCGGCGCGCAGTTTCAAGAATCGACACGCCCAGCGGTCCGGGAAAGGCCTCTGGAAAAAGAGTCAAAATCGTGACCGCGAAAGGCATGTCATAAACTTTCTGTTATAGGAGCGCCGCACGACAACCGCTCGGAGCGACATCATGCCGGCTCTCCCGCCTCAATTCGCCGAAAAGGCGAAGCGCGCTTCCGCCGCCGCGGAGCCCCTCAATGACATTGCGCCCATGCTCGAATCGCGGATCGAGCCGATTCTTCGCCGCGCCTACGCGGCGGCAGGCATACAAGACGAGAATGACCTGCGCGAGGCGCTCGCCGTTCAGCAACGCCATTACAGCGCGTTGCTCAATGGCCGCTTCGATGACGAGTATATGGGCATGGTCGCCGAACTTCAGGCCATCCACGCCAAGCATGGCGTGTCCTTGGACAATTATTTCGAAGCCTTCGCCGGGATCGCCGCCGGGTTCGCCCAAGCGGCGATCGACGCGGACGGGAGAAAGGCGGCCAAAAAGTTGCCGGCGCGGATCGCAGCGCTGAATGCGTGCCTTTTCTTTGAGATGGATTTGGCGTTTCAGATGCATTTGGACGCGGTCAACGCTCGAGGCCAGGAGCTGCGGACCGGACTGGCGCATCGCCTTGAGATGGAGGTGCGGGTCGTGGCGGATTCCTTGGTTGATTCGGCCAACAGCCTGACCTCCGATGCGGCGCGCATGGCGGACTCGGCGGCGGCCACGGACGAACGGGCCAAGCAGGCTCTTGAATCCGCCGAGCGCGCCGCCGCCAATGTGGAGACCGGCGCCGCCGCCACTGAAGAGCTCTCCGTCTC
>CAYPOX010000050.1:0-16761 GCA_964412525.1 uncultured Caulobacterales bacterium
CCCACGCCTCGCGCGAAACTTCGCGCAGGGATGAAAGCGTCCGAGCGTGCGCTTCGATCGTGTTCACGCTGAGGTAAATAGACGCCGACGCCGAGAGGGCGAGAACCTACGCGTTAATTTCAAAGACGCCATCAATCTCGACTGCGGCGCCGAGCGGGAGCGCGCTGACGCCGACCGCGGCCCGTGCGTGCCGGCCGATCTCTCCAAACACTTCGGTCATCAAGAGCGACGCGCCGTCGGCGACGACCGGCTGTTCGATGAAATCCTGTTCGCATTGCACAAAGACGCCCAGCCGAACGACGCGAACCACCCGGTCCAGATCGTCGCCGCACGCTTTGCGCAGCTGCGCCAAAAGGTTGAAGCCGCATTGCCGGGCCGCGGCTTGGCCTGATGCAAGGTCCATTTCGGCTCCAAGGCGTCCCTTGATGACGCCGGACGGCTCGACGGAGATTTGCCCAGACACGAAGACAAGATTCTGGGCGACGATAAAGGGCGCATAGGACGCGACGGGATCAGGCGGCGAAGGCAGGTCGATGTTGAGTTCTTTCAATCGCGCGTCGATCCGGCCCATGGCGTCGTTCCTTCTTGCAAGATGCCAGCGCCTTATGCGCCGAGCCTTCTATGGGAACAAGGTGATCGCAGCCATTCCGGAGCTCTAACGACGTTAGGAAGGCTCGCGCCATTGCTCCAACGGCAGACGCGATGCAAGGCTCGGATCGTCTTCGCTCACAAGGCCGCTCAGGCCGGCGCCGATCAAGCGAAAGGGGCCCTGGGCGTGAAGGGACGCCAGGTGGGGCTCGAGCCTTTCAAAAACGGCGCCGGCGTCTCGGATCGGCGGTTCGCCCGAGACCGAACGGGTGATCACCTCGTGGCGGTGGGTCTTCAATTTCAGTACGGACGTACGGCCTAAGACGCCCGCTTTGGCGGCGCGCGCTTCCGTCAGGACGGCGACCTCCTGAAGCGCGCGCCGCAAACTCTCCAGATCGCCCAAGTCTTCTGGGAAGGTTCGTTCGGACGACACGGATTTCCGCGTCGCATGCGCGACGACGGTCGTTCGATCCTCGGCGCGGGCGAGATCGTGCAAGCGGGCCCCAAACGCGCCGTATCGGCGCTCCAGCACGGTCTTCGACGCCGAACGGAGATGCGCCACGGTCGGGAAGCCGTCCAGGGCGAGTTTGCGAGCGGTGCGCGGCCCCACGCCGCGCAGATCGGCGACGGATCGGTTCTCGAGATAGGATTGAGCTTCCTCTTGCGACATGACGGTGAAGCCGCGCGGCTTGCTGATTCCGCCGGCGAGTTTCGCGACGAAGCGGTTTGGTCCCGCGCCGATCGAAACCGTGACGCCAATGGACGCTTCGATGTCGTGCGCCAATTGGGCGAGGCGAAGGATTCGTTCGTTCCCGAGCGTCGAGATGTCGAGATAGGCTTCATCAATCGACACCGGTTCGACATCAGCCCCGGTTTCGCACATCAGGGTCCGAATGCGAGTGGACGCGGTCCGATAGGCGGTCATGTCGGGCTTCAAAACGACAGCGTCCGGGCAGAGGCGTTTCGCTTTGAACATTGGCATGGCCGAGCGCACGCCGGTCACGCGGGCGAGATAGCAGGCCGTGGACACCACGCCCCGGCGGCCGCCGCCAATGATCAGGGGCGCGTCGCGAAGTTCGGGCCGCCGCGCCTTCTCGACCGATGCGAAGAAGGCGTCGCAGTCGACATGCGCGATAACCGGCAGAGGAAAGGCGGTCGCGTTGAAGATCCGCGGAGACCCGCACCGTGTGCAGAACGATGCATCTGTTTCAAATTTTTTCAAACATTCTAAACAAATAAATTTTGTATCCACATTTTCCACCGACACATTTTCGTCTTTCGTCAGCCTGCGCTTTTCCGTTACGATTTTTTTGTGTGAGTATTTTGGAAACCTTTAGCCGGCTAATTAACTTTTGGCTTGGTTTACGAAACGACGCTATACCAACGGCCGGGGGAACGCCGCCCGCGCCGTGGTCGGCGAAGCGCCGTCGAAAACGGCTTCGCAGCGTCAAATGGAGACGCAGAGTCGATGAAAACGATTCTCATCGTAGAGGACAACGATTTGAACCAAAAGTTGTTCTGCGATCTATTGGAGTCGCAAGGATATAACACGATCGCGACAGGAAACGGCGGCGATGCGATCGAATTGGCGCGGTCGCATCGTCCGGATTTGGTTCTGATGGATATTGAATTGCCGGAAATTTCTGGACTGGAAGTCACGAAAATGATGAAGGCCGATCCTGATTTGGGCGGCATTCCTGTCGTGGCGGTCACGGCGTTCGCAGCCAAGGGCGATGAAGCGGTCATCCGGGAAAGCGGTTGCGTCGGCTACTTGTCCAAGCCTATCTCCGTTCGTTCGTTCTTGGAAACGGTGCGATGCCATTTGGCTTAGTCAGTGTCTTGCGAGCGGTTCTAAGGTGAGTTCAAGATGACCACCGCGCGCGTCCTTGTGGTCGACGATGTCGGCTCGAATCTTCGTCTCTTGGAGGCGAAGCTTCGTGCCGAGTACTTTGAGGTGCTTACCGCGCAGAACGGAGAGGCGGCGCTGGAGCTTGCGCACGCCGCGCGCCCGGACATCGTGCTGCTCGACGTCGTCATGCCCGGAATGGATGGGTATGAGGTGTGCCAGCGCCTCAAACGAGATCCTGAGACGGAGCACATCCCGATCGTCATGATCACCGCTCTGGGCGACAAGCGCGCAAAGCTGAAAGGCCTGGAGGCCGGGGCCGACGATTTCCTCATGAAGCCGCCGGAAGACGTGGCGTTGTTCGCACGTGTGCGCAGCCTGGTGCGCCTGAAGGTCTTGGTCGACGAATTGCGCCTGCGCGATGAAACGAGCCGTCGGCTCGGCGTGGTGAAGGCGGAGGAATCTCGGGAGGATGTGGGCCTGGGCGGCACGATCGTCGTCTTCAACGACGATGCCTCCGTGGCCAGCGACATTGCGTCCGATCTGGGAGACAAACACGACGTGCGCTTGTCCAGCGTGGAGGGCGGCGAGCCGCGGCTGGATGCGGCGGTGGACGCGGATCTGCTGATCGTCGATTTGCGCAGCCGCGCCTTTGACCCGCTTCGCCTATGTTCGCTGATCCGTTCAAGCGAAGATCTGCGGCAAACGCCGATCCTTGTCGTCTGCGCGCCGCAGGAGACGCAAAAACTGGTCCGCGCCCTTGAGTTGGGCGTGAATGACTATGTTCACGAACCCATTGATCCGAGCGAACTGCAATTGCGGGTGCGCACCCAATTGCGCCGCAAGCGTTACGCGGACCGGCTTCGTGCGTCGGTTCAGGAAAGCATGGAGATGGCCGTCCGTGATCAGCTCACGGGCCTGCACAATCGGCGCTATCTCAACCAGCACCTTGAGGAACTGGTCAATCGCTCGCGGGGATCGGGCAAACCGCTGTCTTTGATCATTTGCGACATCGACCATTTCAAGAACTTGAACGACACCCACGGACACGCCGTCGGGGACAAGGTTCTCAGGGAGTTCGGCAAGCGCCTCACAAGTTTCATGCGCGGGGTCGATTTGGCGTGCCGCTTCGGCGGCGAAGAGTTCGTCATCGTGATGCCGGACACGAACATTTTTGGTGCGACCGTGGTGGCGGAACGTCTGCGCCGCGTGATCGCCGATGAACCCTTCCGCGCCTCCGGCGAGCGGGAGTTGCCCTTGACGGCGAGCTTCGGCGTCGCGTCCGCACTCGGCGCGAACGCCAATGCGGAACAACTCTTGATCAAGGCCGACGCCGCGCTTTACCGCGCCAAGGAACGCGGACGAAACGCCGTCGTCGCCTCCAAATACTGATTACTTGATTTTTCCTTCTTTGAATTCGACGTGCTTGCGCGCAACCGGATCGTATTTACGGACGACCATCTTCTCAGTCATATTCCGCGTGTTTTTCTTCGTCACGTAAAAGTATCCGGTGTCCGCCGTCGAATTCAGGCGGATCTTAATCGTGGTGGGTTTGGCCATGGCTTTTGTCTCCGAATAGGGCGCTAGCGGTTAGCGGCGCCGGTCGCGCGCGTCAACTCCGCCGGCTTCGATAAAGGGCGAAGACCCCATAGACCCCGAAAATTGCGGCGAAGAACCAGGCGAGGCCATGGGGCGGCGCCAGATCCATGGCGCGATGGGCGAGCGGGGGCGCCAACAGCGAACCCAGTCCGTAAACAAGAATGAAGGCGGAGTTCGCTCCGGCAAGGTCCGATCCCTGAAACCGCTCGCCCAGCATGACGAGCCCGGCCGTGTAGAGGCCGCAGGACAGTCCGCCGACGAAGAAGATGAGGACGTAGAAGAGTGCGGGCGCGGGTCCGCCGAACAACCCTTCAAGTCCGGGCGTCGGCGGCGCGTCGGCTGCGATCGGAAGAAACGCCGCGCCGATCGCGGACAGAATGGCGATGGCGATTAAGAGACGTCGCGTTCCGACCCTTTTGGTCAAAGCGCCGATCGCAAATTGTGTGGCGATGTATCCAATGATGAGGGCCTGAAGCGCAGAGGCTGCGGCTTCCTCGGTCAGTCCCAGCCGCAGCCCGTAAATCGTCAAGAGGTGAAAGGCGCTCGCTTCGGACGCGCCGAAGACGAGCACGGCGAGGAACGGAGTCGGGGATCGGCGGATCATCGCAAAGAGGCTGCGTGTTGATGAATCCGTCGGCGCCGTGAAGGGCACGCCGATGGCCAGCAGCGCCGGCGCGCCGGCTGCGGCGATCACTCCGGCCGCGGCGAGAAAGGGAAGCCATCCATCGAAGCCTGTCAGGCGCAGCGTGGCCGGTCCTGCAAGAAAGCCGAGAGAGAGAAATGTGGCGTAGACGCCGACGATCCGTCCCCGATTCGCGTCGGTCGCCAATTGATTGATCCAAATTTCCGACACCACGAAAAGGCCGGTGATCGCGCAGCCGAACAAAAACCGGATGGCGATCCAGATGAGCGGGTCGTCGGTCGCCTTGAACGCCAAGACGGACAAGACGCTGATGACAAGACATCCGAACACGGTCCGTTTCGCGCCCAAGACGTGCAACAGACGTGGCGCAAAGGGCGTCAGCGCTACGGTGGAGACCGAAGCGGCGAGAAAATTCGCGTCCATGACCGCGGCGCTCGCCCCGCGCACCTCCAACAGCGTGGACAGGAGCGGAAAGGTGACGCCGAAGCCGACGCCAGTCACCGAAATGCAGCCGATCGCCGCGATCAAACCGCGACGACGCTGAGCATCGGTCACTGTCGACATGGCTTCGGTCCCATCGCGCATCGTGACGCCACGCGTTCAGCGGCGCTCAAGCCGCGCGGAACCGCTCGCAAGATCAAAGCAAAGGATGGGCTGATCCGCGAACGGGTCCTCAGTCTTGAGGCGCGCTTCAATCTCATCGAGGACGACCTTGGTGATGGGCGCCAGCCGACAGTGTCGAACCTTTTGCAGCCCGATCCAGCGAACATCCTCCAACTCGCCGCGGGAGATCGGCGCGCAGTCCGGCGTGAGACAAGCCCGAGCCGCATCTGCGAAGAAAAAGCGGGTGTCGAAACGCCGCGTCCGGCCTGGCGGGGTGACCGCACGCGCGAGCGCGGCGAAGTCCGAAAGTTTGGGGCCGGCAGACGCCTCTTCGAACGCGCGCCACGTCGGATCTGCGGGGCCCCGCCAGGGCCCTGGCGCGCCGACCACGATTCCGGTTTCTTCAAATGTCTCCCGGACCGCCGCGAGGGCGCAGACCTCCGGCGAAGGGGTTGGCGCAATTCGCGCGAACCGGTCCTCGGTCGCGCTCGGCAATGCGCGTATCGGTTTGGCCGCCGCATCGTCACGATCCACGCGTCCGCCGGGAAACACCCAACATTCCGGCATGAAGGCGAGGTCCCGCCGCCGTCGCCCCATGAGGAGCTCGGGACCATCGCGTCCGAAACGGACGAGAGCCAGCGTCGCCGCCGGCCGAATCGTCGGCTCAGATGCGGGTGGCGCGCTTGCGTCCTGGGTCGGCGGCGCGCTCATCGGCGTCGCGAACGTTCGCGTCCGCGGCGTCGATCCGTTTTCATCCGGTTGCTCGGCTTCGGCCCTGGCTCCGGCTCGGACAACATGGCGAAGCGCAGTCCTCCGGCGAGAGGCGCGGCCTCCTCAAGACGCACCTCGACCGTTTGCCCAAGGCGGTAGCGATCTCCGCTGCTCGAACCGATCAACATGTGCGTGGAAGGATCGTGAACCCAATAATCGCCGCCGAGCGTGGAGACCGGCACGAAGCCGTCCGCGCCCGTCTCCTCGAGCTTCACAAACAGTCCGGAACGGGTCACGCCCGCGATCCGGCCAGGGAAAGCCCCGCCGACCTTGTCCGCCAAATAGGCGGACAGGAACCGATCCGTCGCATCTCGTTCCGCCGCCATGGACGCGCGCTCGGCGCCGGAGACGTGTTGCGCGATCCCGTCGAGATCCGCGATCTCCTCGTCGCGCAGCCCGCCCGGTCCGAACGCGCCGGCGCGGACCAGCGCGCGATGGACGATCAGATCCGCATAGCGCCGAATCGGCGAGGTGAAATGCGCATAGCGGCGAAGGTTCAGGCCGAAATGCCCCAGATTCTCCGTCGCGTAGACCGCTTGGGATTGGGCGCGCAGGACAGCGTCCTGCACCATGCCGTCGCGTTCATCCGCGCGGGCGGCGTCGACGAGCTGATTAAGTTTGCTTGGGGTCCAGCGTTGCCCTTTCGGCGCTGAGAAGCCCAAGCTTTCCATATAGTCGATCAAGGCCTCCAGCTTGTCTTCGGAGGGCGCGTCATGGACCCGGTAAATCAGGGGCGTGCGCCGTTCCTCCAAAGTTTCGGCGGCGCATACATTCGCTTGGATCATCAACTCTTCGATCAGCTTATGGGCGTCGAAACGCGCGCGCCGGACGGCGCCGATCGGCCAGCCCTCGGGGTCCAGCATGACCTTGTGCTCGGGAAGCTCCAGCTCCAGCGGCCCGCGTTTGGCGCGCGCCGCAGCCAGGGCGCGATAGGCCGCAAAGAGCGGCTGGATGACGGTCTCGTTCAGCGGGGCGGCGTCCTCGTCCGGAGCGCCGTCCGCCGCCGCTTGCGCTTGCTCATAGGACAGGTTGGCGATCGCCCGCATCAATCCGCGGCCGAAGCGATGGCGGACCTTCTGCCCGTTTGGGTTGAACCGCATCTCAACGAACAGACAGGCGCGTTCCTCGGACGCTTTGAGCGAGCAAAGCCCGTTCGACAGCCGCTCGGGAAGCATCGGCGCCACCCGGTCTGGCAAATAGGTGGAATTTCCGCGACGGCGGGCTTCCCGATCGATCGGATCTCCGTGCCGGACATAATGGGCGACGTCGGCGATCGCGACGAGAACCCGCCAACCGCCGGCGTTGCGCCCGTCGTCATCCGCCGCCGCCCACACCGCGTCGTCATGATCGCGCGCGTCCGCCGGATCGATCGTGATCAGCGGCGTCTCCCGGAGGTCCTCCCGGTAAGACTCAAGGGCCGGAGCTTCGGCCGCCTCGGCGGCGGCGATCGCATCCTCCGGGAACGCCAAATGGATCCCATGTTCGTGGCAGGCGATCAAAGAAAAGGTCTGCGGGGCGTCGCCGCGACCGACGATGTCCGTCACCGCACCGCGCGGCAAGCCGCCGCCGCGTCCTGGAGCCAGGTCAACGGCGACCACATCCCCGGTCTCCGCGCCCTCAGCGCTTTTCCCGTCAATCAAAATGTCGTCGCCGCGCCCGCGCTTATCGATCGGCTCGACACGGCCGCCTGTGCGCGTTTTTCGAAACACGCCGACGACACGACGCGTCCGCGAGTCCAACTTTTTGATCGGCCGCGCGCGGTAGCCGTCCTCTCCGTCCGGTTCGATTCGGCATAGGGCGCGATCGCCGGGACCGAGGGCCGGGCCGGCGCCGGGATCTGCGGTCATGCGGATGCGCGGCGGCGCGTGTTCGGCGCCCCATTTCATCGGCCGCGCGAGCAATTCGCCATCGGCGTCAAGCTCCGTCATATCCAGGACGGCGACGCGCGGGATGACGTTGCGCGGAGAAAGTCGACTCTTACGCGGCCCTCCGCCGATCAGGCCTTCGTCGGCCATTTCTTGCAGGCGACGTTTCAAGGCGATGCGGTCGTCTCCGCGGATGTGAAAGGCCCGTGCGATCTCCCGCTTGCCGACCGGAGCGTCCGAATCACGGATAAACTCGAGAATGGCGTCTTTGGAAGGAAGGGGTGCGCGTTTCGGCGCGTTCATCGCTCCCGTCAGCCCGATGCGGCGCGCTTGGCGCGACTGGTCTTCTTTTTCGCCGCAGGTTTCGCCTCGTCATTGGCGGCCTTCTTTTTGCTCGCATTCGACTTGGCGGCGGACTTTTTGGCGCCGGATTTTTTCGGCGCGCCTGCTTTGGCGGCGATCAACTCCACCGCCTGCTCCAGCGTCACCGCTTCCGGCGCGATGTCTTTCGGCAACGTCGCATTGACGGATTTGTGCTTCACATAGGGACCGTAGCGTCCGGAATAGACGGCGACCGTATCTCCGCTTTGGGGATGGGCCCCAAGCTCCCGGAGAGGCGTCGGTCCGGCGCGCTTGCCCCGCTTTTCCTTTTTCTCCGCGATCAATGTGACGGCGCGGTTTAGGCCGATCGAAAACACTTCGTCCGGATCGTCCAAATTGGCGTAAGTCGACCGATGCTTCACATAGGGACCGTAGCGACCGATGGCGGCGGTGATCGGTTCGCCGTCCTCCGGGTGCCCGCCAATATCACGGGGTAAGCGAAGCAGTTTCAGAGCCCGCGCGAGATCCATCTCCTCGACCCGCCAACCCTTCGGGATGCCGGCGCGCTTCGGTTTCTCGCCGCCCTCTTGTTCTCCAAGCTGCACATAGGGCCCGAAACGCCCGGAGCGAAGGGTCACCGCCAGCCCTGTTTCGTCGTCGGTTCCGAGCAAGGTGCCGTCCGCGGACGCTGCGGCCGAGCCGCCTTCGGGCTCCGCGTCCGGATTGAGGGGGCGCGTGAAACGGCAATCAGGATAGCGGGAACATCCGACGAAACTGCCGAACTTGCCGGTCTTCAAGGACAGTCGACCGATGCCGCATGACGGGCACTGTCTCGGATCGTCGTTCTCATTGGCTGCGCGGAAAACGTAGGGACCGAGAAACTCGTTCAGCGTCTCTAAAACCTCCGAAACGCGTAAGTCTTTGATTTCACCCACATGTCCGGAAAATTTATCCCAAAATCGGCGGAGAAGCGCTTTCCAATCGAGATCGCCCGCGGACACCTGATCCAACTGCTCCTCAAGGCCGGCCGTGAAATCATACTCCACATAGCGCTCGAAAAAGCTGACGAGGAAGGCCGTCACGAGCCGGCCCTTATCCTCCGGGATGAAACGGCCCTTTTCCATGCGGACATATTCACGGCGACGCAGCACTTCGAGGATCGACGCGTAGGTGGACGGGCGGCCGATGCCGAGCTCTTCCAGGCGCTTGACGAGAGAGGCCTCAGAGAAACGCGGCGGCGGTTCCGTGAAGTGTTGCGCAATTGCGACGTCGCGGACGTCCGCTCCAGCGCCCAGCGGCGGTTTGGGCAAGCGCGCTTCCGCGTCGGGGTCCGCCCCCGCGTCGTCGCGGCTTTCCTCGTAAACCTTAAGAAAGCCGTCAAACGTCACGACCTGGCCGGTGGCGCGCAACCCAATTTGATCGTCGGGGGAACGCAACTCGATCGTGGCGCGCTCCACCTCGGCGCTGGCCATTTGGCTCGCCACCGTGCGCTTCCAAATCAATCCGTAGAGCTTGCGTTGATCGTCATCGAGATGGGCCGCGACCTCATCCGGCGCCCGACGCATGGATGTCGGCCGGATCGCCTCGTGCGCCTCCTGAGCGTTCTTCGCTTTCGACTTGTAGACCCGCGGCTTGCCGGGCCGATATCGGTCGCCATAGCGCGCGCCGATCAATTCGCGCGCCTCCGCAACCGCCTCAGGCGCCATGTCGACGCCGTCGGTCCGCATATAGGTGATCAGGCCCACTGTCTCGCCGCTGAGACGCACGCCCTCATACAACTTTTGCGCGATTTGCATGGTGCGGCTCGCCGAAAAACCGAGCTTGCGCGCCGCCTCTTGTTGCAGGGTCGACGTCGTGAAGGGGGGAGATGGATTGCGCAATCCCGGCTTCGTCTCCACTTTCGAGACGCTGAAGGAGGCGGCCTCGACGAGGGACTTGGCGCGCACGGCCGCCGCCTCATCGCCGATCGACAATTTGTCGATTTTTTCGCCGTCCAGTTTCACGAGGCGCACAGGAAAAGGCTTGGATCCATCCGCGCGCGCTGAGGCCTCCAGGGTCCAGTACTCCTGCGGGCGGAAGCTCTCGATCTCGTGCTCGCGCTCGCAGATCAGCCGCAACGCGACCGACTGGACTCGGCCCGCTGATTTCGCGCCTGGAAGCTTGCGCCAAAGCACTGGCGAGAGGGTGAAGCCGACGAGGTAATCAAGCGCGCGCCGCGCCATATAGGCGTCGACCAGTTCCGAGTTGATGGCGCGCGGGTGCGCGATCGCGGCGCGCACGGCGTCCTTTGTGATGGCGTTGAAGGCGACCCGTTGGACGTCCACGTCTTTCAGGAGGCCGCGCTTGCTCTTCAGGCATTCGAGCACATGCCAGGAGATCGCTTCGCCCTCGCGGTCCGGGTCGGTGGCCAGGATCAAACGGTCTGCGCCTTTCAGCGCGTCCGCGATGTCGGCGAGCCGCTTCTTGGCTTGCGGATCCACGATCCACGACATGGCGAAGTCTTCATCCGGTCGAACCGACCCATCCTTCGGCTCCAAATCGCGCACATGCCCGAAGGAGGCCAGGACGCGAAAGTCCTTTCCCAGATAATTGTTGATGGTCTTCGCTTTGGCGGGAGACTCGACGATGACGACGTTCATGGATGAAGGCGGCCCTGCTGGTCGGCGCTGAACGTGGTGCGGACGCGTGAGCGAGTCAATGCGAGTCGGGAAGAGCGCGCCCGGCGAGCCTGGAATGCGGCGACGGGAAAGCAGGACGCCCATGCGCCATGGCGAACTAAACTAAAAATTGTTTTTCTTGACGTTTACAACGACAGGGCGCATTCTCTCGCCATCATCGGGAGATGTAAAATGCCTCAAACCGACAAGCATGCAAGTGACGGTTCGCCCTCTGGGTTTTTGGCGTCGCGCCATGATCGACTGCAATATGTGACGGATCTTCTCGATGGATTGCGGCGGGTCGCACGGCCCGCGGACGTCAATGGCGAATTGGAGAGACGAATTGTGGACGCTCTCCAAACCGCACAGCGTCTTCAGAAGGGCGGCTGATCGTCCTCAACCGTGATCGCGGCGCGCACCGTACCGCCGACGTCGAACACAGCTTCGCCGGCGAGGGACAACTCCACCAGGGCGCAGGACACCGCGGCGGCGGACAAGCCCGACGCGCGAGCCAAGGCGTCTGGATGGACGGGCGTCGTGCTGAGCAAGCCCCGTATGGTCTCGCGCGCCGCATCGGTCTCTGCGTCATCGACCGAGCGGGACTCAGCCGCGTCGGCCCACGCAAACAGATCATGAAAGGAATCGTCGCTGCGCAGCCGCCGCGTCGCCTCGCCGCGCAAAACGGCAAGCAGGTCGTCCGCCGTTTCAAGGAGAAGCGCGCCGTCGCGAATCAGGCGATTGCATCCGGCGGACCTTGGATCCAGCGGCGAACCGGGTGCGGCGAGCACGTCTCGTCCTTGTTCGGCCGCGAGCCGCGCGGTGATCAGCGAACCCGAGCGGGCGGCCGCTTCGATCACGCCGACCGCATGGCTTAACCCGGCGATGATTCGATTCCGCCGCGGGAAATCGCGCCCGGTCGGCTGGGCGCTCCAACGCCGTTCGCTGACGATCAGCCCGTTTTCGCGCACCGCGCGGTGCAGAGCGGCGTTCTCTGGGGGATAAAGCACGTCCGGCCCGCCCGCGAGCACGGCGATGGTGCCGGTCTCTAATGCGGCCGAGTGGGCCGCCGCATCGACGCCGCGCGCAAGTCCGGAGACGACCGTCACGCCTTCCTCGCCCAGTTCCTGCGCAATGCGGCTCGCAAGCGTGAGTCCGACGGCGGAGGCGTTGCGCGCGCCGACCAAGGCCGCGCAAGGGCGGCCCCCAAGCTCCGGCGCGCCCATCATCCAAAGAAGCGGCGGCGGATCCGGGATGACGCGCAGAAGTGCGGGATAGTCCGGCTCGGGGAAGGCGACCAAACGGCCGCCTTCTGCTTCGCCTTGCGCCGTTTCAGACGCCGCGTCCTTTTCGGAGCAGAGTTTGAACGACGCGCGGCCGCTCCGGCGCGCCAGACGCGGCGCCTCTTCGAGCGCGGCCTCAACCGAGCCGCAACGGCTTAGAAGACGAAAAAAGGCGATCGGGCCGACATTCTCCGTCCGGATCAGGCGCAACCACAGGCTGCGCTCCGTCGGCGAGAGCGTGCGCCGCTCGCGAACGGCGTTCAGCGGGCGCGGCGTCCGAAACGCGGCTCGTCCCCGCGCATCAGACGTCCGATATTGGCGTGATGGCGCGCGATCACGACCGTCGACACGATCGCGCAGCCAACGGCTTCGGGCGCCGTGCCGAAAAGCCAAACCCAGAGCGGGGCCAGCGCGCCGCCGAGAAGGGCGCCGACGGCCGAAATTCGCGTCCCGAACGCGCCGGCGAGCCAGCATAAAGCCGTCGCCAAGCCCGCGAGCGGGTTCCAAGCGGCGATCACGCCCGCGGCCGTCGCGACGCCCTTGCCGCCATTGAACTTCAACCAGAAAGAAAAGACGTGGCCCAAGAGCGCGGCGACGCCGGCCGTCACGGCCAAGAGCGGTTCGAACGCGCCGGCGATCATGACCGCCGCTGCGCCTTTCCCGGAATCGCCGATCAGCGTCAGCATGGCTGCGAGCTTGTTGCCGGTTCGCAGGACGTTCGTCGCGCCGATATTGCCCGAGCCCACGCGGCGGAGATCTCCAAGGCCAAACAGGCGCGCCGCCACGACTCCAAACGGAATCGCGCCTGCGACATAGGCGCCCAGTGCGACGATGGCGTGAAGGGTGAGATCATGAGGGGACATTAAACGCTCTCGTCATATTTGAACAATGTTTGACCGCCGACGATCGTCTGCAAGACGCGCCCCTGAAAGCGCCGCTTGGCGAAGGGCGTGCGCGAACGCGGCGTGATGCGGGCGGGGGCGTCCGGGTCGAACAAGACGAGATCCGCCGGCGCACCCGCCACGAGTCGCCCGGAGTCGAGGCCCAACAGAGCCGCCGGGACGGACGTCACCGCGCGCAGAACGTCGAGAATCGGCGCGCTATGATCATGGTGCAGCGACAGGGCGGCGGGCAGCATGTAGGCGAGGGTCGCGCCGCCCGGGGCGGTTTCGACGAAGGTCTCCGGGCCGTCGGCCCCGACCGGGCGGTGGCCTGAGACAAGGGCGCCGCCGGGACGCCGGACGACGGCGGCCGCGATCGCGGCGCGGTCGTCCTCGGATCGAAGCGGCGGCGCCAGACGCATCGCCGGGTCGAGGTCGCCCGCATCGACGTCGTTGAGAAGCACATGGGCGAGATCGGTGAACAAGGCGGACGCGCCCGTCGCCGCCGCCGCATCCAACGCCGCACGCGTGCTGACGGGCCCGTGGACGGTCGTCGCGCCGGCGCGCCGGGCGAGCAAGGCGTCGCGGTAAAGCCCGACAGCCTCCGCCTCCGGCGCCGCCTCGGGCAGGCCAAGCAGGGCCGCGATCGGGCCGGAAGACAGCGCCGCCTCGCCGTCGATCCCCGGTTCCAGGGGGCGCAAAAAGATCGGGCGGTCGAGCGGGGCCGCGTACTCCAAGGCGCGCAGGAGGAATCTGCCGGGTTCGTCGCGTTCATCGCCGGCGCAAAAGGCGCGCGCGCCGGCTTCCGCCAGGAGGGCCATCTCCGTCATGCCGATCACGCGGCCGTCCTGGCGGCGAAAGAGATCGGCCGCGTGTCCGACGCGCACGCCATGGACCCAAGCATGGGCGAGGTCGACCTCCGCATCAAAGGGGCGGACCAAGACGAAGCCGACCCCGCCGCGGGCCGCCTCAGCCGCCGTGTCCGCCCATCGCTCGACGCCGCCGGTATGGGCGTCGAGATCGATGAGCGCGGCGGCGAGCGCCGCGCCGTCGGCGTCAATGACGCGCGCAGCGGCGGGGATCGGCGCATCCGGGCCGACGGCGACGATGCGGTCGCCCTCCACGACCGCCGCACCGAGCGCGTCCAGCTCCGAAGCCGGGTCGAGAAGGCGCGCGTTGCAAATGGCGAAGACGTCGCTCACGCGGCCCCCGCAACGGCCAGAATCAAGGATTCAAGCAAGGACATGCGGATCGCGGCGCCCATCTCCGCCTGCGCCAAAATCAAACTTCGTGCCGGATCGTCCGCCAAACGTCCATCGATCTCGACCCCTCGGTTCATTGGTCCGGGATGCATCACTTTCGCATTCGGCGCCCACCGATCGAGGCGTTCGTGATCAATTCCGTAAAGACGGCGATACTCCCGCTCTGACGGGATGTCGCCCCCGGCCATACGCTCACGCTGCAAACGCAACGGCATGACGACGTCGGATCCGGGCAGGGCGTCCTCCAACCGTCCGAACACCTCCAGTCCGAGTTCGGCGAAGGCTTTCGGCGCCAGGGTCGGCGGGCCGCAAAGCCGGACCGTGGCGCCAAGCAACGTGAACAATGCGATGTCCGACCGCGCCACGCGGCTGTGGCGGATGTCGCCGACGATCACGATGGTCAGCCCGGCGATCTCGCCGAAAGCGGCCCGCAAGGTCGCGGCGTCGAGCAAGGACTGTGTCGGATGGGCGCGGCCGCCGTCGCACGCATAGCCCGCGGGCCAGCGGCCGTGCGCTGCGAGATGCGCCGGCGCGCCAGCGGCCGAATGGCGGATGACCGCGGCGTCCAAACCCATCGCTTCCAGCGTTTGCGCCGTGTCCACCAGACTTTCGCCCTTTTTGAGCGACGAGCCTTCGGCCGCAAAGGCGATGGTCGCAGCGCCGAGGCGCCGCGCCGCCAAGTCGAACGACACCTGGGTGCGGGTCGACGGTTCGAAAAAGAGCAGCGCGACCGTGCGGCCCGCCAAGGTGCGCGGCGGCTCCTCCCGCGCGCGGATCATCGTCAAGAACGAATCCGCGCGATCGAACAAGGCATATGCGTCACGCGGCGACAGACCGCCGACGTCCAACAAGTCGCGATGGCGATAGTCCGGGAGCCGCGCCATGGGTCCCTGTTAAGCGAGCCGCGTCCGCCCCGCCAGATCACGAAGCGTCTTCGCGGTCATGGGGCCGTCTCCGCCAGACGGAGGCGGTCCAAGGCGCCTTGCAGGATGAACGCCGCGGCGTGGGCGTCGATCACGTCGGCTCGGCGGTCCCTCCGCATATCCTGGGCGATCAAGGCGCGCTCGACTGCGGCGGTGGAGTAGCGTTCGTCCCAAAGGGCCACGGAAAGGCCCGTCGCCTCCGCCAAATTGCGCGCAAAGGCGCGGGAGGCTTGGGCGCGCGGGCCCACGCCGCCATCCATGTTCAACGGCAACCCGACGACGAAACCGACCGCGCCGCGTTCGCTGGCGAGTTCTTGGAGGCGCTGCGCGTCGGCGCGAAACTTCGACCGGCGCAAGACCGTCACAGGCGCGGCGACGCCGGCCGCCCCGGACGCCGCGACGCCGATGGTCTTGGTTCCCACATCCAGTCCGATCAGCGCGTCGCCGCGTCGCGCAAAATGCGCGAGGTCGGCGACCTCGCTCAACCGAACACTTGAAGCAGCAGGGAAACGGCGACGAGAAGCACCACGACCGCCAATCCGATGCGCGCGACAGGGTCGGCTCCGCCGCCGCTTTCCTGCATCGAAGACAAATCACGACGAATTTCCGTCAAGTCCTGTTTCAAATGCGCGTAGACGCCTGCGACATCATCCTTAATGTCGTTGCGTACATCATGAAGCTTCGTCATCAAGACTTTTTGGGACTCGTCATCCATCGGGCGCCCTCATTTCGCAGATGCGTGCGCAAAATGAACGTGCTTCGTCGACGAAGCAAGCGTCTTGCCGGCTTTTCGAGGCCTTGCTACGCCTCCGGCTCCTCCGACAGCGAGAGACCCCATGAGCGTTCAGACAGAAACCGTCGTGAAGGTCGCCCATTTGGCGCGAATTCGAATCGCCGAAGAGCGGCTTGCGCCGTTGGCCGGCGAACTCGCACGCATCCTGGATTGGGTGGAGCAATTGAATGAAGTCGATTGCGACGGCGTGGAGCCGATGACGAGCGCAGTGGCCGTGGCCGCGCCTTTGCGTGAAGACGCCGTCAATGACGGCGGCGACGCGCCCGCCGTGTTGCGCAACGCGCCGGAAGCGGAAGAAGGTTTTTTCGCGGTGCCGAAGGTGGTGGAATGAGTGCGGAGGCCCCCACGGATCTGGGCGTCGCGGCCATTCGAGACGGTTTGCGCGCCAAACGCTTCACCGCGCGGGAGGTGGTCGAGGCCTGTTTGAGCGCCATCGAACGCGCGCGTCCCTTGAATGCGTTTCTGGTGCAAACGACGGAAAAGGCGCTCGCCATGGCGGCCGAGAGCGACGAAAGGCTCGCGAGAGGCGATGCGCGCCCCATGGAAGGCGTCCCGATTGGGGTGAAAGACCTTTTCTGCACGCAAGACGTGCAGACCACGGCGGGCAGCCGCATCCTTGAGGGCTTCAAGCCGCCCTATGAGTCGACGGTCACGGCCCATCTTTGGGACGTCGGCGCGGTGATGCTGGGCAAGCTGAACATGGACGAGTTCGCCATGGGCTCGTCCAAC
>CAYPOX010000051.1:0-16108 GCA_964412525.1 uncultured Caulobacterales bacterium
GCGCATCGCGTGCGCGCGCCGCGCGTCGTCGACAACACTTTGGCGACCCCCTACCTGACCCGCCCCTTCGAGCATGGCGCCGACATCGTCGTGCACTCGGCGACGAAGTTTCTCGGCGGACACGGCACGTCGATCGGCGGATTGATCGTCGACGGCGGACGCTTCGATTGGGAAGGTTCAGGCCGCTTTCCGCAATTGAGCGAACCGAATGAGAGTTATCATGGTCTCGATTTTGCGGAGACGTTCGACGAGATCGCCTTCGCCATCGCCTGTCGCGTTCTCGGTCTCCGCGCCCTCGGACCGTCCCTCGCGCCCATGAACGCTTTCCTCATTCTCCAAGGAATCGAGACGCTCCCACTGCGCATGCGACGGCACTGCGACAACGCGTTGGCGGTCGCATCCTGGTTGGAGGATCGATCTGACGTGGCGTGGGTGTCCTATGCGGGCTTGGAGTCCAGCGCATGGCGGGAGAACGCGGCGCGGTACTGCCCGAACGGCGCCGGCGCGGTTTTCACCTTCGGCTTGAAAGGCGGCTACCAAGCGGGGATCGATCTCGTCTCTAAGGTCCAGCTTTTGAGCCACTTGGCGAATGTCGGCGACGTGCGCAGCCTGATCATTCATCCGGCGTCGACCACCCACAGGCAGTTGACCGACGCCCAAAAGGCGGCGGCCGGGGCCGGACCCGACGTGGTTCGTCTTTCCGTAGGCCTTGAAGATACAAATGACATTATCGCTGATTTGGAGACTGCTTTGGACGCATCCAGATAAAGACCGCGCTTGCTGAAAATTAGGGTTTCTCAAATGACCTCCGAGCCTTTATAGTGCTATGTCAAAGGGTATTGACGTCTCGAAGCGATGACGCGGATCATATTGCTTATTGCACTTTTAGGTGCGCTAACTGGCGTTTGGGTGAGTCGGACGACGGCGTTTGAGTGGTTGCGCGCAGACGCCAGAGCGGACGCGCGATGGCTCGCGAGCCAAATTCTCGGCCAGTACCGCGTCTTTTTTGAGTTCGAGCCCGCCTTGATCACAAAGTTGCAGGACTTGGAGGCGGACGATTGTTCGCCTCGGTCCCTCGAAATGCTTCGACGCCAGCTTTATCGCTATGAAGCGATTAGGGACATCGCGATCATCGAAGACGGGCGCGCCACGTGCACGGCGATCAACGGCGCCCTTCTGCGTCCGATTGAACTGCGCCAAGCCAGTGCGCGTTTCGACACGGGCAGCGAAATCCGGTTTCAAGCCTGGCCAGCTGGGCCCGCGGAAACGGCGTTCAGCGCGCGCTTTGGCCGCCATGAGCTGATCTTTCGAAAGAGCGGCTTCGATACGGACGCGCCCGATTGGCTTTCGTTTTCGATCCTGTTCCTCGACGACAACGCCGCGCCGATCCGCATCGTTGATCCTGGTGCGATGCTGTCGTCGGACAATCTCCGGACGCTCATCCTCAACCAGCATCGCGCGGACGTTTCGGGCGAGATCACCCAATGCCTGCCCCATGTTCCGCTTTGTGTGAACGTTCAGGTCGACGCGCCGGCGGTCTTCAAACAACGCCGTGGATTGGTGTTCGCCGCAATGGCGCTGGGCGGTTTCGGGGCGGGGAGTTTCGTGGCGTTTTTCGCGCTCGCCGCGTTTTACGTCCACAATCGCCAAACTCCGGAAAGCCGCGCGGCGCTTTGTCTGGCGCGGGGCGCCTATGAGTTTTGGTACCAACCCATCGTCGATATGCGGTCTGGCCGCACGGTCGGGGCGGAAGCGTTGCTGCGTCCAAAAAGTCCTTACCGAAATTTGACGATCGAAAAGATCATTGAGATCGCCGAGCGCAGCGGTCGGACGCACAAGATCGCCTTGAAAGCGGCGACGTCTTCGCTTGACGCCTTGGAGCCGGCGTTTCGTCGAGATCCGGACTTCTTTGTCTCAATCAATATTTCGCCCATCGACCTTGATGACGACCGTTTGTTCTACAGCATCAAGCAAGCGCTTCGAGCGGCGAATCGTGAGCCGAAGAGGATCGATCTCGAAATCACGGAGCGCACGCCCTACGCCAACACGGCCATGGCGTCCTGCGTGAAACGCCTCCGAGCCGAGGGCTTTCGGGTCTCGATCGACGATTTCGGTTCCGGCCACGCCAATTTGAACCGGATTGGCGTTCTTGGAGCGGACATCGTGAAAGTGGATCGGCAATTGACGGCGGCGGCCGAAGCCGGAACGGTCCAGGAGATGGTCCTTGACCATGTGCTGACGATGCTCCGGAATATGCAGATCCAGATCGTTGTTGAAGGTATCGAAACTGCGCGCCAAGAAGCGTTCTTCCTCGCACGGGGCGTGGAGCTCGCGCAGGGTTGGCGTTACGCCCCGGCGCTTTCCGCCGCGGAGTTCGTGACCCGTTTGGGTTACGAGTCGCAAGCCGTCCCGTCGGAAGCGCGATCATTGGAGCCGCTGGCCCCCTCGCCTGCCAAAACATAACCCCGGAAAGACGTCTTGCGGCGCTTCGCCCCGCGCGCTTTAACGGCGACGCACTCATGGCGAAGGATGGCGAACATGGCGGCCACGCGAACACGGACCGAACCCAAGCCGATCAATCTCGCCTTACAAGGCGGCGGCGCCCATGGCGCGTTCAGTTGGGGAGTCTTGGATCGGCTTCTGGAGGACGACCGCCTTGAAATCGCGGCGGTGACAGGCGCGTCCGCGGGAGCCATGAACGCCGTGGCTCTGGCGCAGGGCTTCGTCGACGGCGACTGCGAAGCGGCCCGGGCGGCGCTGCGGGAGTTTTGGAGCGGGATCGCGGAGGCGGCCCGGACAAGCCCCATCCAGCGCACATGGTTTGATCGGATGATCGGCGATTGGAGCTTGGATCGATCGCCAAGCTTGATGTTCTTCGACATCCTGTCTCGCGTCGCGAGCCCCTACGATCTCAATCCGCTGGACGTGAACCCCTTGCGTGACGTCCTGCTCGACCTGATCGATTTCGATGCCGTTCGATCGTGCGAGAAGATGCAGATCTTCTTGTCGGCCACCAATGTGGAGACCGGCCGGGCCAAGGTCTTTCAGAAGGACGAGATTACGGTCGACCACGTTCTCGCATCCGCGTGCCTGCCTTTCATTTTCAAGGCGGTTGAGATCAACGGCACGCCCTATTGGGACGGCGGCTATATGGGAAACCCGCCGCTTTGGCCGCTTTTTGAGCACTCGACCACCGACGACGTCGTCATCGTTCAAATCAATCCGATGGAGCGCCATGGGGCCCCGCGCTCTGCGCGTGACATTTTAAACCGCTTGAACGAGATCACGTTCAACGCATCGCTGATGCGCGAACTGCGTTCGATTGATTTTGTCAGCCGTTTGATCGACGCCAAGCGTCTGGAAGGCACCGGCTACCGCAATGTGCGCGTGCATTTGATCGGCGCGGAGGAGAACATGCGCGACCTCAGCGCCTCCTCCAAGCTCAATGCGGAGATGGCGTTCTTTGAAATGCTGTTCGAACTCGGGCGCGAAACGGCGGACTCATGGCTGGCCGCCAATTTCGACGCTCTTGGAAATCAATCCACGATCGATTTGCGGCGCATGTTCCAAGGCGACGAGGATGCGCTGGACGGCAGCCGGATCGATCGGCAGGCCGCGTTTCAGGAGAAGCAGTCCGGCGCGACGTCCAAACCCGCCAATCCATAGGCCGGCTCAAAGCCTGGCCAGGAAGGCGCGCCCCCGTTCAAGCCGCGCGCGCGCCCGCTCCAGATGCGCCTCCGATTGCCCTTCAAAGATCGGCAAACAGGTTTCCAGATTGGCGAGCGCTTCCTCGACGAGCGCGGCGTCGCCCGTCCGCTCGGCGATCCGGATCAACGCGTCGCTGCGCTGGCTCTGCGTCTCCGCCCAGTAAAAGCTCGCTTCGGTCTTCGGCGTTTCCAACAAAGCGAAATCATAGTGTTTCACAGCGTCGGTCAGAACGCTCGGATCGCCCAAACGAGCTAAAATCACAAAGGAATGTCCAATCTGATGGTGGATCGACGCCCAATCCAATGGCCGCTTTTCCCGATCCGTCACTGAAAGAGAGGCTTGATAGGCGTCGATACCGTTGCGGACCAGATTCGGATCGCTGAACTTCTCGCCCATGTCCGCCAGCGCCACGCCGAGATTCATCTGCACGCCGGCCCAGTCCAAGGGTTCGTTCTCCGCGGTTAACACCTCCAACGCCTTGCGATAGGCGCCGATGGCGCGGCCTTGCGCGCCGAGGTGATTGAGCGTGTTTCCCATGTCGATGTGAAGATAGGCCCATTCCTTCGGCGCCTCCTCGCGGGACACGATTTCCAATGCGCCCCGGTAGGCCTCCAACGCCTTCTCCAAGATCGCGTCATCGCCCGTACGCGTGCCTTGTCGATTGTAGGCTTGGCCAAGATCCCGTTGCAGACTTGTCCACTGTTTTGGAAACGCCTCGCGTGTCCACACCTCGCCCGCCGCCTCAAAGGCCGTGATCGCCTCGGAGATGCGTTCGATGTCGTCGCGTTTGCCGAGATCGTAAAGCGACCAACCGAGCGTCTGCTGAAGCGACGCCCAACGTTTCGGATCAGCGTCGCGCGTGAAGACTTCCAAGGCTGCACGGCCCGTTGCAATCGAGCGTCGCAGCGCATCGGCGTCGCCGCCTTGAACGCCGAGACTGGACAGCGCCTTGGATAAGGAGGCCTGCACCGTGGCCCAGGCGATCGGAACCTCGTCGCGCGACGTCTCCGCACGTTCTTGTTCGAGGAGTTCGACCACTTCAAGCAAGAGTGGGCGACCCGCCGATGCTTCCGCATGCTCCACTGCGATCTCGGCATAGGCGAGCCGCAAACGACGCACGTCGTCGCGGTCGAACGCTTGGGGCGGCGCTTCGGCCAGAGGCTTAAGGCGGGCGGCCACGGCCGCAAACAGCGCGCCGTTCGCGCTGCGTTCATCCAATTGAGCGGCGTCCGCCAACATCGCGCCCGCCACGAAATGCGCCAAGGTGTCGAGCACGGGCGCGCCGAAACGCATGTCCTCGAAACCGTAGCGCGCCAAATCCGAGCCGCGCGCGCTTGTCACCCTCAAAGTGTAGGATTCAAGTTCCGGCGTGACTTCGCCCCAAATCAGAAAGTCGGCGCCCGTTTCCGCCAGCCAACGCCGCGCCTCATTTTCCGCAGCCTGGATTTCTGCGCGCGTGGCGGGGGGCGCGATGGAAATCTCACGCGGGAGGCGATCAAGCCACAACGCCCCGCCGTTCGCCGGATCGTCCGTCTCCGAAAAGTCCTCTTCGTTCCGGTCCCGGCTCGAGGCCTCAAGCGCGTATTCCGTCGCGTCGAACACCGCGCGCGTATAGGTCCCGCGCGCATCATCATTCTCCAGGTCTGCGACCAACACGACATAGGAGTCACTCGGAAGAGCGGGCAATGGCGCCTCATCCGCCTGTCGCCCCAAACCCGGCGACGCCGGCGACCATATGCGCGATATGTCGGTCATATTGGTCAGCACGACCACAGCCGACGCGGCGATCGAAGCGGCGCTCACGAGCAAGGCGAGCGGCCGACGGCGCGCTTGCGTTTGAGGCGGCGCCGGCTCCGCACGCGCCGCCGAGACCGCCTGCGCGACGGGCGCCGCGCGGGCCTCCGCATCCACCGCCACCACATCCTGCAGGAATCGATAGCCGCGGCGGTAAATGGTGCGAATATAGGTCGGGTCTTTCGGCTCGTCGTGGAGCGCTTTTCGAAGCTCCTTCATCGCGGTCGTCACGACCGAGTCCGATACGGCGCGCCCGTCCCACACCTCATTGATGATGTCGTCTTTGGTCAAAAGCCGATCCGGACGCGACATGAACAGCCGCAGCAACGCATAGAGTTTGGGGCTGAGCTCCGTCGGCTTTCCGCGCACCAAAACTCGGCCCTGATCAACATCAAGTTCGATATCGCCGGCGCGCAGCACCCGGCGGCGCTCCGCAACGCTTGCGTCGATTCCATCTGCGGCGCCGAACACCATGTCCGCCTCGCTCAACCAAAACTACGTCACGAGTCATGACCATGATAATCAGAAAGTCGTCTTGGACCTAGACGCGGCGCCGCGACGCGAAGCCCTGGGCGGCGGTGATGCAAATTTGGGGTTTGCTCCGAGACGCTTTTCGATCGTTTGCCGAACGTCCGACGCCTCGACCCTCGCGCACCGCGAAGGCCTACCTCCAATAAACACAATCTGACTGTGTGTTTATGTCGGCGATGAATCGTCGGTTAAGGCGCCCCCGGTCGTCAGCACGGACGGCGGATCCTGGCCAACAATGCGCGCGCGGACGCCGAACACCTCGTGCATGCGCGCTTCGGTGAGCGTGGCCACAGGAGGGCCGTCCGCGAGGATGCGACCGTCCGCCATCCAGATCAGGCGATCCGCATAGCAAGCCGCGAGATTGACGTCATGGAGGATGCACAACGCGCCGGCGCCTTGATCCGCGCGCCGTCGGATCAATCCCATGATCAGGTGTTGGTGACGGGGATCGAGCGCGGCGACGGGCTCGTCCAAGGCCAGGAAAGGCGCGTTGGAGGCGAAGATCCGCGCGCAATGGGCGCGCGCCAACTCGCCGCCGGAAAGCGTGTCGACCGATCGATGCGCCAGATCCGCAAGCCCGCATGAGGTGATCGCCGCCTCGACCGCATCCCGGTCAGCTCCGCGCAAGCGACCCAAAGGCCCGCCAAAGGGAAAGCGCCCCAAGGCGACGACGTCATGAACCGGTGAGGGCCAGGCCACGGGTCGAGTTTGGGGAAGATAGGCCACCCGGCGCGCCCGTTCTTGGGTGGACAGGCTGCGCATCGCCTCTCCTGCGATGAGAACCGACCCGCCTTGCGGTCTCAAGAGGCCGACCAACACGCGCATCAAGGTCGTCTTGCCGGCCCCGTTCGGACCAAGCAGCGCCACGACCTCGCCCGGCTTGACCGAAACGACCGCGTCCGTGACCAATGCGCGCTCCCGCACACGCACGGTGACGCCCTCCCCGCGCCACTCAGACATCGGCGGCGCGCCTTCGAAGCGCAATCCAGATGAACGCAGGCGCGCCAATCAACGCGGCGACGACGCCCAGCTTCAATTCCGTTTGCGTCGGGGCTGTGCGGATCGCCAAATCGGCGGCCACAAGGATCAGCCCTGCGAGGAAACCGGAAGGCGCCAAGCTCAGCGCCGGGTCATGCCGAACGAAGGGACGGACGATGTGCGGCGCCACGATCCCGACAAAGCCGATCGCGCCTGCGATCGCGACCGCCGCGCCCGTGGCCATGCCCGCGCCTGTCACCACCAAAACGCGCTGCCGAACCAAATCGAGCCCGGCGCCACGCGCGGCCTCTTCGCCCAAGGTCAGAACGGACAGGCCGCGCCGCGAAGCCGCCAGTAAGGCAAGTCCCAACAGAAGCGGCGGCGCCGCCAAAGCGAGATCGTCCAGGCTTCGGTTCGCCACCGATCCCAGCATCCAATTCACCATATCGGACAGGGAGAACGGATTCGGCGCCAGATTCATCAAGAGCGCCATCGCAGCACCCGCGAAGCTCGACAAGCCGACGCCGATCAAGATCAGCGTCACGACGGACCCCACTCGCATCGCCGCGACCGCAAGAAGCCCGGTCGCAGCCAACGCGCCCATGACCGCGGAGATGGGAAGCGCCAGCGGCCACATGGCCGCCACGCCGAAGTAAAGCGCCGCCGCCGCCGCCAAAGACGCGGACGCGGACACGCCCAACACGCCGGGCTCCGCGAGCGGATTGCGTAAAAGACCCTGCAAGGCGGCGCCGCTCGCACCCAAGGCGAAGCCGACGACGAACGCCGCAAGCGCACGCGGCAAGCGAATCTGCCAGAAGACGACGGCGTCGCCCGGCGCGCCGCCCCCGAACAGAGCCGCCAAAGCTCGCTCCGGACCCATGGGCGTCGAGCCGACCAAACACGCGCCAAACAGCACCGCCACGGCCATAAAGGCCAGACCCGCATTCAAGCGCCAAGCCGTCAACGAGCTGCAATCCGCGCCTCGGACGGGGCCGCCAGCGCCTCGGCCGCATCCAATAGGAACCAACCGCCGCAGGCCGTCCAAGCGCCTTGCAAGCTTACGGTCGGTCGATCCCGCAATTGGGCGCGTGCGAGCGGATGGCGCGCCGCGCTCCAGTGAGTTTCGTGATTCTGGTCCTCATCAAAAAAGGCGGCGGCGACCATGTCCGGCGCCTCATAAGCCAACCGCTCAAGCGGCAGATCGCGCCATCCCGGCTCCCTTTCGAAGTTCCTCAGACCCGCGGCTTGGAGCAAAGCGTCGATCAGAGTGCCAGGTCCAGCGGTGACCCCGCCTGGCGTCATGTAAAGCGCCGTTTGCTCAGCGCGGGGTCGTATTGCGGCGAGCCGTCGATCCATGTCCATGGCCGCCGTGCGGGCGCGCGCGGTCTCGCCAAGCGCGGCGCCCATGTCCTGCAGGACGCGGCGGACGCCGTCGAAATCGGACGCCCACCCCACCTGCACCACCGGAATCCCCGCGCGCGCGAAGAAGGCCGACGCATTTGGGCCGCCGCCATAGCTGCGCACGACCACGTCCGGCTTTAAGAGCAGCACGTCTTCCGCCAGGGGCCGCACAGTCGCCAGTCCCTCCGCCGCGTCGCGCATATAGGAGTATGAGGCGTCCGCGTCCGGCGAGACTGCCAAGATACGCTCCCCGTCGATGAGCTTCAGGACATATTGGTCCGCGCAAAAGTCGAGGCTGACCACGCGCATGGGCCGCGCCGGCGGCTCTGGCCCGCCCCGCTCCGCCGGCCCGCAGGCCGTAAGCGCGCTCCAAGCGGCCAAGGCGGCGACCGCTCTCATGCGCCGAGCCTGACCCGCACCCCGCCAAAGGCCGAAACTCCCGGAGTCCCGTAGCCGAAGGCTTCCTTGTAATCCGCGTCGCTCACATTATCGATACGGCCGAAGAGCTCGAGATCGTCATTCAGGCGATAGGCCGCACGCAAGTCGAGGCGCGTCCAAGAATCGATCACGTTGGAGCCGCCGAAACCGTCCAACTCTTCGCCGTTATAGGTCAGAACAGCCGTGACCGTGAGGTCGGGCAGCCAGGGAGGGGTCGCTGTCGCCGTCCCGGTCGCGAAGTGCTCCGGACGGCGGATCAGTTGCGCGCCGGTCGTGAGGTCTTCCGCGTCGAGATAGGTGTAATTGGCGTTGAAACGCAGCCAATCGCAGGGCGACGCCTCCAAGGCGGCTTCGACGCCGCGGGTCCGCGCCTCGGCGACATTGCGGTATGTGACCTCGAAGCCGGTGAATTGGATCAGATTGTCGATGTCGATGTTGAAATAGGTCGCCTCCAATTGGAGGCGCCCGTCAAACAGCGTCTGCACAAGGCCTGCATCCCAACCGGTCGCTTCCTCCGGCTGCAAATCCGGATTGGCGACCACTCCGAAGAACTCGAAATTGAGCTGGAATGGGGTCGGCGCTTTAAAGCCCTGACCCCACGAGCCCTTCACGCGCGTGCCGGTCTCAGGCACATCAATCGAAACCCCGCCGCGAAACGTGGTTTCACCGCCAAAGGTTTCATGATCATCGTGGCGGACGCCCGCATTGAGTGAGACCCGATCGAAAAACCGACCGTTCCAAAGGCCGAAGCCTGACAGGATCTCGATGTCATCGGTTTCCGTCGCGGTGTCGATGGACTGCACCTCGCGCTCCGCGCCAAAGGCGACGGTCTGATCAAACGGAAGATTCACGGTCCCCTGATACTGCGCCATGGTTGAGCGACCCTCGGCTGAGGACGTGACCGCATCCGTCACAGTGTCCAAGTTCTCCCGGTCGATCGCGTAGCGTTCGCCCCGGATCTCATTCACGAAAGCCCCGTCGAACAAGGTCGCCGTTAGCGCAGCGTCCAAGATCAGCTCGTCATTTTGGGCTTCCAAGGGCGCGTCCGCCAAGGCGAAGGTCGGCGGCGGGAAACCGTCGAACTCCGCTTCGCTTCGGGTGTAACGCGCGCCGCCATTCAGGGTCAGCGCGGTCAACAGCCCCTCGCCTTCGACAAGCGTGACGCGGCCGCGGCCGCCCGCCGTGATCGCGTTGTAGGCGTCCTCTTCATCATTGCCGTCGTTTTCGTCGGCCTTGGAGATGCCGTCGCTGCGAATTCCGGACAGCGTGATGCGGCCCGCCGCGCGGTCGACGCCGCCTCCGACCGACGCCTCGCCCCGAAAAGTGGCGAAACTGCCCGCTTCGATCTCGCCCCGCGCACGGAGTCCAGCCTCCGGACGTCGGGTGAGGATGTTCACGACGCCGCCGATCGCGTCCGATCCGTAAAGAAGGCTTTGGGGTCCGCGCAGAACCTCCACGCGCTCGATGTCCACGGCGGTCAAATTGGCGGCGTCGAACGCCCCGCCGGGCGAGGACGTATCGTTCGCGCGAACCCCGTCGATCAGCACCAAGGTCTGTTCGGAATTGAGCCCTCGGATGAACAAGGACGTTTGGCCCCCAAACGCGCCCGTCTGACCGATGGTCAGGCCAGGCGTCGCTTGCAGGGCGTCAAAAAGGAAGACGTCCTGGCGCAGTTCGAGATCTTCCGCAGTGATGACGGAGATTGAACCGCCGATCTCATCCAACGGAAGCGGGATGCGCGTGCCCGTGACCGTGATTTCGTCTTGAATCTCTGGGGATTGCGCGAAGGCTGGGGACGACGCGGCGATGACGGCGCCGCAGGCGCGCGCCCAATTGGGAAATGACATGGCGAGACTCGCTCCGCTCAAGCGTCGCCGTCGCGACGACGCACAAAAACGACAAAGCCCAGCCGGTCACCCGGCGCGACGAGGCCCTGATTGTCGCTTCTGCGGAAAACGAGTTCCGGTCCTTGGCGCTGGTCCCGGCGCAAGGCGCGAACGACGCGACGGCAGGTCTCCTGACTCGTCGATCACCGCCTTCGGCCGTCTTCCCAGGGCGTTGCGTCCCAGTGACATGGTGGCCGTCGGCTCCCGACTCACAGTTGCGGGCACAGTCCCGGATTCCCACCGGGTTCCCTCTTCGCGCTCTGTTACAAGCGAACCGTCTGGCATACCGTTCGCGCCACAGGGGCGTCGGTGTCAAGCCGTCCTGACGAGGCCGCGTGCCGTCGCATTGACGGTCGCCTGTCCGGGGCGTACGCCGCCATCCATGGATGACGCGTCGCTCGCTTCAAGAATCTACGCCAAAACCAACGAATACTTGGATTTTCCCTCGGTTGTGGGGCACGAGGCGCCGTTTCTTGACCATCTGGCGCGAGACTTTCGCGCCGCCGGCTACGCCTCGGAGCGTCGGCGAAACATGGTCATTGTGGACGCGGGCGCGCCAGAGCCTTTGTTTTTGGCGCATGTGGATCGCCACGGTCTGATTCTGACGGGACGCGATCAAGCCCGATACGCCGCCCTTGAGGCGCGCGACGTCTATAACGAGGACGCCGCCGCGAAGGGCGCGCTGCAAGACAAGCTACGGGAACGATTCGTGGGCGAGGAGGTTTTCGTCTACGATCGTACGACGGGCGGCCGGCTCGCCTATGGCGAAGTCGGCGCGTTTTCCCCGGGCGACGGCGGCGACGACGCGTTGTTTCATCTCGAGGGGCTTCCACCGCTGCCGCTTGGCGCGCCGGTCTCTTTCGCGCGTCCCTTGAGCGAGCGCGACGGTTATGTCACCGGCCAGCTCGACAATCCGGTGTCGGTGGCGGTGCTGCGCCTCGCCGCGGAGATTGGGCTGATCGGTCGCTTCGTCTTCACGGCCGAAGAGGAGATCGGCCGCTCCGCCGGACATGTGGCGGCGTGGGCGACGTCCAATGATCTGGAGACTCGCCGGATTGTCGTGGTCGACACCTCTCCGCTCGATGACAGGGACGCGATCGATCGAGGCTTGGTCATCCTACGGCGGAAGGACGCCACTGCGCCGTTCGATCCACGCATGACGGACGCGCTCGCCCGCGCCGCATTCAGCGCGGAGCTCGAAACCGCCTTCAAGGACGATATCGTCGACCGAACCAATCAGGACCGCCCGGAGGGCGAGCGCATCGGTTATGGCCGCACGGAACTCGGCCGCCTGATCGACTTCACGGGCGGTCGGCTGACGGGCTCAACCTTGCAGATCCCAACCTTTGGTTATCACACCAATGCGGAGACGACGTCGCGCCTCGCCCTATTGGCGGCGGCGCGCACCCTTCTCGCTCTGCAAGCGTGATCTGATCCAAAGCCTCGACATCGCTGCGCCAATCGTCCGCCCCGCCCATCGACCAGGGCGGTCGCAGAGGTGCGAAAGTAGGTCGCAATCGTTACAGCCTAATTTTTGACACAAATTTTGTTAAAACTTTAACTCAAGGGGGAACGGCGCATGGAGCCGCGTTTGCGCGGCGTGGAGGGATATCATGCAGCCTGTCGCTCAAGCTTCGGTTTGGACCCCGATCACCTTGGACTTTCAGGGACCGTCTCGATCCGAGACCCCGGAGACGTTCACGGATTTTCGTCTGAACGTCACCTTCACCAACCAAGACACCGGACGGGTCATGACCGTGCCGGGGTTTTTCGCCGCCGACGGAGACGCGGCCAATACCGGCGCGTCGTCCGGCGATGTCTGGCGTGTGCATTTCACGCCTCCAGAGGAAGGAAATTGGACCTATGCGGTGTCCTTCGTCACCGGTGAGGACGTCGCCGTCAGCTTAAATCCTGGCGCCGGCGTGTCCGCGGGTTTCATGGACGGCGCGACGGGCGCGTTCGAGGTCGTGCCCACGACGGCCGACGGCGCGGATCTGCGCGCACGGGGCACGCTCATCTATGACGGCGACCAGTTTCTCAGCTTCGCGGGTGACGGCTCGGTCTTTTTGAAGAGCGGCGTCGGTTCGCCGGAGAACTTTCTCGCCTATTCCGGCTTCGACAACACGCCGGACAGCCACGACTACGCGGTCCATGAAGCCGATTTTCGCCCGGGCGATCCAACTTGGGCCCAGGGCGAAGGCCAAGGAATAATCGGCGCGGTCAATTACCTCGCGGACCAGGGCGTCAACTCCATCTACTTCATGGCCATGAATGTCGGCGGCGACGGTCGGGACGCCTGGCCTTGGGCGGATGAAAACCTGAACCAGATCGCAAAGAACGCCGGCGAACCCAATCGCGGCGCGAACCAAGTGCAATTGACGACGGAGGCGCAGAGCTTCGACGTCTCGAAGCTCGCCCAGTGGGACATCGTCTTTGATCACATGCAGGAACAGGGCGTCGTCCTGCACATGTTCCTCCAGGAGACGGAGAACGACTTTCTCCTCAATGACGGCGAACTCGGACTGGAAAGGATGCTGCTGCTCCGAGAGCTTGTGGCGCGGTTCGGCCACCATAATGGGCTGATTTTCAATCTGGGTGAGGAGAACACCAACACCGCCGGGCAGTTGCGTGACCACTCCGCCTATCTTCAATCGCTGGACGCCTATGACCATCCGATCGCGCTGCACACCTTCCCAGGGCAGCACGGCAACTACGCAAACTTCTACGGCGAAGAAACGCTCGACGTTCTATCCTTTCAGACGAGCTCGACGACCGGCGCGCCCAATCTCGATCGATTTCTGGGCGACTCCACGGACGCCGGACGACCCTATGTCGCCTTTCTCGACGAACCTGGGAACGCCGCCGTCGGCGCCGCGGCCATCGGCGATCCGGGCTGGGCGCAAAACCATGACGAACTGATCGAAACCCTGTGGCGCTTCTACACCGAGGGCGGCTCCGGCGCGGAGTGGTATTTCGGCTATCAAACGCAGGGCGGCCAGGGCGGCGACTTGCGGCTTGAGGATTTCTCAACGCGCGACAGTCTGTATCAAGCGGCCGCCGCCGCGCGCCTTTTTTTTGAACAGCTGCCGCTCACGACCATGACCGAAGCGGACGGACTCACCACCGGCACGACCGGCGGCGATCACGTGATGGCCGATCCTGGCCAGATTTATGCAGTCTTCCTTCCGGACGGCGGCACGGCGGATCTCGACCTGACGGGTTATGCCGGCTCGTTCTCCGTCCGATGGTACGACCCGCTCACGGGCGGCGCGTTTCAGGACGGCTCGGTGACGACAGTTCCAGGCGGCGGCGTCGCGAATCTAGGGATCGCGCCAAGCGAACCCAATCGCGATTGGGCGATCCTCGTGGAAGCGGACGGTGCGGTGATCCCGGATCCGGACCCGGCGCCGGACCCAGACCCCACGCCCGTTCCAACGCCGGGTGCCGCGCCGCTCGACGTCTTCCTCGCTTTCACCGACACCGACGCCACGATCGCGCCTCTCGAGGACGGTGACGCGATCGACCTCGCCGACCTTGAAGGCCGGCCGATCACGATCTTCGCCGAACCGAGCGCAGGTGCGCCCGCCATCGGAAGCGTTCGGCTCGTCGCGCCGGGCGTCAACAACCAGACCGAGAACATCGTTCCCTACGCCCTCTTCGGCGATCAGAACGGCGACTTCCGAACAGGCGCCCAATTGGAGCCTGGCGACTATACGGTGACCTTGACCGCCTATGCGGGAACCAATGGAAACGGCGCCGTGCTGGGCGAAAGCACCCTCGCCTTCACGATCACCGACATTCCGCCCCCGCCCGTCAATCTGCCGCCAATCGTTTCAGACGCGACCTTCTCGATCCAAGAGGACACCGGCTTCTTCGAGTTCGATGTCCTCGCCAACAGCTTGGGGACCGATCCGGAAGGCGAAGACATCTTTTTCGACAGCGCGGTCGGCGCGCAAAACGGCGATGTGACCTTAGCCGGAGAGGGATCAATCTTGGTCTACACGCCTGATCCTGACTTTTTCGGCACGGAGACGATCGACGTGACGCTGTCAGACCGCACGGCGCAGGGGTCGAACCAATCCTCGGCCACCCTCACCGTCATCGTTGAACCGGTGAACGACGCCCCGATCGTGCCGGACGCAACCTTCACCCTTCCTGCAAACGCCCAATTCACTGAGTTCGAGATCTTCGCCAACGATCTTGGCGCAGATCCGGAAGGCGAGGATATCTTCTTCGACCGAGTCGAAGGCGCTCAGAACGGCGAAATCTCGGTCGCCGGCGCAGGATCGCTCTTCTTCTACACGCCCAATCCGAACTTCGTGGGAACAGAGACGCTGACGGTCGCAATCTCCGACCGAACCGCGCAGGGAACCGAACAGACGACCGCCACCGTCACTCTGGTCGTGGAGGCCGCCGCCCCGGAGCCGCCCGCCGAACTCCTCCTGGCGTTCAACGCCGGGGGCCAAGCGGTCACATCCGGCATCGCCTATGACGCGGATCGGACGGCGGAGTTCGCCACCGGAACCACCCGCGCCTTTGGCGACGGATCAAGCCTTTATGGGAGCGAACGTTGGGGCCAGGAATTTGACCTCGACATTCCGCTCGACGATGGGACCTATGAAGTCACGCTTCACTTCGCCGAAATCTACTTCAACGAGGTTGGTCGTCGGGTGTTCGACGTCGCGATCGAAGATACGCTCGTGATCGACGATCTCGACATTTTCGCTGAAGTCGGGGCGGGAACGCCGCTGGATCGGGTGTTCACGATTGACGTGACCGACGGCGTTCTGAACCTGGATTTCGCCGCGAGCGTGAACAACGCCAAACTTGCGGGCATCGTGATCCGGACGGTCGACGAGGCGGACCCAAGTCCAGCGCCAGCGCCCACACCCCTTGCTTCTTTCGCCCTCCACGACGCCGACACCAATGCGTTCTTGACCGAACTTGAAAATGGGGCGGCGGTGCCGGCCTCGCTGGTGGAGGGCCGCGCGCTCACCATTGTGGCCACGCCGGAAGCGTCCCTCGGCGCGGTCGAAAGCGCGCGTTTTGCATTCGGAGAGCACACGCGCACGGAGAACATGGAGCCCTACGCGCTGTTCGGAGATCGGAACGGGGACTTTCTCAATGGCGCCGCGCTTCAACCTGGCGACTACGTCGTGACGGTCGCCTTTTACGATCAGGACGACGCGAACGGCGCACTTTTGGGCGAGAACGCCCTCAACTTCTCGATCAGCGCCGGAGGGGACGTGCTGATCTGAGGGGGGACGGGCGGGAGGCGTGGGGCCTCCCGCCCGCCTCGCCGCGCGGGCGAGATGCGCCGCCAGCCGGCAGCGGGAAAGCTGGCCCCGGTGCAAGGGCGAGGGGGCGTCATG
>CAYPOX010000052.1:0-15973 GCA_964412525.1 uncultured Caulobacterales bacterium
GCTTCGACCCCTTCCAAGTCTCCGCCAAAGGGGGCCAGGGTCAGATAGGCGGAGAGAATCTCCATCTTGCCCATGCGGCGTTCGATCTGCAGCGCGCGAAGCGCCTCGATCGCTTTGCTGAGCAAGTTTCTCGGCCGCGGCTCCAGCAAACGCGCAAGCTGCATGGTGATCGTGGAGGCGCCGGATCGTATCGCGCCGGCCCGCCAATTGCCCCACGCCGCCCGCGCGATCGCGATCGGATCGACGCCGATATGGCTGAAAAACCGCTGATCCTCCGCCGCGATCAACATGTCGACGTAAAGAGGGTCGACAGCCTGCGCGTGCGTGGGCAAGCGCCACCGCCCCGCTTCATTCGGGAACATGCGAAGCGGCGCGCCCTTGCGGTCCGTCACGATCACGGAGAGATCATGGAGCGGCGCGAGCTGGGGCGGCGCCGCGCGATCCAACGCCGCGAGGGCGACCAGCCCGCAGGCGACGGCCCAACCCATGCGTCGCATCGCTGTCCAAAACGTCATCGGTTCGGACGAATGACGACGCGGCTCGTTTCGCCGCGGCCGAACAGGTTCGGCGCGTACATGTCCTCCACATAAGGGGCCGGAACCACATAGTCGCCGGGGGTCACGGCCCGCACCGCATAGGCGAAGCGCATGGACGCGCCGCGTGTCTGCACCGACGCCACATAACGGTCGTCGCGACGTTCCTCGTGCACCTGAAGGGCGCCCCTCGTCGCCAGATCAGGAAGCCAAGCGATCGTGTCCATGCCGCGTCCGCCGAGGACGGCGTTTTCGATCTCAAATCCGGCCGGAAGCAGATCGACGACCAAGGTTTCATTCGTGCCCACATTGCGATCGTCCACGTCGAGCACCGCGATCAGAGTGTCGCCTTGGCGAACCTCTCGAAAGTCCGCTGGCGCGCCGTCGAGATCGAACCAATTCCGGGTGATGCGAAAGCCCTCCTGGGCCGAAGGAGACGGCGCCCGAGGCACGCCGCCCGCCGCCGTCATGAGCCAGATCGCGCGACCGCCCTCATTCGCGACCATGACATCCTCCCAAGCCACGCCCTCGCGGGTGATCGTGGTCCGCGAACCGTCGACCGGCGCGCCGTCGATTCGGGCCTGAAGCGCCGCGCCGCCTTCCAGACCAGCGGCCATCCGCACCATCCAAGCCTTGGTTTGAGTGCTGTGATAGCGCTGAGTTTCCAGACCCCGGGCGGTCGCTTCGAGCAGCGCGTCGAAAAGCGGCGCATCGTCGAGGCCAGTCTCCAGCATAAGCGCCGCGATCAAAGCGCGATCCCTGGCGTCGCTTCCATAATCATACCAACGCCAATTGGTCGGCCGGCGGTCTTCGGCAGCGGCGGTGAACAACGCCTCAGCGCGGTCCCGATCGCCCAATAGCGCCAAGGCGCCCGCCAGATGGGCGCGGGCGGCAGGCGTCGCAAGCTCGCCGCCGAACTGCTCGGCGAAGTATCGCGCCTGACCGGCATGGGCCCGTCCGGCCCGCGCGAGCACGTAGAGTCCGTAGGCGTCCGCCTCGCGCCAGGTCGCGCCGCCGGACACGAGATTACGGATGGCCCCATTCTCCAAGCGTCCCAAACTGTTCGCCAATGCGGCTCCCGGCACGTCGAAGCCAAGATCGCGCATGGAAAGCAAGAAATCGGCCGCATAGGCGGTCAACCAAGTGTTCGGCGCGCTTCGGACGGACCAGAGTCCAAACGTTCCGTCATAGCGTTGACGGTCGATCACGCTGTAGATCGCGTTTTGCACGCGGCCGCGCACGTCGCCCAAGCCGGACGCCAGCCCCCAATTTTCCTCAAGACGCGGAAGATAAGCGAGAGGAAAGGCCGAACTGATCGTCTGCTCCACGCATCCATAGGGGTACCGGGCGAGGGAGCGAACGAGCCCGTCCACGTCAAGCGGCGGGCGGGCGGACACGGTGAACGCGGCCTCCCCGGTCCCCTCGACAAAGCCGGCGAGCGCGTCAGCTGACAGCGCTGTCTCAGAACCGGCTGCGAGTTGTGTCAGCGACCGCCTTTCAATCGGCGCTTCGGGCGCGCGCACGGGCAACCGAAACGCGCGTTCGAGGCGAAATCCGTCGGGTCCCGTCAACGCCAGCTTCAGATCGGCGACGCCGACGCCCGCCGCGCGAATCTTGAACGCATCGCGAATTTCGTCGCCTTCGCGAAGGCGCGCCGCAATGGTCGCGGCGCCGAACACCTCGACCGGACCGGCAAGCGTGAGCGCCGCCTCATAGGCGCCTTCCGGCGCATCGACGTTTCGCAGCGAGACCGCCAATTCCGCCTCATCTCCCGGCGCCAGAAAGCGAGGGCGGGCCAACTCCGCCACAAGGGGCGCACGGACCGTCAGGTCTCGCTCCGACGCGCCGTAGGAATCCTCCGTCCAAGCAATGGCCATGATGCGCAAGCGACCATTGAAATCAGGCAGGGTGAGGGGGACGACGGCTCGACCATCCGAGTCGGTCTCCACGAACCCGGAAAAAAGGCTGACGACCTTGAGCCCTTCGTCTGGCGCGCCGCGCGCCCCGCGTGAGGACATCGCTCTCGCGCTCATTAACGCCATTTCCGGCGCGTCGCCGCCCGTCCGCACCCGCCCAAGAACCGCATCGGCCGCCGGCGCGATCATGCGGCCATAGAAATCTCGAAGATCGATTCCCAGCGCCCGCCGACCGAAATAGTGCGCGAAGGGATCGGGCGTCTCATAACCCATGAGCGCGAGCGCCCCCTCTTCGACCGCCGCGAGGGTCACATAGGCGCCCTTGCCGACCTTTCCGCCGCGGACTGTGACCGTCACGTCGGTCACCGTCTCCGGTCGAGCCACGTCGTCAGCCTCTAAGCCCACGGAAAGCTGGCGCGCGGACCTATCCACCGGCAACCAGGTCAAGCCGACGGCGCGTGACGGGCCAAGCGCCTCGTCGGCATCGCCGCGCCGGAAAGCGGTCGCCAAAATGTGGGCGCCCGGCCCCCAGCTTTCGCCGGCGCGGAACCGCACGTCGACGCCGTCGGGTCCTGCGGGGACGTAACGGGTCTCCAAGATGCGGTCCGTCGCCACGGCGACCAGAACGTCGGCTTCAAAAGGCGGTCGGACGGTCACGGACACCGTTTGGCCGACCTTCGGCGCCTCCGCATTCACGGTCACGTCCACTTGGTCGGGACGGTCGTCCTCGCTCAGTCGCGGCGCATAGCCCACATAGAACCGCACCGCGGCGCGCGCCTTCGTCTCCGGATCGGACACTTCCAGGCGATACTGTCCCCAACGATCAATCAAGCGGGCGAAGCGGGCGGGCGCGGCTTCGAGGTCCAAGGTCCCGGTTTCGAGCACCTGGTCCGTGATTTGCGCCCGTGCGCGCCAGCGATCACTCTCATAATACCAGAGATAATTGCGGCGTTCGCGGACAAGGCGCCATGCAACGCCCTTCGCGGAGACCGCCTCGCCCGTCGACGTTGTGGCGACGATTTGAAAGGCGGCTTCTTCACCGCGGCGCGTCCGAAACAACCCTTCGCTCCACGGTGCCTCCTCCATCAGCGGGCGAACGCCGACGAACCGGTCGAACGGAATCGCGCGCGCCCGCGTCACCGCATTCAGCGGTCGACCGCCTGGCTCGTTCGCGGTCAGGCGAAAGGTCGCGTCGAACGGACCCGCCGCGGCGCCGAGACCGTCCCAAGTCCCGTCGATCGTCACTGAACCGGCTGCATCCGTGCGGCCGTTCGCAAGATCGAACCGACGCGGCGGGGCGGGATTCGCCGCATCGCCGAAAAGGAATCCCGGATGAGCGTCTGAGAAGGCGTCGAGCGCAGGCGTCAACATGGCTTCGGCTTGGACGACCAAGTCGCCGGCCGGCGCGCCGTAATAGAAATCCGCCTGGCCCTTGAGCGTGAACGGGGCGCCTGGACGAATTTGCTTCGGCGATTCCGTGACCCGCCACTCGACCGTCGGGGGCGCGAAATCGCGCACCTGGATCGCGAGGGAGCCGATCGGCTCCGCCTCAGGGTCCAGATGGGCGTCGACGCGCCACGCACCAGTCATCCCGCCGCGGGGAAACGTAATCTCGGCGCTGACCGCGCCGGCCCTTTCCGGCTCAAGCACGAATTCTCGCGCCACCTGTTGGTCCGGCCGCACGACCCGCAACGTCACCGGCGCGTCGTCGAGGGCGCGCGCATCGGAATCGCGGATCAACGCCGTCACATGGGCGGTTTCACCAGGACGGTAGAGATTCCGTTCCGCATAGAGAAACGCGTCGACAGGGCCGGGACGCAGACGTCCCGCGGCGCCGCGATCAGACAGGTCCAAAGCCGGGCGCTCAAGTTCGACAAACGCGAAATCGGCGCCGGCGCGTTCGGCGAACAGCAAGGCCGGCGACCGGCCCCCTTCGCCGCGGGTCACGCCGCGGTCGAACCGCGCAAGCCCGGTGCGATCCGTGCGCGCTTCCGCGAGCACGCTGTTGTTTCGCGCCACAAGCGTGAGCTTGACGTCACGCTGAGGCCGGCCGTCGTCCAGAGACCGGACGAACACGGTCAATCCGTCGGCGCCTTGCATGGTCGACACGCCCAAATCCGTGACGAGCAGCCATTGGGTCGCGAAGGGCGCATAGGGCTGGGCGTCCATTTCGCGGGCGGCGAGCACATACACGCCGGCGCGCGATTCGTCCGGCAGCACGTCGGCAAGCGGAATCAGCGAGACATGATCGGCGTCCTGGGGGCCGTCCAACTCCAGCGCGCCGTCCCAGACCAGCTCTCCGTCCCGATCGGCGAGCATGTCCGCGCGCCATTGATACAGCGTTTCGTGGAGCAGGCCCTGGCTCGCCGCCGCAGAAAGGTTGCGCGCAGGCAAGAAATAGGCGCGCAACGCAGCCTCCGAAACGTTCACACTGGTGATCGGCACGCCCTCCCGTGCGCCCTTCGGCAAAACGTAGCCATCGCCCCGGAAGCCGAGTCGGGCTTGGCGGGCGGGCGCCTCGAGAACGAAGACTCGATCCTGGGACAGGGCGTAGTCGGCGCCGCCTGGCAAGCCCGCCAGGAGCGTCAATTGATGACGCACGCGTCTCGGCAATCCGGAGACGCAGAGTTCGCGGCCTTGCACGGAGACCGCGACATCCGATTGCGGCTGAAGGACGACGAAGTCCTCGACGCGCGCGTCGCCCCGGCGACGGGCAAGATCGTCTGCGCTCGCGAACGCAAAATTGGCCTGAAAACAGGCGCGCGCCGCACCGCCAGGGGCATCCGACCATTCGGGGCCTCGAACGATCTGAAGCGGGCGATCCTGCGCGTCGGCGACGCCGCCCCCCAACGCCGCCCCAAGGGCGAGTGCGACCAACCATCCGCGCATGGCGTCCTCCGTGATGTCCAACGTCGCCGGATTATCGGCGTTTCACGACGACACTACGGCGCCGCTGCGTCATTTCGACGTCATAACCCACTCGCCGCACCAATCTTCGGGCGGCGGGCTTGCCTGAAAATGCGCGCAACGCTCCACATACATGGCCGACGGCTTGTCGTTGCTGTTGGCCTTCAAAGCTTGCTCGAATTGGACGGCGGCCTCTTCAAAGCGGCGTGCGCGATAGCGCGACAGCCCTTCCAAAAAATGGCCGACCGTGTCCATGCGGTTCGGAAATGTGTCCTCGTCGTGGAAATCCAGAACCTCGTAAACGCCAATGGGTTTCGATTTGCCCTTCACGACGATGCGATCGAGTTCGCGCAGGGCGTAGATGCCGCGCAGCTTTTTCTGGGTGAACTCTGAAATCAAAAGCTGAGCGCCATAGGTCTTGCACGCGGATTCGAGCCGGGCGGCGAGATTCACGCCGTCGCCGATCATGGTGAAATCCATGCGCTTGGACGAGCCGATATTCCCGGTGACCACGACATCCGTGTTGATCCCGCAGCCCATGGCGATCGGCGGCTTCGTGTCGAATTCCCGTGAGGCGTTCCAGGCGCGCAGCTTGAACAGCATTTGGATCGCCGCTCGGACGGAGGCGTCCGCCGCGTCCGGATCAGGCAGCGGCACGCCGAACCCCGCCATCATCGCGTCGCCGATGAACTTGTCGAGCATGCCGCCATGGTCGGTGATGCAATGCACCATCAACTCGAAATACTCATTCAGCATTTCGACCGTGCGCTGGGGACCGAGTTCCTCGGAAATAGAGGTGAAGCTGCGAATGTCCGTGAACAGGATCGACGCTTCGGTCGCTTGACCGCCCATCAGGTCGTCCGCCTCGCCGCGGGACATGAGATCCACAGCCAAACGAGGGTCCATGTAGCGCGATAGGGTCGTGCGGGCGCGCTTGGCGTCCGAAATGTCGTTGATGAGGACCAGAACGCCCATATTCTCGCCGGTGTGATCACGAAGCGGCTGAAGCGTGATGTCCGCCGACACCCGTCCGGACCCCGTGTGCACGTCGGCGTCGGCGATCAACGCCTCCTCGCCGCTCTCCCGGACCCGCGCGATCTCCTTGCCCAGCCAGGCGTTCGACTCGCCGAGAAGGCCGCCGATCTCCCTGCCGACGAGGCTCGCGTGGTCCACCCGGAAAATGCGCGCCGCCGCGGCGTTCGCCGTCCGAACCACGCCGCCTTCGGCCACGGTGAGCACGCCGTTCGACATGCTTTGCAGCATGGAATCCGTATAATTCTGCATGGCGCGGATGTCATTGAAGAGCTTGGCGTTCTCAAGACCGATGGCGATCTGCGCCGTGAACGCCTTGATCCGGCTTTCATCTTCTTCGGAGAACGGACCGCCCGCTTTGTTCAGCGCTTGGGTGACGCCGATCCGCTTGCCCGCCTTGTTGACGATCGGCACGCATAGGAGGGATCGCGTGAAAAAGCCCGTCTGTTTGTCGAAGGCGGGATTGAACCGCAAATCCGCATAGGCGTGGGGAATGTTCACGCTTTCCCCGCTCTGAAACACCGTGCCCGCGAGGCCCATATGGTTCGGGAAGCGGATCTCCTGGGCCCCCATGCCGGCCGCGACCAGCGAAAACAGCTCGTCATGCCGTTCGTCGTTGAGGAAGATCGTCGCCCGCTCGGCGTCGAGCATCTCCGTCGCCGCAGCGACAACGCGGTCCAGCAAGGTGGTCAGATCGAGCTCAGTGGTGAGCTTCGACACCAGATTCATGAACTCCATCTCGCGCTTGCGCGAGCGTTCGTTCTGTTCGATCAAGTTGAAGGCGTGCAGCGTGGCCGCGCATTGAGAGGCGACATCAGCCAAAATGGTGGCGTCACGCTTGGTGAAGCGGCCGGTGCGGCGATTCAAAACCTGCAGGACGCCCACGACCTGATCGCCGAAGGCGGTGATCGGGACACAGGCCATGCTTTCGGTCTTAAAGCCGAACTGCTCGTCCACAGTGCGGTTGAAACGCTTGTCCTTATACGGATCGTTGACGATGGACGCTTCGCCGGATTGGAACACCGAGCCTGCGACGCCCGATCGGTCGTCGATCCGGATTTCGTGTTTCAAATCGCCTAGGGCCACACGCGCATAAAGTTGTCCCGCATAGGGATCCGGCAGAAAAAGGCTGGCCCGTTCGGACTTGGTGAGATGCGTGACGAGACGCACGAGATATTCGAGGGCCTCATCAAGTGTCTTAAACTGAGCAAGAGCCGCGGCGACGTCCGCCGCACGCTCGGTGGCGGCCGCCCGTTTCGGCGGGCTTTCGACATTCATGCGAAGGCCTCCCGCGCATCCAACATGGTGCGAAGTCGGTGCACCGTGTCCTGCAATTCCCGTCGTTCCCGGTCGAAACCGTCCCGCTCCGCGCGCAAAACTGCGTCCGCCGCCGCCTGCTGGGTCTCAAGCTCTTGGCGAAGGGAGCGCACGGTCCCCTCCAATTGCCGCCGCTCCGCAATGGCCGCGGCCCGGGTCGCTTTACGTTGCGATTCCGCGTTGGCCTGCATTTCTCCAAGGGTGGCGCGCATGTCCCGAACGGCGTTCTCCAACTGACGCCTTTCGCCCTCGCTGTGCGCCGCCATACGCTCTCGGATCGTGACCGCCTCGAGCCGTGCGTCCTCTAAGGCGTTGCGCAACGCCACGATCGTATCCTCCAAGCCGCGCCGCTCGGCGGCCGCCGCCGACTGAGCCCGCTCCACGGCGGCCTCATGGTCCATCTTGGCTTGTTCCAACGCCGAGCGAAGCGATTGGGCGGTCTGCTGCAAGACGCGACGATCGGCTTCGCCGTCCGCGCGCGCGGCTTCGGCCGCTTCGCGCGTGCGCAATTGCGCGCGTTCCAACTCCAGACGCAGGGACAGGACCGTCGCGGTCATTTCGTGGATGCGCGCCGAGAAGTCATTGCGAACCTCATCGATCGCACGCTCCTTGTCCGCGGACGCGGCCTCCAAATCCTGCCGCAGCGCCGCGATCGTCTCACGGTCGTGGGCCGCATCGCGCAGCGCTTTCTGATACTCCCGTTCGATGTCGTTCTGGTCGGACATTCCCTCGGCGCCCCTCAGTCGCGGCGCCGCGACGGCGTCGCTCCGTCACTAAGAGACGACGCGCGACGCTTGTCAAAGGGCCCTTTGACGTCGCGACCTTTCGCTTGTCGCGTCTGGGTGGAAGGCGTAGCCCCTATCCTAAATGCTGCTTCAAACGAGTTGGACAGGACAGAGATGACGAAAGACGCTTTCTACAGTCGCGTGCGCGCCAATCTCGACGACCTCCGCGCGGACGGCTTGGAGAAACCGGAATGGGAGATCGCGTCCCAGCAGGCCGCAGAGATCATCGTCACGCCCGATGGGGCGCAGCCGCGAAAGGTGCTGAATTTCTGCGCCAACAACTATCTCGGACTGGCCAACCATCCCGACGTCATCGCCGCGGCGCGCGACGCTTCGGAACAATGGGGGGCCGGCGCGGCGTCGGTGCGATTCATTTGCGGCACGATGGCCATCCACAAGGAGCTCGAACGCGCCACGGCGGCTTATCTGAACAAGGACGACGCGATTTTGTTCGCCGCGGCCTTTGATGCGAACGGCGCCGTGTTCGAACCGCTGTTCGGTCCGGACGACGCCATCATCTCCGACTCGCTCAACCACGCCTCCATCATTGACGGCGTGCGGCTGTGTAAAGCCAAGCGTTATCGCTTCAAAAATTCGGACATGGCCGATCTCGAAGCGCAACTCGTCCAGGCGGATAAGGACGGCGCCCAGGCGAAAATCATCGTGACCGACGGCGTGTTCTCCATGGACGGTTATTTCGCCAATCTGAAGGAGATGTGCGACCTGGCCGACCGTTTCGGCGCGCTTGTCATGGTGGATGACTGCCACGCCACAGGGTTCATTGGTCCGGAGGGGCGCGGCACGCCGGCCCTGCATGGCGTCGAAGATCGCGTCGACATCATCACCGGCACCTATGGGAAGGCGTTGGGCGGCGCGATGGGCGGATTCGTCGCCGCGCGCAAGGAAATCGTCGCGTGGCTGCGCCAAAGGGCGCGTCCCTATCTCTTTTCGAACACGCTCGCCCCAGCGGTGGCCGGCGCGTCGTTGAAAGCGATCGAACTCGCCCGAAAGGGCGACGCCCTGCGCGAAAGGATCGGGGCCAATGCGGCGCAATTCCGCGCCGGCATGGCGGACGCCGGTTTTGATCTCTTGCCGGGTTCCCACCCTATCATTCCGGTCATGCTCGGCGACGCGAAGTTGGCCCAGACCATGGCGGCGCGGATGCTGGAGGAGGGGATTTATGTGATCGGCTTCTCCTATCCGGTCGTGCCCCAAGGTCAGGCCCGTATCCGCACCCAGATGTCCGCCGCCCATAGCCCGGAGCATGTGGATCAAGCGATCGCGACCTTCACGAAAGTCGGCCGAGAATTGGGGGTGGCGCCATGATCCGACGTCCCTTGCTTTCCGACGCCACAAAGCAGGCGCTGGTCGGTTTCGGCGCCTTCATGGTGCTCGTGACGATGGGCGCAATCGTCTTCGACTCCCTCTTCCTGGGCGTTTTCATGGCGCTGTTGGTCGGTGGGGGAGCGACGGCTGCGCCGAGGATCCTCAAGAAGCGCGCGCGCAGAGAACGCGGATTATGAAAGCCCTCGTCAAAGCCAGGCCCGAGCCCGGACTTTGGATCGAAGACGCGCCCACGCCGGAGCTGGGCCCGCGGGACGTGCGCATCCGCATCGCCAACACCGCGATCTGCGGCACGGACGTGCACATCTATTCGTGGGACGATTGGGCCTCGAAAACGGTTCCGACGCCGATGATCGTCGGCCATGAATATTGCGGCGTGATCGACGCGATCGGCTCGGAGGTGGAGCGCCCGGAGCTCTTTATCGGTCAACGCGTCTCCGGCGAGGGGCATCTGATCGGCCGAACCAGCCGCGCGGTCAGGGCGGGCAAGTTTCATCTCGATCCCGAAACGAAAGGCGTCGGCGTAAACCGTCCGGGCGCGTTCGCTGAATATGTCGTGATCCCGGCCTTCAACGTGATCCCTCTGCCCGACAAGGTGGATGATGAAATCGGCGCGATCTTGGATCCCCTCGGCAATGCGGTTCATTGCGCCCTCGCCTTCGATCTTGTCGGAGAGGACGTGCTGATCACCGGCGCTGGGCCGATCGGGATCATGTCCGCCGCGATCGCCCGCCATGTCGGCGCCCGCCATGTGGTGATCACGGACGTCAATCCGGGCCGACTGGCCTTGGCGGCGCGCGTCGCGGACGTGCGGCCGGTGAATGTGGCCGAGGAAGATCTAAAGGACGCCACGGCCTCGCTTGGAATGCGCGAGGGTTTCGACGTCGGTTTGGAGATGTCCGGCGCGCCCGCCGCGTTCGCCCAGATGATCGAAGCCATGATCATGGGCGGCCGGATCGCGCTGCTCGGCCTACCTGGGAAGCCGTTCGAAACCGATTGGTCGACGCTGATCCTTAAGGCGCTCACCCTTAAAGGGATCTACGGTCGCGAGATGTTCGAGACTTGGTACAAAATGCTCGCCATGTTGGAGGCAGGGCTCGACGTTTCCGGCGTGATCACCCACCGCCTGCCCTTTGATCGTTTCGACGAAGGTTTTCAGGCGATGCGCACAGGCGAGGCAGGCAAAGTGGTGTTGCGCTGGTCTTGACGCGGGGCGACCACGCGGGCGCGACGAACGGCCTGGCGAGCGGACTCGGTCGGACGTAAACACCACGGTGGAGGTTCTCATGGCCGTCAAACGCATCCTTTACATCGGCGCCGCGGTTTTGGCCCTCGCCATTGGCGGGTCGCTGCAAGCCATGGGCTGGCTCGGCGACACGATCCGCAATGTGGCGATCGCCTTTGACGGGCGGAGCGATGAGCGCCGCGCCGGGCGTGACGGCGAGCGGATCGCCGCGCATGCGTCCCGAGCTGTGGAGCGCGCGCGGGGGCGGATCGCGGATCGGCTCGACGCCAGGGGCGGAGCGATGAGCGAAACCATGCGCGAGGCGCTCGAAGGGGCCTTGGTCGATCTTGACGGGATGGAGGCCGGACTGGCGATGCATAGCGTCGAAATTGCGGCGATCGGCACGCAGATCGCCGCGGCGGCCATGTCCGGCGACGACGAAGAAGTCGCCCGTTTGGAGTTGGCGCTCGAATCCTTAATGGAGAGGGCCATGGATACGGACAAGGGCCCGAAACCGGCCCCTGCGCCGAAGGCTCCCCCAGCGCCGGCCGCCCCTCCAGCGCCGGTCAGCCAAGTCGGATCCCTGCTCACGAGCGGCGCACGTCTTGTGGCGGCAGATTTGCGCGCGGTCGACGCGTCGAACCAATTGGTGAACGATGTCAGGATTGTCGGAAGCACGCTGCGGCAACCCGATTTGAGCGGGGCGGCGATCAACGGCCTCGCAATCGAGGGCAGCACGGTCTTGGGCGGCGTGTTTCTGAACGCCAGTCTCAACCAGGTTGATTTCGCCGGCTCGACCCTCTTCGACACCCGCTTCAACAATGCGTCCATGGCCAAGGTGCGTTTTGACGGCGTCCATATGGAACGTTGCAGCTTCAACAATGCGGCTCTAAGCGGCGCGTCCTTTGGCGGCGCCCAAGTGATCGACACCGACTTCCGGAGCGCCGCGATCCAAAGCGCAGACTTTGTCGGCGGCCAATTCGTGCGCGTCCGTTTCGACGGGGCAGACGCGCGCGGCGCCGACTTCGCCGGATCGCGCTTGGAAGACGTGGATTTGACGCGGTTCCGTCACCCTCCGGAGCCATCCGCCTTTGACGGCGCCTGCGCGATTGGAAACACCACGCCGCCGAAAGGCGTTTTCATCCAACCCTGCTAAGGATCCCCGCCTGACGCGGTCGTGATCGCCCCACGCTCGGCTTCTCAACGCTTCGTGACCGGGGCCCGATTGGCGCTCGCCGCCATGTGGATCATTCTTCACTCTCTCGATTTAAGGAGATGAATGGAATGATGACGCGACGTTGGACCGTCGGCGGTCTTGGGCTCGCAGCGCTCGGCGCGCTCGGTTGGCGCGGCCTTCGAAGCGAGGCGCAGGCCGGCGAACCCGAGGGCGACTTCGAAATGACGCTGTCCGAGGCGGAATGGCGCGCACGGCTCACGCCGGCGCAGTTCCGCGTGCTTCGTCAACACGCGACCGAACGGGCCTTCACAAGTCCCCTCAACGCGGAAAAGCGAAGCGGGATTTATGAATGCGCCGGTTGCGATCTCCCCGTCTTCGCCTCGGACGCGAAATTCGACAGCGGGACCGGCTGGCCGAGCTTTTGGGCGCCGATCTCGCCGGACGCGATCGGCACCTCGCTCGACCGCAGCTTCTTTATGGTCCGCACCGAAGTTCACTGCGCCCGCTGCGGCGGCCATTTGGGTCACGTCTTTAAGGACGGGCCGCCGCCGACCGGCTTACGCTACTGCATGAACGGCGTCGCCATGACGTTCAAACCGACTGCGGAGGCGCGCTCATGATCCGGTTTGCGCGCATCGCCCCCATCGGCGCGATGCTGGTGGTCGCATTCGTTTTCGTCATGATGCTGATCGGCCCAGGCGGGGCGCAGGAGCCCTCTCCAGGACCGGCGCCGACTGAAACCCGCGAGGCGATCTTCGCCGGAGGTTGCTTCTGGTGCATGGAGCCGCCCTACGACAAGCTCGACGGCGTCATCGCCACGACCTCGGGCTACACCGGCGGGCGGATCGACAACCCAACCTACAAGCAGGTCTCCGCAGGCGGCACGGGTCATTACGAGGCCGTGCGCGTCACCTACGATCCGGCCAAGGTCGACTACGCGACCTTGCTTGAGGTCTATTGGCGCAACATCGATCCGTTCGACGCCCATGGTCAGTTTTGCGACAAGGGCGAATCCTACCGCGCGGCCATTTTCGTCGCCTCGGACGAAGAACGCGTCGCCGCGGAAGCCTCCAAGTCATGGGCGCGCGAACGCCTCGCCTCCGACGAGCCGATCGTAACGGAAATTCAACCCGTTTCCGCGTTTTATGAGGCTGAAGATTATCACCAGGATTACTACATCAAGAATCCGGTGCGTTATCGATTTTACCGTACGGCGTGTGGGCGCGACGCCCGCCTCCGTAAGGTCTGGGGCGAAAGCTCCTAGGTTTCGCCTTCAAGCCGCGCGCGCCACGCCGCGGCTTGCTCCAAGACGCGGACCGGCGCCGTCCCTCCCGGGCTGGTTCGCGACCTGACGGACGCCTCGACGGAACAGATTTCGTCGAGGCGCTCCGGCAGGCGTGGATCGATCCCTGCTAGGCTTGCGCGCGGCATGTCCCACAACGCCACGCCCAAACGATCCGCTTCCGCGACCACCCGACCGGTCACGTGGTGGGCCTCGCGAAAGGGCAAGCCGGCTTCGCGCACAAGCCAGTCCGCAAGATCGGTCGCGGTGGCGTGACCTGAACCGGCCGCGGCCGCCATGCGTGCGCGATTGATGGTCAGATCGGCGATCATGCCGGCCATCGCCGGAAGCATGACGTCGAGCTGATCGAACGCGTCGAACACCGGCTCTTTATCTTCCTGCAGATCTTTTGCGTAGGCGAGCGGCAGTGCTTTGACCGTCGTCAACAAGCTTTGAAACGAGCCGGCGATCCGACCGGTCTTGCCGCGTACGAGCTCCGCCGCGTCCGGATTGCGCTTTTGCGGCATGATGGACGACCCGGTGGAGAAGCGGTCGGAAAGCGTTGCGAAGCCGACGAGCGGCGATGTCCAAAACACAATCTCTTCCGCGAGACGAGAGAGCGTCACCGCCAGAATGGCCGCGGCGGACATCGCCTCCAACGCAAAGTCGCGGCTCGATACAGCGTCAAGGGAGTTTCTCATGGGGCGCGCGAAACCGAGCGCGTGTGCGGTGGCGTCGCGATCAATTGGGTAGGGCGTTCCCGCCAGCGCAGCCGCGCCGAGCGGGCTTTCGTTCAACCGGACGCGGGCGTCGGCGAGCCGTCCCGCGTCCCGCTCCAACATCTCGACATAAGCGAGGCAGTGATGGCCGAAAGTCACCGGCTGCGCGACTTGGAGATGGGTGAAGCCGGGCATCACCGCGTCGGCATGGGCTTCCGCCTGGATCACCAACGCCGCTTGGATCGCACGCACCCCCGCGACTTCACGATCCAGCGCCTCCCGAACCCAAAGGCGAAGGTCCGTCGCCACTTGGTCATTGCGCGATCGCGCGGTGTGCAATCGACCGGCCGGCGCGCCGATCCGCTCGGTCAAGCGCGCTTCAATGTTCATGTGAACGTCTTCGAGCGCATCGGCCCAAGGGAAACCGCCTGCGCGGATCTCCTCCAGGATCGCAACCAAGCCTTGGTCGATCGCCGCGGCGTCCTCGGCCTTGATCACGCCCTGGGCCGCCAACATGGCCGCATGGGCGCGGGAGCCCCGAACGTCCTGCTCCGCCAAGCGTTGATCGAACGCGACCGAAGCGTTGATGCGCGTCATCAAATCGTCCGCCGCCAAGGCGAACCGACCGCCCCACATCGGATTGGCCTTCGACCCGCCGTCCTTGGTCACTTGCGCGGCTCGGAAACGCGCAGGCCCGTCGTCTCGTCGAAGCCGAAGGCCAGGTTGAGGTTCTGTATCACTTGGGACGCCGCCCCCTTGAGAAGATTGTCGACCGCGCCCACGACGATCGCGCGGCGTCCGTCATCGGCGACCGTCACGCCGCCGACGGCCGCGTGGGGCCGATCGGCCACGTCCCGCGCCTCTGGGGCCGTCTCGGTGAACACCACCATCGGCTCGTCGGAATAGGCCGTCCTATAGAGGCCGCGCAGGTCGTCATGCCCCATCTCCATGCGCAAATCGGCCATCACGGTGACGGTCAGCCCCCGAAAGAACGGAGCCACATGCGGCGCGAAGCGTATGTCGGCGGAGAGGTGCCGCCGCGACTCCCGTTCATGCATATGATCGGCGAGCGCATAGGGCATCAGATTGTCCCGGACACGTTCCGGATCGTTGCGCGGGTTCGGCGTCCGTCCTGCGCCGGAATAACCGGACACGCCAAAGGCGTGGACGGGTCCGTGAAGCACCGGCAGCAGCGGTCCCGCCGCCAAGGCGAGCGCCGTGGCGTAACATCCGGGATTGGCGATCCGCCTTGCGCCGTGAAGGCGGTCGCGATTGCGCTCAGGAAGGCCGTAAATCCAGCCGTCATCAAATCGATGATCCGTGGAGACGTCGACGATCACGGTCTCCGGCGATGTCGCCTCGATGGCCCTGGCCCAAGACGCGGCCTCGCCGTTCGGCGTCATCAGCACCACCGCGTCAGCCCCGCGCGCCGCAGCCGCCTCCGGCGTCAAATCCTCAAAGGTTAGGCCGATCGGAAATTCCGGCGCTATGTCCGCCAGTTCGCGGCGTGCGCCGCTGCGGGACACGGCGTAAGCGATCTGCAGGTGCGGATGGATCGCGATCAAGCTCAACAATTCGCGGCCCACATAGCCGCGCGCGCCGACAAGGCCCAAGCTTCGAACCTGCGCGGTCACGCAGCCTCAAAAGACTCGGGCAGAGCGGCGACCTTCCGGATGCGTTCGCCGATCGCGGCCCAATCGTGCCCGCCACGCCAAACCACCGTCCATGGCCCCACA
>CAYPOX010000053.1:0-15677 GCA_964412525.1 uncultured Caulobacterales bacterium
GTGGTGGGGGTTGGGGGGGGGGGCTCCCCCCCCTTACCCTCCGGCGGGCCTATGCCCGCCGGCTTGAGCCCGGATCAGAACGACACCGTCACCGTGCCGGTCACGGTGCGCGGATTGCCGTAGAAGCCGGTCAAAACACCTTCCGTTCCCAAAGTCGGCGTGAAGGATCCGTCGTCGTTTTGGTTCACGAAATTGTACCCGGCGACGATGTACTCCTCGTTGAAAATGTTGCGCGCATAGACGCCGATCGTCCAATGGCCGTTGTCCGGCGCCCAGATCAGGCTGGCGTCGTAGAGCGTGAAGGCGCCCTGATCCAAGAACGGATTGCGCGCTTCGAATTGGCTGGCTCTGCTGCGATAGGACAAGGTGTGCAACATCGACAACACGCCTTCCATGCCGAACATCCGTTGCGGCGCATCATAACGGAATGTGCCTGACGCCGTGAATTTCGGCGTGTTTTGGAACGTGCGTTGGTTTGCGACGTCCGTGCCGAACGCGTCGATGAACTCATTAAATTGCGCGTTGATATGACCCATCGTGGTCGCCAAAGAGAAGCTGTCGCCGTCGCACAAGACGCTTTGGCCGAGAATGGCGTTGCTTTCGAACTCGATGCCGGAAAGGTCGGCGCTCGCCGCATTGGAGGTGATTCCGGCGAAGGTGTCGGAAAAACCGTCGCCATCCGTGTCGACGCCCACCGAGCCCGGGATTTGGACGTCCGAATAGTCGGCGATGAAGTAGGCGGCGCTGCCGCGGAACCGCCCGCCAAACGCGTCGAACTTCAGCCCGAACTCATAGGAATCAACCGTTTCCGGTTCGAACAGCAAGAAATCGAAGATCTCGTCTTCGGAGACTTGGCCGTCGCCGTCGAAATCCGGAGTCGCCGTGGTTTGGCCGCGCGGGTCAAAGCTGCCGCCTTTGAAGCCCTGGCTGTAAGTAAAGTAGAGATTCACCTGCGGGATCGGGCCGTAGCTGATGCTGGCGCGCGGATTGAAATCCGAAAACGTTTCCGATCCGTCAAAGTCCGACGTCACGGCGATCGGCGCACGATCTTCGCCGCCAAAGGTCGGCGAAAAGCCGCCGAGGAAGGTCGATCGGATGATGCGCGACGAGCGCTCGTCGCTCGTGTAACGGCCGCCGAAGGAAAGCTCGAGCTTCTCTAAGAAGCGCCCGCCCTCCATGCCGAACACTTCAAGAAGGTCCACGCTGGCGTCGCCGAAAATCGCCCAAGTTCTCGTGTCGACCTCGCCGAACGTGAACGCGTTAAGGCCCGGAAGCCCGACCAACGCGCCTGTTTCCCCCAGAATGACGTCGAAGGTGTTCGAGGCGAAGGCGTCCAAATAGTAAAAGCCCACAATGCCGGCGACAAAGCGGTTCGTATAAAGCGCCTGGAACTCCGCCGACCATTGGTCGTTTTCGTAGATGACCGGCGCGTCGACGTCCTGCGCCGGGAGGCTGTCGAAATCGATAGGCGAGCTGCTCTCATCATCTCGATACGCCAAGATCGCCTTGAAGGTCAGTTCGTCCGTGACTTGGATCTCCGCATTGCCGGCGATGCCCCGCGCCTCGACTCGCTGTTCCGGCGTATTCAGGCCGGCGCGCGTGTCGAACACGCTGTTGAGCACCGGCTCTCCAGACACGAGGCTCGTGATCAAGCGATGGCCTTGGCGCGGATCGGAGTCGTCGACGAGATAATCGCCTGCGATCCGGAAAAACATCCGGTCGGTCGGCGTGAACTCGGCGCTCAAACGGCCCGCCAAGATATCTTTATTGTAGTTGTCGAGACCCTCGATATTGATGTTCTCGCCGAACCCGTTGCGCGAGAAACGTCCAATCGCGCCGCCAATTTTGAAATTCTCCACGACCGGCGTGCTGAAGGACCCCACCGCATCCAACTGCCGATAGGTGCCGCCGGACACGCGCAAATTTACGGTCGGTTCGTCGCTCAATCGTTTCGTGACATATTTGATCGCGCCGCCGATCGTGTTCCGACCGTAAAGCGTGCCCTGGGGGCCGCGGAGGACCTCGACTCGTTCGACCTCATAAAGGTCCAACACGGCGGCTTGGGGGCGGTTAAGATAGACGTCGTCGACGTAAATGCCGACGCCCTGTTCGAAGCCGGCGACCGGATCCTGCTGACCAACGCCGCGGATGAAAGCTGTGAGCGTCGTGTTGGTGCCGCGCGACACCTCCAAAGTGACGTTCGGGGTCGTCTGACTGAGATAGGTCAGATCTTCCGCGCCCAGATCCTGGAGTTGTTGGCCGCTGAACGCGGTCACCGAAAGCGGGACGTCCTGAAGACTTTCCTCGCGCCGGCGGGCCGTCACGACCACTTCTTCAATGGGCTGCGCCGTCGTTTCTTCACTCGCCGTGCTCTCTTGAGCGAAGGCGGGCGCGAAAAGCCAGGGCGACGCCAAAGCTGTCGCCGTAAATAGCGCGCGTGCGTGAAAAGGCGTGCTGGCCGCCATGATGATTCCTCCCCCTGAACGCGTCGACGGTTGCTCCGTCTCGCAATTTGAACGGGCAGAATACCGGATGCCGTGTGCGGATTGAAGCGCCGGGGTTCGAATGATTGGACAATCCGTCACACGCTGTTGCGCAAACGCGACAACCCTCGCGCTTCCCGCCGGGGCGCCTTCGCGAAAACGGTCAACCCACGGCCTGACGAAACGCCGGATGCGCGATCCGCCTCAAATCGGGCTCAGTAGCGGATTTTGAAGCTCACCTCGAAACTGCGGCCGATTTCCCAGAGCTCGGCGTCGAGATCGCCCACCGTCAACTGAAACTCTTCGCCAAGCAGGTTGCGCGCCTCAAAGCCCAATTCGTAGACGCCCGATCCCACATAGAATTCCTTCTTGTAGACGAAATCCACGAGATACTGGGCTTGGTCGATGAAGTCCGGAGCGCCCTGAACGCCCACGTCCTGGATCCGGTCGCCGGTGTAGTTGAACAAGACAAGCATGCGCTCGCCGCGCTCCACATCTTCATAGCCGAACTGCGAGTTGGCCAGCACGCCCGATTGCCCCTGCAGGTCGCGGTTCTCATTGGTCACCGGATTGCGCGGATCGAAGCGCAACGTCACGTCGGAACGGATCACGGAGACGTTGCCGTTGAAGAAGAGTTCCCAGCTCTTCGCATAAGGAAAAACTTTCGCGAGCGGCCGATCGAGGAAGGGCAACCGCAACTCCCATTCGATCTCCGCCCCAAACAGATTGGCGGTCTCCGCATTCTGGAAGGAACGGAACAACGTGTTGCCTTCGCGTCGGCGGATCTGTTCGATCGGATCGGTGAAATCTTTGTAGAATCCCGCGATGCTCAAATATTGAGCTTTGCCGAAATACCACTCAAGACGGGCGTCGTAATTGTTGACCCGAGCGATCGCCAGAGACGGATCGCCCTGCACCAAGACGTCACGATCCGGATCAATGAACTGCGCGAAGGACAATTCGCGTAGGGATGGACGGTTGATCGTTTGACTCGCCCCGATCCGGAACTGGTAATTGGGTAGAAACTCCCAGGTCAGCGTGCCCGCCGGCAAAAGGAACCGCTCTTCCAGCGGGAACACAACCTCCGTGCCGCCTGGAATATCGGCCAACGGGTTTTCGGCGCATTCCGGCAAAATCCGCGCAGAGCCGATAAGCTCCGGGCAACGCAGCGTCGAGCGGGTGATCGTCGTCGCCGCTTGCTCGGATCCCTCCCAGCGGAAGCCGGCGGCCATCCGCACGGTCGGCGCCAGTTCCGCATCCAACTGGAAATAGCCTGACAACGTCCGAAGCCGCGCGCCGAATGTGTCCGACGCGTCGGTCAGATTGATCACCTCAAGTCCGCCGGGACGAATGTTCTCCGCCGTGATGATGCTGCCCACATTTTGTTCAAGAAGGTCGTTGCGGGCGAAGATGCTTGCGCGCGGGTCGCCGGGGACGAGATCTTGTAGAACGAAGTCATAGCCGAACCGCAAGACTTCCGAGTCGCGAAGGGTGCGGTTGTAGCCGCCGCCGATTTTGATATCGACCGCCCGGCCGAAAACCGAAAGCGGTTGGATGATGTCGCCGAAAAACTCGACCGTTTCGTCCTCCAACGTCCCGTTGGTGAGGAAAAACTCATTTGGCCGCGTTTCAAGTCGGAAATTACCGGCGCTGGTCAACTCGCGCGAATATTGCTTCCGGTCCTCCACGTCGCGATCAGCCTTGGAGTAGACCGCGCGCCATTTGAAATTCGTCAGCGAAAATCCCGGCCAAAGATCCGCCAAGACGTCGAATTGGTGGTCGCCCATGGCCTGATTGGCCCAAGCCTGCCGCTCGACCCAATCATTCCGAACGAGTTCTCTCGGCGTTCCCGGATCCGCCCCGGACTCACCGCGCTGGAGAAGGGTCTCCTTGTCGGTGGAGCGCAGCACGATCGACGTGATTTGGAAGGCGTGGTCCGCGGAGGGCTCCCAACCCACCGCGACGATTCCATTCAAACTGATGCTGCGCGTGGTGTTGAACAAGCCGCAATCCTCAACGCCCTCCTCCACGCACGAGCCCGCGGCTGGCGAAAAGTCATTGTTGGAGTCCAATTCGATCTCGCCGTCCGGAGATTCGTTGACGACGAAATCGCGGCGAATGCCCACATTGTTGTTCCAGCTTCCGCCGTAATCCGTCGCGAACAACAGCCCAAAACGGTGGCCGCCCAAATAATAATTGTCACCATAAGAAACTTCGAAGCCGTGATTGGCGAAGGGCGTGGAATCTACATTCACGTCGTATCCGCTCAAGCGCAGGCTTTCCCCGGCCAGTTCGCGAAGCTCTTCGCCCTGCGCGCTTTCCTGGCCGCGCTCGAAACCGCGAAGGATCTCCGGAAACTCCCGTGCGCCCCAATCGGCGGTGGTCCAGTCGGTGCTCTCGCCGTTATGGGTGACGATGTCCTCGGTATGCGTCGCGGTGTCGATGCTGCCCGAGAAGCCGACCTCGAAAAAGCGCGCATCCGGGATGCGCGAGCTGCGCAGGTTCACCACGCCGCCGCCGAAATCGAGCGGAAACTCGGGCGAGTAAGTCTTTTGGACAAGCACGCCGGACAGCAACGTGTTCGGAAAGATGTCCAAGGGCACGACGCGGCGCAGAGGTTCCGGGCTCGGCAGTTGCGCGCCGTTCAACAGCGTCTGCGAGTAGCGCTCGCCGAGACCGCGGACGAAGACGAATTTGCCGCCGACCAGCGACAGCCCGGTCACGCGTTTCAGCGACTCCGCGATGTTGGAGTCGCCGGTCAGAGACAAGGCCTCTTCGTCCAAAACGTTGGAGACTTCCGAGGTGGCGCGCTTCTCATCCGGAACGAATTGCCCTCGGATGACGAATTCCTCTTCAATCACCGGCGCGCTCGCCTCTTGCGCCACACCGGCGCCGACCGTCACGACCGCCGTCGACGCCAATAAGGCGCTCCGAGAAGCCCAGTTTCGATGCATCATGATCTTCGTCCCCCGTGCCCCTAACGCACTGCCGCGCCGCGACTCGAGACGAGCCGCGCTTCCCCGCGCGATAAGTTCGCTAATGCAGCACGTGCGTGACACGCTTGTGACAACGCAGCCGGGAATTCGTCCGTGGACCGCAGAAATGTGACGGTGTGACGACGCGCTTGGCGCCGGTCGTCAGCGGTCTTGCCGGGACGTCAACACTTCTCGAATGTCAGAGCGGTAATTTCGTCCTAAACGCAAGGTCGAGCCCGTATGCAGCACCACGCGGCTCGACCCGTCCTCGGCTGCATTCAGTTCCTTGACCTTGGTCAAATTGACGATCGCCGAGCGGTGGACCCGCTTAAAGTTCGTCGGGTCGAGCCGTTTGATGATGCTCTTCATGGTTTCGCGCAAAATATGCGTCTGCGGACCCACGTGGATACAGACATAGTCGCCGGCCGCCTCGATCCAGTCGATGTCGTCGCACGCCACGATCGTGGTCGCCCCACGGTCGCGGATTGCAAGCCTTTGGGCGAAGGCAGGCTGCCCGTCCGTTTCGTAGCCAAGATCGGAAAGCACGCTCCGAAGGCGGTCGGCTTCGCCCGCAGCGTCGCGCTGGCGCGCACGCGCGCGCACGCGCGTCAAGGTCTCCTCCAGACGCGCCGGGTCCACCGGCTTGAGCAGATAATCGACCGCACGCCGCTCAAAGGCCTCCACGGCGAACTCGTCATAGGCTGTCACGAACACCACAAGCGGCGCGGCGCCGTCCTCCAGCGCGCCGGCCACGTCGAGGCCGTCCAAACCCGGCATTCGGATGTCCAAAAACACCACGTCCGGGCGAAGGCTGCGGATCGATTCCAGCGCCTCGCGCCCATTCGCCGCCTCGCCCACAATGCGCACGCCGCCCAAATCCTCCAGACGCCGGGTCAAAGCCCGACGGGCCAAGGGCTCGTCGTCCACGAGCAGCGCGGCCAACTCCATGACATTCACGCTCACGCGGCCCTCCGCAACAAGCTCACGACCGCCTCGCGCGGCGCCTGCTCCAGGGGAATGTCGATTTCGATTTCGGCGCCGCCATTGACGCCCGTGCGCGCATGGAACGCGTGCGCATCGCCATAAACATGACGCAAGCGCTCGGCCGTGTTCGCCAGTCCAAGGCCGCAAGACGCCGTGGATTCCGGTCGCGCCGCCACCTTCGCCGGTAGACCAGGGCCGTCATCCTCAACGCGAAGGATGAGCCGATCGCGGCGCGCCAAAGCCCGCACCCGGATCGATCCGCCCTCTTCGCGCGGCGCGACGGCGTATTTCACGGCGTTCTCGATCAGGGGTTGAAGCACCAGGCTCGGCACCAAAGCCCGCCGCGCCTCCTCCTCAATCTCCGTCGTGAAGTGCAGCCGGTCGGCGAAGCGCTCCTTTTCGATTTCGAGATAGAGAAGATTGGCGGCGATCTCTTGGTCCACGGTCACCCGCTCCCGCGCCTCGGTCATCAAAGAATGGCGCAGAAAGGCTGAAAGCCGGGCTACCAATTTGTCGGCGCGGCGGTTGTCGTTCTCCAAGATCAAGGCGGAGACGGCGTTCAGCGCATTGAACAGAAAATGTGGATTGAGCTGATAGCGCAGCATCTTCAATTGGGCCTGCTGGGCGGCGGCGTCCGCGCGGATGGCGCGCTCCATCTCGCGCCGCATCTCAAGGTAATAGGTGATGGAGAAGTACAACGCGGTCCATGCGCCAAGCAGATAAAGCTTCGTCGGGACCATGTAGATGAATTTGAGCCAGTTGGTGTGGTCATAATTCCAAACGATGACCGACGCTCGGAACTCCGCGAAGCCGAACGCCAAAGACCCCGCCACCAAGAAAGGAACGGCGAACAACAAGGCTTCGCCGATGGGCATGCGCCGCAGGCGGCGAAACGGGTATCGCATCAAGGACGAAAGGCCGAAGCCGAGCAGCGCGGCGACCACGGCCATCGTGGCGGCGGGCGGCCCAAACTTGCTGAAAGTCCAATCCGCACGGCCCATTTCCAGGCTCAGCGTGAAGTAGAGCACGAAATAGGAGGCCCATCCGCCGACTTGGAGGCCCCAGAACAGACGCCCCCGATCGGCGAACCAATGCGCCAACCGAAACGCGGTGCGGGTCATTTCGGGGCCTTTCATGTAACTCCTCTCGCCGCCTCAACGGCCTGCCCGTCGCGCAGACGTTCTGCGCCTCGCACGACAACCGAGTCCCCGATTTGAACATCGCCTTGGATTTCGATCAATGATCCAGATCCGGCCCCGGTCGCGACCTCGACCCGGCGCGCCTTGCCTTCCGTATCGACCACGAAGACGAAGGCGCCATCCTGCCGAAGCACCAGAGAGTCGCGCGGCGCGGCCATGGCCACCCGCGCCGGCGCCGTCGGCGCGCCAAGGCTGACCGCTTCGCCCGCGATCCAACGGCGCGTCGTCGGCAATGCGGCGCGGATTTCAACCACGCGCGCGGCCGCATCGCCTGTCTCGGCGATCGCGCGGACGCTGGCGTCATAGCGTTCGCCGTCCTGGGTCTCGAGCACGATCAAGCCGCCGGCCTCCAAATAGCGTGCGGTCGCGAGCGGCGCCCGGGCCGTGACTTCCTTGCGTTCGGTGTCGACCAATCGCGCGACCGGATCGACCTCGCGCGCGTATTCGCCCACGGTCACCATGCGTTCGACGATTTGACCCGCGAACGGCGCGCGGATGACCGCGTCGGCGAGATCGCGCTCCAATCGGCCGGCGACCGCGCGCGCTTGGTTGAGCGCCGCACGCGCCGTCGCCAGATCCGCTTGCGCCTGATCGCGCCCGCTCAGCGAGCTCGCCCCGCGCTCGGCGAGCTCCTCCTGCCGCGCAAGCGTCTTCTCCGCCAGCACCAGCAGCGCCTCCAAACGCTCCACGTCGGCGCGCTGCTCGTCGACCGCGAGCCGCAAGCGTGCATCGTCGATGCGTGCGATCGCCTCGCCCGCCTCGACGCGTTCGCCGACCTCTTGGATATGCGTCACCCGACCCGCGACCTCGGCGGGAATGTCGGCGTCGAAGCGCGGGGCCACGGTTCCCGGCGCCCAAGCCTTCGGCGCGAAATCGGCCATACGGATCTCTTCCGTGGCCACCTTGACCGGCGGTGGGGCTTGCTCCTGGGCGGCGGCGGGCGTCGCCATGGCGGCGAGGCAGGACGCGAGCGCATAGGGGGCGAGGTGTCGTTTCATGGCGGTCCTCATTCGGCGGGTTGGGGATGGAGGGCGAGCGTTTCCGTCCTGCGGCGCTCGGCGGCCCCCTCGCCGAGTCGCAACAGGGAAGGAATGAGAAGGAGCGTGAAAGCCGCGTTGATGGCCATGCCTCCGACAATGACCGCGGCCATGCCGCGATAGATCGCGCTGCCGACGCCGGGCATCAGCACCAACGGCGCCATGCCGAGAAGGCTGGTCAAGGTGCTCATGAAGATCGGGCGCAAGCGTGTGCGCAGCGCTTCCCGAACCGCCTCGCGGCGGGCGAGCCCCTCCGCCTCGGCTTGGCGGGTCCGCGCCACCAGCAGGATCGCGTTGTTCACGACGAGACCGAGCAGGATCAGGAAGCCGATCATGGTCAACAGATCCATGGGCTGGAACGCGACGAGATTGAGCACGCGTAGCGCGGCCACGCCGCCGGCCGCGGCGAGCGGGATCGTCACCACCACATAGGCCGCGTCCCGCACGGATTTGAACAAAGTCGCGGTCAGCAGGAACAAGACGCCCAGCGCGACGAGGAAATTGCTGGCCATGGCGCGGATCGCCCGCTCCAGATCATCGGCGGATCCGCCATAGGCGATGGATCCGTCGGCCGGAAGCAACGATCGGATCTCCGGCTCCACCTCCGCCTTGATGATGTCCAGCGCCTCTTTCAGCGCCACGCCTTGCGGCGGCGAGAATTGAACCGTGATCGTGCGCCGCTGGTTCACCCGGCGGATCTGCGAGGGCCCGACTCCGCGCTCCACCTGGGCGAGATCGCCGAGCGAGACGGTCTCGCCGGTCGGCGTCACCAGGGGCGCGGACTCCAACTCTTCCGGCGTCCCCCAGCCATCGCCCTTCAAGATGATGTCGAGGCGATCTTCGCCGTCGAAATGCTCGCCGAGCCAAAGGCCGTCGCCGAGGGCGCGGACCACGCGGCCGAGATCGGTGCGCGTCCAACCCACCTCTTGCAAGCGGCGATCATTGGGCAGAACCCGCAATTCCGGCTGGGCCACGTTCGGGCTCGGTTGCGGCCAGACATTCGCGCCGGGAAACCGCTCGCGCAAGAGATCCGTCGCGCGCAAGGATGCGGAGGCGATCGCATCGCGGTCCCGGCTTTGGACATAGACGGCGATGTTTTCGCCGCCGCCGCCGAAGCCGCCAAAGAGATTGCCTTGGCTGGCGAAGGCTTGAACGTCCGGCAAATCGATCAGGATCTCTTCGCGCATGATGCGCTCGAACTCCTGAATCTGGCCCATATCGTTGACCCGCGCGCCGACCGTCGCGCCCTGGCCCCAAGAGATGAAGTAATAGTTTTTCAGCGACGGCTCCCGGGATCCGTCCATGAATGGCTGGAGGCGCTCGATCACGGGCTCGGCGACGTAGCGGCGGACGGTTTCGAGAGCCGCGCCCTGGGGAATGTCGAAAAAGACGTCGACCGCGTCCCGCTTCACCGGCGGCAGATAGCTGAGCTGGGGCGTCAACGCCCAGGCGAGCAGGATGGGCGCCGCGAAGAGCGTCATGATCAATCCGCGCCGGCGCCATGGGGTGTTGGTGACGGCGACCAGACCGTCCGCAAGCTTCGACAAACGGCGGCCGCTATCCGGCGCCGCCGCGCGTTCCTTCAGAAACCGATCCGACGCCGCCGGCAGCACCGTGATCGCCGCGATGAACGACATGGCCACCGCCACTGCAATGGTCAGCGCCAAATCCGCGAAGAGCTGGCCTTCAATCTCGCGCATATAAAGCACAGGCATAAAGATCGCGACGGTCGTGGCGGTGGACGCGATCAACGCGCCGGTAACTTGCTTGGCGCCCAGACGCGCCGCCTTCGTCTTCTCCATGCCGCCGTCGCGCAGGCGCACGATGTTTTCCAAAACGACGATCGCCGCGTCCAATGTCATGCCCACGGCGAAGGCGAGCCCCGCCAAGGAGATCACGTTCAGCGTTCGATCCGCGAGCTTGAGGATGGTCAAAGTGGCCAAGATCGAGATCGGGATCATCGCCGCGATCAGAAGCGTCATGCGGGTGCGGCGCACGAACAGCCAAAGCACCCCCACGGCCAAGATGACCCCCAAGGCCAAATTGGTCCGCAACAGATCGATCGCGCGCAAAATGAACACCGACGGATCGAAACTCTGCGCCGCGGAGAGGCCGTTCGGCTCGAGCTTCTCGACGATGGCGGCGTCCATGATCGCCTTCACTTCGTCGATGGTGGCGAGGACGTTGGCGCCGGCCTCTTTGCGAATGCGCATGCTCATGGCCGGGTTGCCGTTCTGATAGGCGAAATTGAACGGATCGTCGCGCGCGACCGTCACGTCGGCCACGTCGCCGAGCCTCACTGGCGCGCCGTCGCGCCAAACAAGCACCAACTCCTCCAGATCGCCCGGATCGAACCGGCCTTCGAAACGAACCTGATACCGGCGCCGGCCCACATCAGCGAAGCCAGCCGAGACGTCATCGGCCCGGCCGGCCGCTTCCGCGACCTGGGGAACGGACACGCCATAGGCGGCGAGCGCGTTCAAATCCATGTCGATCTGCAATTGGCGCGCGGCGCCCGAGCCTGCCTGCAGCTCCACCTCGGCCACGCCGGACACGGCCTCAATGTCCGGGATCAGCTGATCCTCGATGAACGTGACCGACTCTTCGAGCGACGTTTCGTTTCCGGGCAGCCGCTGGATGAAATAGTAAATCAGCGTCTCATTCGCGTCGCCGCCCGCCAAATTGACCCAAGGGCCGTCCGCATCCCGGGGCATGGGCGGCAGCTGGTTCAATCGCGAGATGATCTCGATCAGCGTGCGATCCATGTCCGTGTCGAGCGCGAAGGTCATGCCCACATTGGCGAAGCCCTGCTGCGCGTTCGACTCCATGACCGACAGTCCGGGAATGCCTTGGAGCGCCTCCTCCATCGGCTCGAGGATCTCCGCCTCCATCTCCTGGGGGCTGGCGGCGCGCCAATTGGCGCCGACCCACGCGGCGGGCCGCTCAATGCTCGGGAAGAGTTGGATCGGCAGGGTTGAGACGGCCCACAGGCCGGCGGCGGCGACGATGGCGAGCGCGGCGGCCAAACCGGCCGGCTGGCGCAGAGCGAGGCGCGTGAGATTCATGACGCGAAGCGTCCCTATGTCGACGCGGCCCGGGGCGGTGAGCCGCATGCATGTCGCTACGTCTTCGGACGCGGTCTCGCCATCGCGGATCGACGAGCGACCGTTCGGCCGCGGCGAACGGTCGGCGGCGCGGGCCCGGTCCGTCGCTTGACCGTATGGGGCCGACGCTCACGCTGACCGGAACAGGGGAGACGACTCGTGGAACCCAAACGGCGCGCGAGCGCCGACGCCTTCGCCGGGGCCGAGAGACTCAAGGGCAAGACCGAAACGACCAATCGTTGGGATTGGTTCCGTCCGCAAGCGAGATGCGTGCGGTCAGCCCGTCGCCGTCGCGCATATAGGCGATCCGCTGCGGATAGTCGTGATCGGGGTTTTCAAAGGTGATCGCGGTGGCGCCCACGGCGACGGATCGAAAAAGCGACGGCCCCTCGCCGCGCGGATAGGCGTTGAAGACGAAGCCGTCCTCGGCCCGATCGATCCGCATCTGCTCAAAAAAGACGACGCGTCCGTCCTTGAGCGTCAAACCGACCCCAAACCAAAGATCGCCATGGGCGCCCATCCAACGTTCTTCGGTCCCGCCGCTTTCCGTGACCCAACAGCCTTCAAGCCAATCAAGCGAGACGTCCTCAGCCCCGGCCGGCGTCGCGGCGAGGCCCCCTGTGATCACCACTCCGGCCCAACGCCGAAACGCCGCGCTCACGCCGCCGCATCCTCGGAGGATTGCGCCTCCTCCAGCAAGCGCAAAATGCTCTCGCGCTTGTTCGTTTTGGCGTCGTCCACGCAGGTGTGTCCCCAGCGGTCCTTCGCGGAACAATCCGCGCCGCGGCTGATGAGGAAGCGCACGGCCCGCTCATGGCCTTCGCAAACGGCGAGATGAAGCGGGGTGCGGCCGTCATAATCCGCCACGCCCAGCGGAACGCCATAGGCGACGAGGCGCTTCAACTCGTTCACGTCGCCCTTCGCCGCCGCGCTGTTGACCAGGAAGGCCGGATCGCCCGCGTTCACCGCATGGTGGGTCCGCGGATCGATCTTGTCTCCATGATCCACCAGGCTGTCGTAATTGTGGAAGTTGAAGCGCTCGACGAGCCTCTTCGAGATGGCCACGCCTCGAACCGTGTTGCCGAGGGCGTCCAAGCGCGGCGACCAAACCGCAAAGCCGCACACATTCGGCACCACGATCATCAATCCCCCGGACACGCCGGACTTTGCGGGCAATCCCACGGTGAAGGCGTATTCGCCGGAAAAATCGTACATGCCGCAGGAGAACATCAGGGACAGGACGTTTTTCACCGTGTCGGCGCTGAACACTTTCTTGCCCGTCAGAGGGCAGACGCCGGCATTGGCGAGCGTGGCGGCCATGACCGCCATGCGCTCGGCGTCGATCTCGATCGAGCACGCCTGAAAATAGAGGTCCAAGGTGGCGTGCAAATCGGTGTTGTCGGGAAACGCGCCGTTCTCCCGCATGAAGTAAGCGAGCGCGAAGTTCCGATCGGCCGTATCTTTTTCGGAATGGTAGACCGCGTTGTCGAAGCCCGGCTTGCGATCGCCGGACATGGCCCGCCAAATCTCGGTCATGAAGCCGAAGCGCTCCGCCAAGGGCAGGTCCGGCTTGATCAGAGAGCAGCACATGATGGCGCCCGCATTGATCATCGGATTGTGCGGCAGCCCTTGCGGGTTCAGCGTGATCTCGTTGAACCCTCGGCCCGAGGGCTCACGCCCCACATGGCTGTGGACTTTCCCTTCGCCATGGAGTTCTAAGGCGATCGCATAATTGATCGGCTTGCATGTCGATTGCATGCAGAACGTCTCTTCCCAGTCGCCGAATTTCGCCATCTGCCCGTCGATCGTGCAGGCGGTCATGGCGTAGAATTCCGGATTCACCCGTGCGAGTTGCGGGATGTAGTCGGCGACCTGGCCGCCGGCCTCTTCCCGGCAGTCTTCGAAGATCTCCGCAAGCTCCAGATCGAAGCTTTTGAAGTCCGGAATCACCAACTCACCGCGCAGGGCCCGTTCGATAAGCGTGACGTTTTCGCGGTGCACCGCCCGGCGAAAGGCAGGAAGGTCGAGCGGCTCGCGATCCGCGATCTCGTCCAGACGCAGCATGGTTTCGTGAATGCGCTTGTCGCGCACGCGAATGCCGTTTTCGCGCAGGGTCTCGATCAGATCCCATTTCGTGACCGACCCGGTAGATTCTTCATCCAAAACGGTGAAGATCCGCTGATAGGTTTCGTCAAGCGCGTCGTCGAACGCCACCACATTGTCCGCCGACCGTTCCTGCGCGGCGGCTCCCTTCCTCGATCGGCCTTTGGGCGCCGCCTCCACCATAACCGCTCTCCCTGGGGCTTGTTTTCCAGGGGTGATCGTTCATGCGGGCGCGCAGTTCAAGGGGCCTCCGCGTCGTCCTTGGACCGCTCGCCCGGCTCAGGCTCCAACCCATAGGGACGCACCAGTCGCCAGACATGGTCGGGCGTCATGTTCTTCATGGAGGCGGGCTCCTCCCGTCTCAGGTGAAGCACCGTCTCCGCCGCTTTCATCTCCACCCGAGCCCGCGCGAACTCCAGCCCGCGCGGCCCGATCCGCGGCTGCAAAAAGGCGGCGATGGGCCGCGCCCAATCCGGCATGGCGCGCAAGGGCAGGCCGCCGGCCGCCCGCGCCACATTGCCGATGAAGCCCTTCACCGCCGTCGCGCGCTTGCCCTTGTCGCCGGGTGCGCCCACGCGAACCTCGTCGCCCAGAAGCTCCAGCAGTTCCGCCCCGCGATCATTGCGGATGAGCAGCCATTGCTCGCCCTCCCCGCCCATATAGCCGACCGTGATGTCAGCCAGCACATAGGTGTAGTCGACGCAGGTGCGGCAGGTGAGCGGGAAGAAATCCGGCGGAAGCTTGGAGATCGGCAATTTCAGAAACGGGATCTCACGCTTCGTCCCGTCATCGAACCGCAACTCGACCTTATAGTCGGCACGGAACTCCAAATAGCTGATCGTCTCTGGTTGGTCCGAGAGAAGCGCAAGAAATTCATGGAAGCGCTCGGTGGTCGTGTTGTCGGAACAGGGCGTGCCGACGACATAGATGCGTTCAAATCCCAGTTCGTCTTCCAAAGCCCGCAAGGCGTAGACTTGGCACGGGATGCCGATCAGGCCGAGCCGTTTGAAGCCGCGTTCCTTAGCCGGCTCCAAGAGAGACAGCAGCGGCGCGTAGCCCATGCGCATGCCGCGGCACTGCGCCATACCTTCCGGCTTCGTGACGAGGACCGGGACCGGCCGCCAGTGATCCTGCGGATCGGGCGCCATGGCGAGGACCGCGTCGACCGCGCCGGTCTCCAGCAACAGCTCGCCCAATCGGGTCGCGATCCCCGTCCATTGCGCGCCCTGACGAGGCGCGTTCAGCGCGGCGCGCACCATGCGCTGAAACGGCCCGAAATGCAGTTCGTCCGGCCGGTCGGGGTCGCGCGCGCGGCCATGCACCTTCGCTTCGAGACCTGGATAATCCGGCTTGATGAATTGGCATGCGCGCCCGCACGCCTTGGCGTCCGTCATGCGCGACACGCCGCAATCGGTGCAGAGACCGCGCGGCTCCGGCTCGCGCGGCGCCACATGGATCACGCCGTTTTCCGTCACATCATCACACGGCATCGGACTGCGCTTCCGGTCGCGCTCTTTGAAACGCCTCGAGCGTCACGCACGCTTCATCGACGGCCGCCAGGGTCGGATAGCGGCTCAAATCCACAGTTCCGCGCCGGGCGTTGTAAACCTGCGGAACGATGTACAGGTCAGCCGCCGTGATCGCTGCGCCGGCGGCGTGCGGACCGGCGCCCCGAAGCGATTTGACCTGGGGCTCAAGCGCGTCGAAGCCGCGACGGATCCAATGATCTTTCCAGGCGAGCGCGGCGTCAAAGTCGCAGCCATAACGCTCCGTCAGCGCCTCCAACACGCCG
>CAYPOX010000054.1:0-15647 GCA_964412525.1 uncultured Caulobacterales bacterium
GATGTGGTCGCGGACGATGAGTTGACCCGGCTGCGGCGGGAGCTCGACCGCCTGGGCGAGCCGCTCAAAAACGCCGTCGCCAAGCTTGCGAATCGCCTGCAGCGCCGTTTGATGGCGCAGCACAACCGCGCCTGGCTGTTCGATATGGAGGAAGGCGTCCTCGATCCCGCCCGCCTGCCCCGCGCCATTATTGATCCCCTCTACCCGCTTTCGTTCAAACAAGAGGCGGAGGCGCCGTTTCGCGACACCTGCGTGACGCTCCTGATCGACAATTCCGGATCCATGCGCGGCCGACCGATTCTCGCGGCGGCCGTTTGCGCGGACGTCTTGGCGCGCACCTTGGAACGCTGCGGCGTGCGGACGGAGATTCTCGGCTTCACGACGCGGGCGTGGAAAGGTGGACGATCCCGCGAGCAATGGATCGCCGATGGGCGCCCGCGCGATCCAGGCCGACTGAATGATCTCCGACACTTCGTCTATATGGGGGCTCAGTCGCCCTGGGGGCGCGCGCGCCGCCACCTCGGATTGATGCTCCGGGAAGGACTGCTGAAAGAGAATATTGACGGTGAAGCGCTGCTTTGGGCGCGTGACCGGCTGCAGAGGCAATCTGCGGCGCGGCGAATCCTCATGGTGATCTCCGACGGCGCGCCGGTCGACGACTCGACGCTGTCGGCCAACCCCGGTTACTACCTGGAACGGCACTTGCGTACGGTGATCCAGATGATCGAGGGGTCGCCGGAGATCGAGTTGCTGGCGATTGGGATCGGCCATGACGTCACCCGGCACTATCGGCGCGCGGTCACGCTCACGGATCCTTCCGAACTCGGCGGCGCGATCGTCGATCAGCTTGCGGCTCTTTTCGACGTGGAGACCGCGGCGCGGATGCGCGCGGCATGACCGGTTGGCGCGCCGTCTGGTTTGGCGGGTCGCTGCTTCTGATCGGCGCGCTGGGCGCCCTTTATTTGAAGTGGAGGGCGGAGACGTCGCCGTCACCTCCGACCGCCCAAGACATGACGATCGACGCGACGCCGATCCCCCTCGCCTCCGACGAGCCGAACCGCATAACGGTCGGCGACGCCCAATTTCTGGGTGCGTTGATACTGGAATCCGACCATCCCGCATTCGGCGGCCTATCCGGATTGGAGCGCGCGCCGGACGCCGGTTTGCTCGCTCTGGGCGATCGCGGCGTTTGGGTGCGTTTTACGCCGGTCATGGAGAATGGGCGTTTAATTGGCGTGAGGGACGCGCGAATGGCCCCGGTGCTCGGACCCGACGGCATGCCTGTGCGTGGGTTGGACGCCGATGCCGAAGGTCTCACGCAGCTTGGCGACGGCCGCTACGCCGTCAGCTTTGAACAGCGCCATCGCATTCTGATCTATGATTTGGCCGGTGATCTTTCGTCCACGTCGCCGACCCCCTTCGTCGCGCTTGATGCGGAAGGTCTGCGCGACAATGGCGGCATGGAAGGTCTCGCGCTCGGGACCGATGGCGGCCTCTTGGCGCTGATCGAAGACAGTATGGCGGACGGCGCGCGCCGATTGATCGCCTTCGCGGAGGATGGCCGCATCTCCGAAGATCTCGTACTTTTCGAGGCGGGGCGGGATTTCGGCGGCGTGGGTCTCGACGCCTATGACGGCGGATATGTCGTGCTGGATCGCGCTTTTTATCCCGCCAAGCGAACGAATGCGCTGCGGGTCTTAAGCGGTCCGATCGACGCCTTGCGGGAACGGTTCCGCCTTGAGCCGCCTTTGATCGAGGACAATTTCGAGGCCGTCTATACGGAGCGCGACGGCGCGAACCTTCGCATTTGGCTGTTGTCCGACGACAATTTCGACGCCTATGGGCCGCAGGACACGATCCTGGCGCTTTTCGAAATTGAACTGGATGCGGCGGGCCGCCCTTAGGCGGAGGCGGCGACGCCTTCAGCGAGATTGCGCTTCAACTCCGCTTTGACGGCGAGCGCGCGCGGCGAAAGCTCCGCGTCTTTCGCTTTGAGGAGAAATGCGTCCAGGCCGCCGCGATGATCGACAGTGCGCAAAGCGGCCATCGAAATGCGGAACGTGAAGCTGCGCCCAAGCGCCTCGCTCGGAAACTTCGCGGTCCGAAGGTTCGGCAGGAAACGCCGACGCGTCTTACGGTTGGAGTGGCTGACATTGTTGCCGGTGGCCACTTGTTTGCCGGTCAGCTCGCAACGGCGCGCCATGACGGGATCCTCACAATTCACGCAAATAAGAGCGGCGGGGGCTATCCGATCCGTGACGATGCGTCAAGCGAGATTCGTCGTGGTGGCCACGGGCGACGCGGACACTAAGAGCCGCGTATGCGAGGGACGGAACCAAACCGGAACACGCAAAAGCAGCGATTCGGACCGGTTTCGTTCGGCGCCTGTTCGCGCCGCCATCCGCGGCGTCCGCGCCGCTTGCCAACGGGCCGCGCGTTGTCCAGGTAAACGGGCATGGTGGCTCGCGCGCACGATTCGGTGACGGCGCTTTTGGGGCCGACGAACACCGGCAAAACCCATCATGCGGTCGAACGCATGCTGTCCTACCAGACGGGCATGATCGGCCTGCCTCTGCGGCTTCTCGCGCGGGAAGTGTATGACAAAGTGCGGGCGCGGGTCGGTGATCCGGCGGTGGCCCTCATCACCGGCGAAGAGAAAATCTTTCCCAAGCAGCCGCGGTTCTACGTCTGCACCGTGGAGGCCATGCCCACGGACATCCCCGTGGATTTTCTCGCGGTCGACGAGATCCAACTCGTCGGAGATCCCGAGCGCGGCCATGTCTTCACCTCACGGCTCCTCCATGCGCGCGGACGGTCCGAGACGATGTTTCTCGGCTCCGCGATTGCGCGTCCGGTGATCGAGCGCCTGATCGGCAAGGTGAGCGTCCATACGAAGCCGCGCTTCTCGACCCTCAGCTACGCCGGCGTGAAAAAGATCTCGCGGCTGCCGCGCCGCACGGCCGTTGTCGCCTTCTCCGCCGACGCGGTTTACGCCATCGCCGAGCTGCTGCGCCGACACCGCGGCGGGGCCGCGGTGGTCATGGGATCGCTGTCCCCACGGACGCGCAACGCCCAAGCCGCGCTCTATCAGTCCGGCGATGTAGATTTTCTGGTGGCCACCGACGCCATCGGCATGGGCTTGAACATGGACATCGCCCATGTCGCCTTCGCCGGGCTCGTGAAGTTCGACGGGCGAAGGGTGCGTCGGCTCACCCCCGCCGAAGTGGGTCAGATCGCCGGGCGGGCCGGCCGCCATCTCAGCGACGGCGCCTTCGGCGCCACCGCCGATTGTCCGCCGCTTGACGAGGAGTTGGTCGAACGGGTCCAGGACCATCGCTTCGAACCGTTCAATTGCGCCTGGTGGCGTTCGGAGTCATTGAGCTTCAGCCATCCCGGCGCGTTGATCCGCTCTCTTGAAGCGACGCCAAAGCAAGACGGACTGAAACGCGCGCCGCCCCAAATCGACCTCGAAGCTCTCAAGACGATCGCCGCCGATCCCGATTTAAAGACGCGGTTGCGCGGCGCGGCTGCGACGCGACTCCTGTGGGATGTTTGTCAGGTCCCCGATTTTCGGAAAACGACGCTTGAGGAGCATGTCAAACTCCTCAAAAGGATCTTCGAACACCTCTCCGGGCCGGACGGACGCCTGCCGACTGATTGGGTCGCCGGCATGTTGAGCCGGCTCGATCGCGTGGACGGCGATGTCGACGCCCTGTCGGCGCGATTGGCTCATGTGCGCACTTGGACCTACATCTCGCACCGGAGCGGCTGGCTGGCCGACGCCCTGCACTGGCGACACGCCGCGCGCGCCCTTGAAGACAAGCTTTCGGACGAATTGCACCAACGCCTTGCGAAGCGCTTCGTCGATCGGCGCACCAGCGCCCTGATTCGCGGCTTGAACGACAAACGGCAATTGGCGGCCGGCGTGGCCACCGACGGGGCCGTGACCGTCGAAGGCCATTTCGTCGGTCGGATCGACGGCCTGTCGTTTCGCCTGGATGAAGGGGCGCGCGGCGCCCAAGGACGCGCCGTGGCCTCGGCGGCGCGAAAGGCGCTTGCGCCTGAGTTGCGACGCCGCGCGGCTCTGCTGGCGGGCGATGCGGACGACGCCTTCGACCTTACGCCGGACGGCGCCGTTCGATGGCGCGGCGGTGAAGCCGGTCGGGTGACATCGGTCGACACCCAATTGCAGTCGACGGTGCGCTTGCTTGAGGACGAGATGTTGGACGAAGGGTCACGAAGCGCCGCGCTCGCCCGGATGCGCGGCTATGTCGACGCCGTCTTAGCGCGGACGCTTGGGCCGCTCCACCGGATCGCAGCGGCGTTGAAGACAAGCGCCCCGCTCTCCGCGGATGCGCGAAGCATCGCCTATCGCATTTTGGAGGCCCACGGCGCCATCGAACGGGAAACCTGCGCGCGCGAACTCGCGCGTCTTGGCAAGGTTGACCGAGACGCGCTCCGCCAACTCGGCTTAAGGCTTGGACGCTGGTCCGTATTCGCGCCCAGCCTCTTGGGGCCCGAGGCGACGCGCATGCTGCGTTTTTTGCTGACGATGCAGGGCCACGAACTTGCGGACGCCCCGCCGCCCGGCTTGACCTCATTGCCCGCGGACGATCCGCGCGCCACGCCGCTCTTCGGCTTTCGCGCCATGGGGCCCCGGGCGATCCGCTACGACATTCTAGAGAGATTGGACGGACGAATCCGACAAGCGATGCGCCGCTCCGGCGACACGCGCGGCTTCGTGGCCGATGCGGCCATGACCTCTTTGCTCGGATGCTCCTTTGAGGATCTCAGCGGCGTGCTGCGCGCCATGGGTTATCGTCCAGGCGAGGCCATCGACGACGCGCCGCCGCTTTGGCGCGCCCGACCCCAGCGCCGGCGGCGGAGGACGACGAAACCGGCGCCGCCCGCGGACACGCCCTTTGCAGCATTGGCGGCGCTGGACGGATCCCATTGAGCGAAGCGGCTCAAGAACGCCAGCGCATCGACGCTTGGCTTTGGCGCGCGCGCTTTTTCAAGACCCGTGCGGACGCCAGCGGGTTCGTTCAGGCCCGCGGCGTGCGGGTTTTTCGCGGCGCTCAAGCCCTGCGGGCGCGAAAGCCCAGCCAAGAGGTGCAGGTCGGCGACGTCTTGACCTTTGTGCGGAAAGAAACACCTGTGGTGATCGAAGTGCTGGGCATGAGCCCACGCCGGTTGTCTCCGGCGGGAGCCCGCGCGCTTTATCGGCCCAAAGACGGAGAAACTTAACCGATGCTCGCCCGCCTTAAGCAAAGGCTCGGCTCGACCGCAGACGAGAGCGCCAAGACGCCGGACGAAGCGACCGCGGTGGCTGGCCTGCTTGTTGAGTGCGCCTGCGCGGACGGGGTCTTCTCTCCCGAAGAGCGCCATACGGTCGAAACCGTCCTCGGCCGTCGCTACGGCGCCGAGGCGGCTTGCGACGCCATGAAGGCGGCTGAGTTGCGACGCGAAACGGCCTCGTCGGTCCATCGCGAGGTTCAAGACATAAAAGCCACGATCCCCCATAAAGAACGGATCGCCCTGGTTGAAGACCTGTGGGAGGTGATTTACTCCGACGGTGTGCGCGACGCGCACGAAGATTCCCTCGTTCGGCGTTTGCTGCCGTTGTTGGGATTGGAGGACAAGGAGAGCGGCGCCGCTCGTCAGCGCGTCGTCGCGCGTCGCGGGGATTAAACGTCAAGCGTAGTGAGGCGGTATGACCTATGTCGTCACGGATGCCTGTGTCCGTTGCAAGTTTATGGATTGCGTCGAAGTCTGCCCGGTCGACTGCTTCTATGAAGGCGCGAATTTTTTGGTGATCCATCCGGACGAATGCATCGATTGCGGCGTGTGCGAGCCCGAGTGTCCTGTGGAGGCCATCAAGCCCGATACCGAGGACCCCGACGGAAAATGGGTGGCCATCAATGCGGAGTATGCGAAGACTTGGCCGAACATCACCGTCAAGGGCGATCCGCCGGAGGACGCGGATGAATTCCGCGATCAAAAGGACAAATTTGATAAGTATTTTAGCCCTGATCCGGGACAAGGATCCTAGTTCGGCGCGCACGCCAACAACTTGCATCGCGCCATAAAACTGTTATATTACATGACTTCGCGTCGGGCGGATCGCGGGTCATCGTCGTATCGGCGACATCTCTAAACACTGGGCGTCACCATCTTTGGGAGGCGTCCAATTTTTGTCGCGGTGAGCGTCGGGGCCCGCCTTGTCGATCAAGGATGGATCAAAGAGAACCGTATGGCCATTAAGAAAACGAACAAGAAGCGTTTGGCACACAAAGTTGGGGATCATGTCGTTTATCCGGCGCACGGCGTCGGCGAAGTGGTGGCGATTGAAGAGCAAGAAGTCGCTGGCATGAAAGTTGAACTCTATGTCGTCTCGTTCGCGCAGGAGAAAATGACCCTGCGTGTGCCGACGGCGAAAGCGGAGCATGTGGGCATGCGTTCGCTGGCGAGCGCGGACGTCGTGAAAAACGCGTTCGACACGTTGAAGGGCAAAGCCCAGGTGAAGCGCACGATGTGGAGTCGTCGCGCGCAAGAGTACGAAGCGAAAATCAAGTCGGGTGATCTGATCTCCATCGCGGAGGTCGTGCGCGACCTGCATCGCGCGGAAGATCAGCCGGAACGCTCCTATTCCGAACGGCAACTTTATGAGTCCGCCGTGGATCGCTTCGCGCGGGAAGTCGCCGCCATCAAACGCATCGATGAAAAGACGGCGATGGTGGAGCTGGAGCGCTCTCTTCACAAAGCGGCCGCATAGCCGCGTACAACGCGACGAGACCCGACACGTAGCGAAGACCCCGCGGCCATGCCGCGGGGTTTTTCGATTCCAAAACTGAACCAATGCGGCGCCGCCTTCGTAATCCTGTCATCTAGACGACGGAGGACGGCATGCCTGAAGTTCATGTGACCGCACGCTCTGGCGGTGAAGACCGTACCTTGATCCGCCGCGCGATGGCCGCGCCGCTCTTGGAGGCGGACCGCGAACTCGAATTGGCCCGCGCCTGGCGAAATTCAGGTGATGAGCGCGCGCTTCACGAATTGACCACCGCCTATCTGCGTCTCGTGGTCTCGATGGCGTCGCGTTTCCGCCGCTACGGTCTGCCCATGTCCGACCTTATTCAGGAAGGCAATGTCGGCCTGATGCTGGCGGCCTCTCGCTTCGAACCGGAGCGCGGCGTGCGCTTTTCCCCCTATGCGGGCTGGTGGATTCGCTCGTGCATTCAGGACTTTGTCCTGCGCAACTGGTCGATCGTGCGCACGGGCACCACGGCGGCGCAGAAATCCTTGTTTTTCAATCTGCGCCGGCTCCGGGCCTTGATCGACGATGTGGGCGACGGACGCATGACGCCGGAAAATCGGCGCTACATCGCCGACCAGTTGCGCGTTCCGGAACATGACGTGGACGCGATGGCCGCGCGCCTGTCGGCGGCGGACCGGTCTTTGAATGCGCCGATCGGCGAGGAAGGCGAAGGCGCCGAATGGCAGGACATGCTGGCCGATGACCGCCCGGCGCCCGAAGAGACGATCATGGTCGAGCGCGACGGCGCCGTCCAGCGCGGTTGGATCGCCCAGGCTCTGGAAGGTCTGAACGAGCGCGAGGCGATCATCGTGCGCGAACGCCGACTGACCGAAAGCTCCGTCACTCTGGAGGCGCTGGGTCGTCGTCTGGGCATCTCCAAAGAACGTGTCCGCCAGATCGAGCAACAGGCGTTGAAGAAGATGCGCGCCGCACTTTGCAAGATGATGGGCGATCCGGCCGAAGTGGGCCTGTTCGGCTAGGGCGTCGTCCCGCCGGCCGAGAGGATTTCAAGCGCATAGGGTGTGCGAAGTTCGAGGTTGGGGCCATTGTATCGGCTCAGAGCGCCCCGGATTCGTATCGACCGGCGACCCATGGCGAGAAGGTCGAGCCCCGCCTCCGCGAATGCCGGCCGGTCATCGGGCGCGACCGTCACCGTGAAATCCGTGCGCCAGTCCGGACCAAAATTCAGAAAGACGCGGCCGTTACGCTCCGCGGCGTCCAACACGAAGCCTTCGATCAGCGCATAACGTCCGACGCCCTGCTCCGCTTGGATGACGCCGAGCACGTGATAGGGCTTCAACGCCCAGAGGCTGAGGCCCGCCCGGCGCGCCGTGCGCTCCGCCGCCAGCAGATCCTTCACGCGCACGGTGGCGTTGGGCTCCGGCGTGACCCGAACATGCCCATTTTCGACCATACGACCTTCAATCCAGATCAATGGCGCGCCGTCGACCGGGTCAAGAACGAGGGCCGGGCCTCGTAGCCGACCGAATCGGTCGCGCACGGGGTCCACCGCGCCCAACACCCGGCCTAAGACGAGTTCGCCAAGCGCCGCCCGAGACCGCGCGGCCGCCTCATCCGCACCGGTCGCGTCGCCGTCGTCGGTCCCCTGCGGTGCGGTGACGTTCCGAAGGCGAAGCACGTCTCCGTTTTCAAGCTGAATCATGTCGCCCGCAGAAACGGCGGTCGCTTCGCCGATCCGGGTCGGGGACTGGGACTGGGACTGGGACTGGGACTGGGCGTGTCCACGCATCGTCGCCGTCGCGGCGACGAAACAAAATGCGGCGGCGATGGGGCTCAAGCGCAAAGCGCGATCAACGCCGAGCTGAGAACGCGACGCCCCAGTAAGCCGGCGCGTTCACGAAGCCGGTGAGATTGTTGAAATCCAACCCGCCGAGACGCGACACGTCATTGGTGATGTTGCGTCCGATCAGAGCCGCTTCATAACGCCCGTCGCATACGGAAAACCCAACTTTAATCCCACCCTCAAAGGCGTCGTCGCGAAACTCGACGCTGTCATAGAGGAAGAAGCCGCTTTCACTGCGATAGGCCCAGTCCATAAGCATATATGCTTCTCCAGGACCGATCGGGCGCGCATAGCGCAGAGTCGCGCCAATCGTCCAACGCGGGGCCCGCGGCAGTCGATTGCCGTCAATGCGCGCGACCAAATCGCCATTGTCGTCCGTCTCAACCGGATCCAGGACGGTGCAGGGGGCGCCGCAAATCGGCGCCACAAGGTTCGGATCGTCGATTTCCGTATCCGCAAATCCAAGGGCGAGCTTCGCGCGCCAAGCCGTTGTCGGCCTTGCATCCAACTCAAATTCGAACCCGCGTCCGCGCGCCTTGTCCGCATTGACCAGCTGGGTGACGTTCGCCGCGCCGCCAATGGCGGTCAGTTGCAGATCTTGCACGACGTAACGAAAAACGGTCGCATGAAGACGCAGACGCCGATCCCAAAACGCGCCGCGGAAGCCCGCTTCATTCGAGAAGATCGTCTCTGTCGCGGCGCTGGAGACGCCGTCTCGGTCAGGATCGGCCCCGTCTCCGCCGGCGAATAAAATCCGTCCTTGAAGGCTGGGCGCTCGAAATCCGCGCGCCGCGCGCCCAAACACGCTCACATTCTCCGCCGCCTGGTATCGGAGGCTCGCGTCCCAAGAAACGACGCCGTCATCAAGCGCAACGGTCTTTGGCGGCGACGGCGCGCCGCCGCCGGGCGCCATCACGCGCTCAGCGGTAAGTTCCTTATCGTCATAGGCGTAGCGGACGCCGCCACGCACTGAGAGGCGGCGGGTCACATCAGCGCGGAACGATCCGAACACGGCCGCGCTCCGCGCCTCTTGCGATTGCAAGGCGAGGCCATCAAGGGCGCCGCCGGCAAGGCTATCGAAACTTGCGGTCTCGACCTCCACTTGCTCGAAAAGGAAAAACACGCCGCCTTGAAGGTCCCAACGCCCCGGATCTCTTCGCGTGATCCGCAATTCCTGAGTGAGTTGGTCGACACGGGGCACACGGTCCTGCGTCTCCGAAGAGAATGAAATGACGCCAGGGCCGGACGGCGGCGCGGACGCTTCGCCGAACCCGCCGTCAATATCGCCGCGGCTTGTCAGCATGGCCGTTTCGTATCCCGTCAAGGACAACAACGAAACCGCACCCACATCATAGGTCCATTCCAGACGGACGCCATACTGCTCGGATTCTTGGGCGTTTTGGCCGTCCAACGCGACCTGGTCGCGCCGAAAACCCTCAACCAGCTCGTTTGTGCCTGGGACGATCACATTGGCCCGAAACAGGCGCGCCGTGCCATCAAGCCTGCGCGCATGAGCCGTCAAGGCCAATTGAGAATTCTCCGTCAGATCAGCTTCAAAATGCACCCGACCGGCCAGATCCAAGAAGCCGCCCACGGCGTTGTCTTCACCGATGAACGTGTTGTCGATCCAATCTGCGCGTCGCTGGATAAGAGCTGCAATCCGCCCGCGAAAGCGCTCGCCGCTAAGCGGTCCGGACACCGCGCCTTCCGCCTCGACCGTTCCAAAGCGGCCAAAACCAAAACGGCCAAAGGCCTCAAGGGTGTCGGTGGGTCGCCGGGTCTCAATTTTGACAAGTCCCGCAGGCGTGTTCCGGCCAAACAGCGTGCCCTGCGGCCCGCGCAAGACTTCGACGCGATCAAGATCAAACAGTGGCGCGCCCTTGATCGCCGGATTTTCCCGAACGACGCCGTCCACCAGAAGGCCCACGGGCTGAGATGCGTTGAGGTCGAAATCGATATTGCCCAAACCGCGAACGTAAAAACGCGGAAACGCGCGGCCGAAGGACGATTCGATGTTCAGCCCCGGCGCACGCGCCGCAAGCGTCCGGATATCGGCCCCGCCGCCGCGCAAGACCGTGATCGTCTCATCATCCAGGACGCTGATCGAGGCCGGGATGTCGGTCAGCCGCTCTTCTCGTTTCGTGGCCGTAACGACGACCTCGTCAACGATCTCCGCTGAGGGCGACGCCGCGGCGGCTGCGCCCAACGCCACGCCGATTACCGCCCCCGCCATGCCAAGATCCCGCGCCGCCGCTCCCGGCTATGGTGATCACCAATTGCGGCAGGCTTCGCAAGCCCGTCACGGCGAGATGCGCGCCATTCGCGCCGAAAAGGATGCGAAGAACCGCCTAGAAGTTGAAGGTAACGCCCAGCAACACGTCTTGGGCGCTGTAATCGAGATCACGATCCGGATCGCCGTCGACCGTGAATCGGCCGTCGACATAGCGATACTCCACCGTGAACTCCAACGATTCGCTGATGGCGAAACCGCCGCCCACGAGACCTTGGTAGTAGCGGCCGATCTGACTGTCCAACGTGCCCAGATCCGACGCCATCAAAGCGCCGCCGCCGCCGCCGAGATAGCCGAAAAGAGACAGCGGCAAATCTACCCGGAACCGAAGATTGGCGCCGAAGGTGATCATCTCCGCCTCTTCTTCGGTGTCGCCGAACACGACGTCGTCAGGAATGTCGTCCGGGAAATCAAAAACCGTGCGCTGCCGCCCCACATTGTTGCGCCGATAGGCGACTTCGCCCTCGGGAATGATCGAGACGATGGGGAACGCGTCAAACTTGTAACCGGCGGAGCCGCCGACCGCGAAGCCGGCGTCCAGATCAATCTCGCTCGTCACGAAAACGGGATCGTCGAACCCGTCAAAAGACGACGCGAAGGTGTCGAAATCGTACTCCGCGTCCGTACTCACGCCGGCGAAGCCGCGCGCGAAAGGTCCCGCCTGCGCGCCCGCGGCCGTCAACACCAAAGCGGACGCCGCCGCCATCACCCCAAACTTCGCCATGATCACGCCCCTCCGCCTCCAGTTCCGCCACGCCATAAGCGCTCCATGGCGGGCGATCAACCGCATGACGTCTCGTCGTTAAGCCCCGCGAAAACGCGCACGGACGGCGTCTCGTCAGGCGCACCGTATCCGACTAGGGTCCGCCTCAAAAACAAGTCTGGGAGGACGCCATGCGGATCGCCGCGCCGAAAGAAATCAAGGTCCATGAATATCGCGTCGGTCTTACGCCGGGCGCGGCGCGCGAATTGATCGACGCCGGCCACAGCGTTGCGATCCAGGCCGGGGCGGGCGACGGCGCCGGTTTCGCCGACACGGATTACGTGGCGGTGGGCTGCGTCATCGCGCCGGACGCCGAACGCTGCTGGGCGGACGCGGATTTGATCATCAAGGTGAAGGAGCCTTTGGCGGAGGAGCGAAAGCGGCTTCGTCCCGACCAAACGCTCTACGCCTATCTCCATCTCGCCGCCGATCCTGTCCAGGCGCAGGACCTGATGGCCTCCGGCGCGACCTGCATCGCCTTTGAAACCGTGACCGACGCGGCCGGACGTTTGCCGTTGCTCGCGCCCATGAGCGAGGTGGCGGGTCGGCTGTCAGTTCAGGCGGGTGCCGCGTTTCTGGAGAAGGCCCGCGGCGGAGCCGGGGTCTTGTTAGGCGGCGTGCCAGGGGCGCCCCAAGGACGTGTGACAATCATCGGCGGCGGCGTCGCAGGCGCCAACGCCGCAAAGGTCGCGCACGGCATGGGCGCGCAGGTGACCGTACTCGACCGCTCGCTCGCGCGCCTACGCGCCTTGGACGACATCTTCGGCAGCCGAGTCGAGACGATCTACGCCACACAAGCCGCCGTTGAGGAAGAGGCCGCCAATGCGGATCTGTTGATCGGTTCGGTCCTGGTGCCGGGGGCCGCCGCGCCGAAATTGATCCGGCGAGACACCATGGCGCATATGCGGCCGGGCTCCGTGGCCGTCGACATCGCCATCGATCAGGGCGGCTGTTTCGAGACTTCGCGCCCGACCACCCACGCCGAGCCGACTTTCGTGGAGGAAGGCGTGGTGCACTATTGCGGCGCGAACATGCCTGGCGCCGTGCCGCGGACCTCCACCAACGCTTTGGTGGCCGCGACCCTGCCATTCGCGCTGGACTTGGCGAACAAGGGTCCCGAACAGGCCATGCGGGACAATCCGCATCTCGCTGCCGGCCTCAACGTTCATAAAGGCGCGATCGCCCATCGGGCCGTGGCGGAGGCGCTCAATCTGCCATTTCAACCTTTCGCGGCGTAGCGGCGATCCCGCCGTCGCGCTGAAACACGTAAAAGCCGCCCGGCAGGTCGAGGATTTGAGTCAGTTCGTCGAGCGCCTCGCGGCCCTCGACCAGCAAAGCAGGGTCCCCCAAATCCTCGGGCGTCAGACGGTCGCGGTAACGGCGCGACACCCAATCCTCCAACCGCGTAAGGCGACTTTTGTCCAGCATCACGCCCTGGTGCGCCGCGGCGCGCTCCCCGTCGGACAAAACGATACGAAGGCGCAGGCAGGCCGGGCCGCCGCCGTTCCGCATGGACTGACGCACGTCGACGACATGGACCTCATGGATCGGACCGGACTCCGAGGCCAACCCGGCCAGAACGGCTTGAGTTCGGGGGTTCTCCTCCGTCTCGCTCGGCACGACGAGAGCCACCCGCCCATTCGGCCGCGTCACGAGTTGAGAATTGAACAGGTAACTCTCCACCGCGTCCGCGAGCGAGACGTCCGCCGAAGCCACCTTCACGATCTGGACCGCAAAACCCGTCTCCTCGGCGCGGCGGCCGATCTCCGCAAACGCCTCCGGATCCACGAACGCCTCCTCATGGGCGAAGAGCACGTTCCGTTCGGACACGGCGACCACGTCGTTATGAAACGCCCCGGCGTCGATGGCTGTCGGGCTCTGGGGTAGGAGAAGTGCGCGGCTCTCGGGCAAATCATGTCGCCGGGCCAACGCCTCCGCCGCTTGGCGGGTTTGCCGGCGCGGATGGACGCCGTCGCCGTGCGGGTCGGTCGTCCCGTCGCGGCCATAGACGAAGACCTCGAATCCTGGCGCGCCATGGGCCGGCGCGAACCGCATATGGTTGGCGGCGCCTTCATCTCCCAACAGGCCACAATGAGGCAAAGGCGCATGGTGGCGAAACTGCGCCGGATCAGGAAACAACGTCTTCATCAATTGGGAAGTGAACGCAGCCTCCTGCGCGCGATGGGACATGGCGAGAAGGTTGGCCGGCGTGATCTGGACACGCGCGTCATCGGAGTCGGCGGAGTGTGAGATCGTCGCCGCATTGGCCGCCCACATGGCGGAGGCGGAGCTTGCTGCAGCCAAGATCTCCGGCGCGGATTTCGCGGCCGCTTCAATGGTCTCAGCGTCCGTACCAGTGAATCCGCATTCCCGGAGGAACGGGACGTTCGGGCGTTCATGGGGCGGCAAGACGGCTTGAACCATGCCGAGACCCATGAGCCGGCGCATCTTTGCGAGCCCTTGCAGCGCCGCGGCGCGCGGATTGGACGGTTTTTCGCGGTTCGTTTCGGAAGCAAGATTGCCTGGCGAAAGGCCGCCGTAATTGTGCGTGGGGCCGATCAGACCGTCATACTGCACTTCCACTGCATCCATAGCTGAGCTCCGCTCGTCCAACGATGAGCCGGCGTCGCGGCGCGTTTCCTAAGGATCGCGACGTTACGGACCCGTATGTCAACCAGCCTAGGATGGCGGGCGCCCAGCGTGTCAAGCATGTGACCGCGCGATGATTGGCTTGGCGCCGCGATCAAAACATATCTTCGCCTGCCCGGCGCCGGCGCCCTTGTGCCTTGGGGGTTTGACCACCGATGAGGCCCAACAAATCCTGCACGGCCTCAACATCGAAAACCTGGTCGCCGCCGACGTCGTGGAGGTGTCGCCGGCTTACGACGCCTCAGACATCACGGCGATCGCCGCCATTGACGTGATGTTCGAGTTGCTCTGCATCATGGCTGCGCAAACCATTTCGCCCTGAGGCCCTTCGGTTGCGGAAGACGTTCCGCCTGCAACGCGTTGGAGAGCAGACCCGCCACGGGATAGGCGCAGTAGTCCGCCGCGTAATAGGCCGACGGTCGATGGTTTCCGGACCGCCCCACCCCGCCGAACGGCGCCGCGGAGGACGCCCCGGTCAAGGGGCGGTTCCAGTTCACGATGCCCGCGCGCGCCTCCAAAACGAAGCGATCGAACAGCTCTTTGGAGTCCGAGATCAATCCGGCCGCAAGGCCGTATCGCGTCCCGTTCGCTTCCGCGATCGCCGCCTCAAAGCTGGTTGCGCGAACCACCTGCAAGAGGGGCGCGAAGATTTCGTCATCGGACCGGTCGACGACCTCGGTCACGTCGATGACGCCGGGGCTGAGAAAAGCCGGGCCGAGTTCGTCCAATCTCTCCATCTGCCGGATCGGCGTCGCGCCCGCTTCGATCAATCGCGCCTGCTCCGCCAATGCACGTTCGGCGGCCTGTTCGGAGATCACGGGCCCGCAAAACGGCTCCTCCTCGCCGTCGAACGGGCCGACGATCAGGCGCTCGGCGAGGCCGTTCAATTGCTCCAGCAACTCGTCGCCCTCATCGCCGCTTGGAATGACGAGCCGTCGCGCGCAGGTGCAGCGCTGGCCCGCCGTGGCGAAGGCGGATTGCACGATCAGGATCGACGCGGCTTCGAAGTCCACCGCGTCCCAAACGACCAGCGGATTGTTGCCGCCCATCTCCAGGGCCAAGATCACCTCGGGCCGTCCCGCAAAGCGGCGATGGATCGCCACGCCGGCGTCCGCGGAACCGGTGAACAGGACCCCCGCCGCCGCCGGATGATCCAGCAAAGCTTCCGCCACGTCCCGTCCGCCCTGAACCAAATTGAAGGCGCCGGCTGGCAATCCGACCCGCGCCCAAAGTTTGGCCGTGAACTCGGCCACCGCCGGCGCCTGTTCGGAAGGCTTGAACACGACCGTATTGCCAGCCAGGAGCGCCGGCACGATGTGGCCGT
>CAYPOX010000055.1:0-15356 GCA_964412525.1 uncultured Caulobacterales bacterium
TCGATCACCTTGCCTTGGCGCGCGTCCGTCACCTCGTCATAACCCATCCGGCCCAGCGCGGTGGCGATGGCGCGGCCTTGAGGATCGAGAACGCCGCGGCGCGGGGTGACGGTGACGATCGCCTTCACGCGCGATCCTTTTCATTATCCGAGACCAATGCCGGCCCCGCACGGAGGCTTGTCGGGTTCTGACGCAGGACGCCGAGCCGTCGCGCCACCTCTTGGTACGCTTCCGTGAGCCCGCCAAGATCGCGGCGGAAGCGGTCCTTATCCAGTTTTTCGTTGGTGTCCGCGTCCCATAGCCGGCACGAATCCGGGCTAATCTCGTCAGCGACGATGACCCGGCTGAAGTCGCCGTCATAGTCCCGCCCGAACTCAAGCTTGAAGTCGACGAGGCGGATGCCGACCCCGGCGAACAGGCCGGTCAGAAAATCGTTCACGCGGATGGCGAGGGCCATCATATCGTCGATTTCTTGGGTGTTGGCCCAGCCGAAGGCGGTGATGTGCTCCTCTGCGATCATCGGATCGCCCAACTCATCCGACTTGTAATAGAACTCAATGATCGAGCGGGGCAGAGCTTCACCTTCCGGCAGGCCCAATCGCTTGGACAAGGATCCGGCGGCCACGTTCCGGACCACGACCTCGACCGGAACGATCTCCACGCGCCGGATCAATTGCTCCCGCATATTCAGCCTGCGGATGAAATGCGTCGGCACGCCGATATGGTTCAACCGCGTCATCACGAACTCGCTGATGCGGTTGTTGAGGACGCCTTTGCCCTCAAACGTCTCGTGCTTTTGGTTGTTGAAGGCGGTGGCGTCGTCCTTGAAATATTGGATCAAGGTGCCAGGCTCCGGTCCTTCGTAAAGGATCTTGGCCTTACCTTCGTAGACCTTCTTTCTTCGGGACATGCGTCAACGCGACTCCGCTTGCAGCGCCGGATCGCTCCACGGCGCGCCCTTCACGACGTTTATGCGATCCTGAACCCGAAAGGCAACGAAGTCGGCGCGTCCGGCGCTTAAATCGCTTCGCCTTTCAGCGCGGCGTCCACCGCCGCCTCGATCTCGTCGGCCGAGAAGTTCTGATTGATGACCGCGAACGTCTCCGCGGACTCCACATCGTACAAAACGATCAATCCGGTCGCCGGCGCGAAACGGTCGAAAATTGTGGCTGCGCCATGGGCTTCCGCGATGCGGCGCTGGGCGGCTTCATTGTCGTCGCTGCGTTCGGTCAGATCCAACCGGACCACGTCCAACCCGTCGGACTCCGCATAGCGCTCCAAGATCGGCATCGCCTTCGGATCCAGAACTTTGCAGCTCGCGCACCAATCCGCATAAAATTGGATTGCGCCCAACTCCGCCGCATGAGCCGTCGCCGCGAAGGTCAACGCGCCCGCAACAATCACCATCCATCGACGCCACATCGTTCCGCATGCTCCCGCTCGACCAAACGCATCGGATCGTGCAGGACAGACCGCGCGGTCGCAAGGCGTCCTCTCGCGCCGGGAGCCGCGTTCCACTAAGGTCCGCATCACATTGTGGGGAGGCGTCATGAAAACTCTGCGCAACGCAATCATGGCCGCAACGGTTGCGGTCGCAGCCGGAGGCGCAAGCGCGCAACCGGCGGAGGAAGCGATCACATTCGCGCCTGGGCCGGAAAATTTGTTGCTGACCGCGGCGATGACCGAACGTTTGGATTTGCTGGTCGCGGCGATCACGCTCACAGATCTGACAGAGACCCTGCGCGATGGCGGGCCTTACACGATCTTCGCGCCTTCCGACGAGGCGTTTCAAACGCTGCCGGACGCCGCCTTTGATGATCTCTTGCAGCCGCGCAATCGCGACGAACTCCGCGAGATCCTTCTTGATCACGTTGTGCAGGGCGTGCTGATCAGCGCGGAGGCGCTCACATTGGAGGACCCGATCCGGACGGTCGGCGGCGGTTATCTCGAATTGGGACCGCGGGAGGCCTTTACGGTCGGCGGCGCGACCATCGAGCAGGCGGATGTGGCCGCCTCGAACGGCGTCATCCATGTGATGGACAGCGTTTTGAGCATTCGCCCACGGTAAACGACCTCTTTGCGTGGACGAACGGTCATCTAACCGCAGACCTCGAACGTAAACGAAGCGTCCGCAGATGGAACGCGGACGTCACCGTAAGAGGTCATCCATGTTGAAGTCCCTTCTTCAAGCGATCGCGGCCAGCGTGATCGCGGTCGGCGCCTTGGTCGCGCCGGCGAACGCCGCCCACCATGAAAAGAACATCGTCGACACGGCCGCAGCGGCCGGGTCGTTCTCGACCCTGCTGGCGGCGGCCCAAGCCGCTGGCTTGGCCGAGACGCTGGCGAATGACGGCCCGTTCACCGTCTTCGCGCCGACCGACGAAGCCTTCGCCGCTCTGCCGGACGGCACGGTCGAGACGTTGCTGAAAGCCGAAAACAAGGATCAGCTCCGCGCGATCCTGCTCTACCACGTTGTTCCAGGCGCGACTTACGCCGGGGATCTCCAAGGCAAGTCGCTTTCGGTTGAGACCGCAGGCGGGCAAAACCTCACGATCGACGCGACCGACGGCGTCAAAGTCGGCGGCGACGCATCTGTCGTCTCGGCGGATGTCGCCGCCTCCAACGGCGTCATCCACGTCATCGACAAAGTTCTTCTTCCGCAGAGCTAAGCGAGTGGCGCGACGTCGTTACAAAACGGCGTCGCGCGCTTTCTCCACGGCGGCCGTCATGGCGGCGGGATCCATACCCGGATCGACCATTTCCAAAGGGCGCCCGGTCGCCGCTTCGTACAAAACGACAAAGCCCGTCCGATCGCCATATTGGTCGAACACGTCGCCTCCATGGGGCGCATCCGCAGCCCGCTTCCGCGCCGCGCGCCGCGCCGCGCCCACGCCGAACGTCAGATCCACCGTCACGGCCTGAATCTCTCCAGCCTCGAAAGTCTGCAACGCTTCCGCCCATTTCGGCGCGAGGACGCGGCAATTGCCGCACCAATCCGCATGGAAGCGCATCGCCACGATCGGCGCCGGCGCGGACAACGCCTCGTCGATGATGCGCCGCTCATTGCTGGTCGCGATATGGGCGATCAACCAGCCCGCGGCGATCCAACCTAAGATCGCAAGGGCGGCTCCGCGCCAGATCCAACGGCGAAGGCCCCGGCGCGCCGTTGCGGGCGCATTTTCCTGTTCGTTCATCATGGGCGTTTTGAAGTTCAAACGAGGAAGCGGATCAATTCCCGAACACGCGCTGGAAGATCACGTCGACGTGACGACGGTGCTGCGCCTCGTCGAAAAGCGCGTCGAGCGCCTCGGCGGAGAGAGCCGCCCGCACCTCGGTGTCCGCGTCCAAGGCCGCACGGAAGCTGGACTCGCCTCGCCACGCCTGCATGGCGTTGCGCTGAACCATGGCGTAGGCGTTCTCTCGGCTGACGCCGCCTTGCGTCAAGGCCAAGAGCACCTGTTGCGAGTGCACGAGCCCGCCGAGCCGATCCATATTGGCGCGCATGCGGTCCGGATAGATCTGAAGCCCGCGGACGACCCCCGAAAGGCGCTTCAGCGCGAAATCCAGATGGACGGTCGCGTCCGGACCGATGCCGCGCTCCACGCTGGAATGGGAAATGTCGCGTTCGTGCCAAAGGGCCACATTCTCCAAGGCCGGAACCGCGCACATCCGAACCAGCCTGGCCAATCCTGTGAGGTTCTCGGTGAGGACCGGATTGCGCTTATGGGGCATGGCGCTGGAGCCCTTCTGGCCCACTCCGAACGCCTCTTCGGCTTCCAAAACCTCGGTGCGTTGGAGGTGTCGAATCTCGACCGCCAGCCGCTCGACCGAGGAGGCGACGACCGCCAACGCGCAGAAAAACGCCGCGTGCCGGTCGCGTGGGATCACCTGGGTCGAGATCGGTTCCGGCTTGAGGCCCAAGGCGTCGGCCACCCGAGCCTCCACCACCGGCGGCAAATGGGCGAAGGTTCCGACCGCGCCGGACAGAGCGCAGGTGGCGATCTCTTCGCGCGCCGCATCCAACCGCGTTCGAGCGCGGCGGAACTCCGCGTAAAACGATGCGAGCTTGAGCCCGAACGTGATCGGTTCGGCGTGCACGCCGTGGCTGCGGCCGACGCACGGCGTCATCTTGTGCTCATGGGCGCGGATCCGAAGCGCCTCCAACAGGTCGTCGACATCCGCGATGAGGATGTCCGCGGCGCGGGTCAATTGCACCGCCAAGCAGGTGTCCAGCACGTCGGACGAGGTCATCCCCTGGTGCACGAATCGCGCCTCCGGCCCGACGATCTCCGCCAAATGCGTGAGAAAGGCGATCACGTCGTGCTTCACTTCGCGCTCGATCTCGTCGATCCGGTCCACGTCGAAGGTGGCGGAATCGCCTTTGCGGCGCACCGTATCGGCCGCCTCCTTTGGCGCGAGGTCCAATTCGGCCATCGCCTCCAAGGCGGCCGCTTCGATGTCGAACCAGATCCGGAACTTCGTTTCCGGGCTCCAGATCTCGGCCATATCGGCCCGTGTGTAGCGTGGGATCATGCGAGGCCTCTTGGTTGGCGGGGTCGACTAAAGCAAGCCCAAACTGCGGAAGCTGGCGTGGCCGTCGCGCCCGATGATTAGATGATCATGGACGTTGAGCCCGAGCGGCTTGGCGGCGGCGGCGATGTCGCGCGTGATCTCAATATCCGCGCGCGACGGCGTCGGATCGCCGGACGGATGATTGTGCACCAGGATCATGGCGGAGGCGTTCAGGTCCAATGCGCGCTTGACCACCTCTCGCGGATACACCGCGGCTTGGTCGACCGTGCCCTTTTGCTGCTCCTCGTCCGCGATCAAGCGGTTCTTTCGATCGAGAAACAGGACGTGGAACCGCTCCCGCGTCTCGTCGGCCAGCTTTGCGCGGCAGTAGTCCAGCAATTCCTTCCAATTGGTGATCGACTCGCGACCTAGGACGCGGGTCTGGGCGAGTTTCACCGCCGCCGCCCGGACGATGGCGAATTCGGTCACGATCGCATCGCCCACCCCGGAGGTCTCACGCAGAAGGGCCGGTTCGGCGGAGATCGCCTCGGCGAATCCGCCAAATCGATCGATCAGCGTTTTGGCCAAGGGTTTGACGTCACGACGCGGAACCGCCCGGAACAGCACAAGTTCCAGAAGCTCGTAGTCTTGAACCGCATCCACCCCGCCCGCCAAAAAACGCGCCCTCAGGCGATCGCGATGGCCGAGATGGTGCGGGGTCTTCGGCCCGCTCACGCGCCGGCGGCGTAAGGGGGTCGGTGAAGGCCCCGAGGCGATAGGGTGAAAATCTCCGCGCCATTCTCCGTGACGCCGATGGTGTGCTCGAATTGGGCGCTCAGAGAGCGATCCTTCGTGACCGCGGTCCAGCCGTCCGACTTGAGTTTGGTCTCATAACCGCCGGCGTTGATCATCGGCTCGATGGTGAAAAACATGCCCGCCGCCAAACGCCCGCCGGCGCCGCGTTTGCCGAAGTGGAAGACGGTCGGTTCGTCATGAAAGGCGCGGTGCACGCCGTGTCCCACGAAATCCCGCACCACGGAAAATCCGGTGTCTTCCGCGTGATCCTGGATCGCTTGGCCGATATCGCCGAAGGTCGCGCCCGGACGGACCACGTCGATCGCACGCATAAGACATTCATGGGTGACGTCGCAGAGCCGCTTCGCCTTCACGCGCGGTTCGCCGACCCAATACATGCGGCTGGTGTCGCCGTGCCAACCGTCGACGATCACGGTGACGTCGATGTTCACGATGTCGCCGTCCCGCAGAGGTTTCGGCGCCGGAATTCCATGGCACACGACATGGTTGATCGAGGTGCACAGGAACCGCTCATAGCCGCGATAAAAGACCGTGGCCGGGGCCGCGCCGCGATCGCGAATGAAGGCGTAGGCGAGGCGGTCCAGCTTGTCCGTGGTGACGCCCGGGGCGACTTCCGCCGTCAACATGTCCAGGCACTCGGCCGCCAGCCGGCCGGCCTGCGCCATGCCCTCAAAAGCGTCCGCGCCCCAAAGCGGGATCCGGCCTTCCGATCCGATCGGCTGCGGTTCCTCCGCCATGCCCTTCATCACCTGTCCTCATCGTCAGCGAACCGTAAAAAACGGCGTGCGTTGATCTCATTTTGCGTAATGTCACAATCCAAAACGAACGTCTCGACGCCTGCGGCGCGCGCGTCCGCGAAGGCCGCGGCATAAACCGGATCGATGTCCGAGGCCAGCGCGAAGCGCACGCAATCCATGCGTTGGACAAGATAGACCATGACGGCTCGGTCGCCGGCTCCGCGCGCCGCGGCCAGTTCGCGCAAATGCTTGGCGCCGCGCGCCGTCACCGAGTCGGGAAACTCCGCCAGCTCCGGCCGCCGCATCAGATGCACGTTTTTCACCTCGATGATCGTGCGTTCGCCCTTGGGCGCGGTGACGATGAAATCCGCGCGGCTGTTTTCGCCATAGCGCACTTCCGGCCGTACGATGCCGCCGGCGCGTAGGTCTTGCAAAGGGCCGTCGGCGAGGGCCTCCGCCACAATGCGATTGGGATTGGCGGTGTTGATCCCGACCAGACCGCCGTCGGTTTCGACGAGCTCCCAAGTGAGTTTCAGTTTGCGCTTCGGGTCGTCGTTCCGGGTCAGCCAAACTCGCGCGCCGCTCGGCGCGACGCCCGACATGCGTCCTGGATTCGGGCAATGGGCGGTCTCGATGCGACCGTCGCCATGTTCGACGTCGGCCAGAAAGCGATTGTAGCGCCGGACGAGCCGGGCTTCGACGAGCGGCGGCGAAAACTGCATGCCGCGCGGATAGCCGAAGGCGGGGCGGCTCGTCGAGCCTGACGCGATTGTGAAAGACTATCGGCTGGCGCGCCGAAAATTGCCTGTTCAATATGAAGTACAGAAATGTCTGACTCTCGAAAATGTGAGGCGCGTCTATGCTTCGATTAGTCGTTCTTGCGGTTTCTTTTGCGTCGGGTGCGGCCATGGCGGGCGAACAGTTCATTGACGAAAGCGGTTACGCCGTCAGCGGCGTCGATGTCGTGCGTCTTTATGAAACCGGGCGAAGCGTTTCGGGCGATCCGGCCTTCAACCATCGGCACAACGGCGTCACGTGGATCTTTGAATCCGCGGAGACGCGCGACCGCTTCGCTGCGGATCCGGGTCGCTACGCTCCGGCCTTTGATGGCCATTGCGCCTATGCGCTTGGCGCCAAAGGCGCGAAATTCGCCGCTTATCCGCGTTTTGCGACGGTCGTGGACGGTCGCCTCTTCTTGAATTTCGACGCCGGCACGCAGAGCAAATGGACCGCGCGGTCCGATGAATTCATCGCCGCCGCGGACGCGGAATGGCCGTCTTTGGAGGGCGATCCGGCCGCCAATCCGCCGCGCAAAATCCTTGGCGTCGCGGTTCCCTGGTGATCGCGCCCGGTTGACCCGGTCCGGCCCCCTCGCCAAGAGAAGCGCCGGACCGCAGCGCGGACGTGGCGGAACCGGTAGACGCAGCGGACTTAAAATCCGTTTCCTTCGGGAGTGAGGGTTCGAGTCCCTCCGTCCGCACCAAGACGTCGCATTTCGCGAAAGGCGGTGTGAGCATTGACTGCAGTCATCGTCGTCGTCGCCTTCGTTGCGTCCCTGCTCACTTTGTTTTCAGGCTTCGGCCTCGGGACGCTTCTGACGCCGGCGGCTGCACTGTTCTTTCCGGTCGCGACGGCCGTCGCGTTGACCGCGCTTGTTCATTTCCTCAACAGCCTGTTCAAGATCGCGACCTTTTGGCCCCATGTGGCCTGGTCGATCGTTTGGCGTTTCGGTCCGCCTGCGCTTGTCGCGTCGGCTTTCGGGGCGTGGATCCTGACCTGGCTCGACGGGTTGCCAGTGCTTGCGCGTTACGCGCTGGGTGAACGCGCGGCGACGGTGACGCCGGTGTCGTTGGCGGTCGGCGTCTTGCTGACCGTGTTCGCGGCGGTCGAAGCGTTCGGCGTTGCGAAGCGCGTTGAAATCAACGGGAGGCATCTGGCCCTCGGGGGCGTGGTGAGCGGCTTCTTTGGAGGTTTGTCCGGCCATCAGGGCGCATTTCGCAGCGCCTTTCTTCTCCACGCCGGGCTGGACGCGCGCGGGTTCGTGGCGACGAATGCGGCGATCGCCTGCATGGTCGACGCCGCCCGGCTGGCGGTCTACGGCGTCAATCTAAGAGCCTTGCGAGACGACGTTGAACCGAGCCTGATCGCGGCGGCGGCCCTCGCGGCCTTTGCAGGCGTGATGGTCGGCCGTTTGGGCGTCAAGAAGGTGACGATCGGCCTGATCCGGAAGATCGTCGCCGCGCTGCTCTTCGCGCTGGGGCTCCTGATCGCCGCGGGTTTGATCTGAGCCGTTTTCACGGCTGCGTCATGGATGGGCGCTAGCGTCAGATTTCGAAGGGAGCGATGCAATGAAACGGTTCATTCTCACGGCGGCCGCATTTGCGGCGTCCACGGTCGTTCAAGCGGGCGAGAAGCTGGAGCGGGCGCGTTTCAAGGCGTTCCACGAACAGGAGTTCACGCGCAACGTCGCCAATTACGCCCAAATCTGCGGCGCGCGGTTCACGGCGACCATCGATTGGTCGACGTTTCGGGACGCGGATTTCGGAGATTATTCGATTGCGGATCGCTGCGGCGAGGCCGCGCGACCCCTGATCACCGTGTGTTCCGACGAGATCGGCCGGGCCGCGGCGCGGGAGGCCTTGACCGGCTTCGTGTGTCGTCGGGGCGACGAGGCGGCTGCGGATATCGGGTCGGACGGCGTGCTTGATGCGACCGTCCCGTTGGGCGGGCTGACGCCTTACAATTACTTCGCGGATTTCTTTGGCGATCAGCTCTGAGGCGAATCAGAGCAAGGGCAGCCAAAAGGCCAAGAGGTGCAGCGCCGCTGCAAGCATGGCCGCATAGCCGATCAGAGTTTTGGCGCTCGAATCCGCCCCGGCGATGCGCGCGAGCGCCGTGTCTTTCACCACGCCGGCCAACACGCCGCCCGCCGCGACCGCAGTCGCCTGAGGTAAGAGGTCCGCCCAGGGGCGAAGCGCCGAAATGGCGAGCAAAAACGACAGAGCGGCGACGCTGAGCGTCGCCATGCCGAGCGCCGGGCGATTGGCCGAGAGACGCGAGATGATCGGCCGCGCGAGCGGGATGTCAGCGCCGGTGCTAGCGCTCACAAGCACGACACCGCTCAGCAGATTGACGGTCGCCAGAGCGATCACCGCCATGCTCGTGATGAAATCGTGGTTCAACGCGACACCCGCTTGCTTCGCCGCTTTGGCGCCGCGCCGTTCGCCGACCACGCACTCACGCCGACCGCTCTCGCAGCGACGAACCCGCATTTCGCCATAACGTCCCCTTCTCGACGATTAGGGGCGAATGACGACGCGTTCGCCCTTTCCAGGAACGTTTTCTAAAGCGATATAGGCGCCGTTGAACACCGAAATCACGCCCGCTTCGCCGATAAATGGCGGAGACTGTTGTGGGTTTGCGGCTTCTTGCGCCAGCAAGTGATACTCTGCGGTGACGCCCAAACCGCGCGCTTTGCTCTGCTCGGTCACGAATACGGTTTGCACCGGCAGCGCATATTGGAGAGGCGCATCCGTGATCGTGCGCTTGGCCACGAACCAATCGCCGCTGATCTGTGCGACCACAAATTCTTGGTCGTCCCGTTTGGACTGCAGATAATCCAGGGCCGTCTCGGCGAGCGCTTTCGCGTCGCCCGGTCCAGCGAAACGTTGATGCGGTTCTGGCCATGCGCGCGCCGCCGCACGCTCGTAAAGGATGGCGTCGAAGCGATCATAGGCGGCTTGCAGTTTATCGCGCGCGGCCTTCAAAGCGGCTTCGTTGTCTCCTCCGGTGAGTTCCGCACGCGCAAGAAGGGCCAGTTGACCTTCCGCCATGGCGATCGCGTCACCGAGCTGCGTTTTGAACTTTTCGTCGAAGGGAAGATTGTCCTCCAAGCTTTCGATCGCCCGTTCGACCTTTTCGAACGTCTCCTTTTCCGCGTTCTGCAGAATCGCCAACCGCGTATCGAGCGGGTAGCCGATCTGCTTGACGTAGAAGGACGGCTTGTTGAGGTCGTCGAGGGTCGGCTCCGGCGTGCACTCTCGCCGCATGCGGCACGCTTGGCTCGTATCCGGGGACCAGCCCAGGGCTGCGAAAATGCCGGCTTCGATTTCGCCCATGCCCCATGCGAGACGCGCCCCAAGGGTTTGCGGGTCTGATGCCTGGGGCGCGTCATAACGTGCGCGGATCGCCTCATAGCCGTCGCGAATCGCGGGCAGATCGTCCCGCACGAAATCGGCGAGCGCCTGAAGGACGGCGAGGTTTTCTCCTTGATAAAGACGTGCGTCCGGCGTGCCGGTGAACGAATAGTCCGGCAACTCGTCCGGCAAGGCGGAAACGCGTTCATAGCGTCGGGCGAGCGCACGCCAGTCTTCCTGCGCCTGCGCAAACTCCGGCGACGCGGCCTGGGCCTTTTGCGCATCAGCCGCTTGTTGTTCCGCCTGCGCGCGGGCGAGATCGGCTTCTGTGAACATGTAGTCTTCAAAGAAGGAGGCGAAGACCTCTTGGCTCATGGCGTTGCGTGGGACGACGGTGAGGGTGATGTCGCCGGCGTCGGTGACGTCGACATCCGCTTCGGAGCCGACCGCGCAGGTGATCGTTCGAAACTCCTCCTGCGCGTGGGCGCGGGTGACGCGGTCGGCCGCGCATTTGCTGCGCAAAGTCGAAAGCGCACGCTCGCAGACGCCGGCGAAGCCGTAATTGTTGTAGTCGGCGTCGGAGAAGGCCGCGTAATCGATCGCGCCGGTCATGCTGGTTTCGCAAGCGGCGTTGAGATCGGCCATCACCTTGTCGATTTGGCCGTTCTGAATCTGCTGGAAATTCCTTTGATCCGCGGTCTGGGCGTGCGCCGCCGCCGCGAGGATCGCCGCGGCGTATAACGCCCGCCGAATGATAGCGCCGAACATGTGGTCCCCCGTCATTGTGCCGCGATAGGCTATCGCGACCAAATTACAAATTCATGGCGCCCTCGACGATCATGCAAGGAGCGCGCATGACTTCCGAACGCAGCGGAGGAGTTCGACCATGCCGACCTTGCGGGACGCCTATCCCTATTACCTCGCCAATGATGCGGTTCACGCGAACCAAGAGCTGGAGGTGATCGACAAATACGAACAGTCGATCGCCGCGCGTGTCGCGTTGGCGGACGAGCGCGCCTTCGAGACGGCGATCGCCGCCGCAGACGCAGCGCGCGAGTCCATGGCGCGTTGGCCTGCATTCCGCCGCCGCGAAGTGCTGGAGCATTGCGTCGCCCGGTTTCGCGAACGCTTTGAAGAGTTCGCCTACGCGCTTTGCGTGGAAGCGGGCAAACCGATTCGCGACAGCCGCGGTGAAGTCACACGCTTGATCGAAACCTTCCGCATCGCCGCGGGGGAGGCGGAGCGGATGGTCGGCGAGGTCATGCCGCTCGACAACGCGCCCCGGTCGCAGGGCTATGAAGGCTTTTGGAAGCGCGTGCCGATCGGTCCATGCGCCTTCATCTCCCCTTTCAATTTTCCCCTGAATCTTGCGGCGCATAAGGTCGCCCCTGCGATCGCCGCAGGGTGTCCGTTCGTTCTCAAACCGGCGAGCCTGACGCCGATCGGCGCGCTCCTCATCGGCGAAGTGCTGGCGGAGACGGATTTGCCGAAGGGCGCGTTCTCCATTCTGCCCGCCAAGCGCGGCGGGGCGGACGCGATGATCGAAGACCCGCGGATCAAGCTGTTGTCCTTCACCGGATCGGATTCGGTCGGCTGGAAGTTGAAGGCCCAGGCCGGGCCAAAGCCCTCGGTCATGGAGCTGGGCGGCAACGCCGCCTGCATCGTCGACAGCGACTGGGATCTGGACGACGCCGTCGGGCGGATCGTGTTCGGCGCCTATTACCAATCCGGCCAGTCCTGCATCTCCGTCCAGCGTTTGTTGGTCCAGACCGACGCCTATGACGCGTTCAAGGAGAGGTTCGTCGCCGCCGTCCGCGCGCTGAAATCCGGCGACCCGAAGAATGAGGAGACCTTTATCGGTCCGATGATCTCCGAAAAAGAGGCGACCCGGTTGAAGGGTTGGATCGATGAGGCTGTTGCGGCGGGCGGAAAACTCCTCGCCGGGGGGACGCTTCACAAACGAAACATCCTGGAGGCCACGATCATTGAAGACGCGCCCGCCGACGCCAAGCTCGTGACCGAGGAGGCGTTCGGTCCGGCGGTCGTCCTTTCGCGCTATGACGATTTCGACGACGCCTTGGCGGAGGTGAACCGCTCCCGTTACGGGCTCCAAGCGGGGGTGTTCACGCGCGATTGGATCAAGGCGCACAAAGCCTGGGACAGGCTGGATGTGGGCGGCGTCATCATCGGCGACGTGCCGAGCTGGCGCGTCGATCACATGCCCTATGGCGGGGTGAAGGATTCGGGCCTCGGCCGAGAGGGCGTGCGGTTCGCCATCGAAGACATGACCGAGATTCGATTGATGGCCATGCGGAGACCGGATTTGCAGCCCTAGCGGCGTCGGCTTGCCCCGCGCCGCGTGCTTCGTCATGGTCCGCAGCCCATGACGACCGTACACGACATCCTGTCCAGCATCGCTGATCGCGCCGACCGGCTCGCGACTTGGGTCGAGGCTTGGTCACGAATCAATTCAGGCAGCCGGAATCTTGAAGGCCTTTCCCAAATGGCCTCCATGATCGACGCCCATCTCGCGGCCGAACTCCCCGAAGCGGAGGTGTCGCGCATCGCCCTCGCGCCGTCGGAGGAAATCGGCGACGACGGCGCGCGCCGCGAGGTCGCCCATGGCGAGGCGATCCACGTGCGGATGCGGCCCGACGCGCCGATCCAGGTGTTGTTCACTGGCCATTACGACACGGTCTATCCGGCGGACAGCACGTTTCAGGAGCCGCGCGTCGTCGAGACCGGCGTCATGAACGGTCCCGGCGTGACGGATATGAAGGGCGGGGTTCTCGTCATGCTGGAGGCCGCGCGGGCGTTGGAGACGCATTCCCAGTCGGGGACCGTCGGCTATCAAATCCTGCTCAGTCCGGATGAGGAGATCGGCTCGCCAGCTTCGGCGCCGCATCTGGCCCGTCTCGCAAAGCAGGCGCATCTCGGCATGACCTATGAGCCGGCCACCTCTCCAGAGGGCATGCTCGCCGGCGCGCGCAAAGGCAGCGGCAATTTCACGGCGGTCGCGCGGGGACGCGCCGCCCATGCCGGCCGCGCACCGGAGGCGGGACGCAACGCCATCGCCTTGCTCGCGGAGTTCGTCGGAGCCTTGACGGAGCTTCACGGCGCGCGGGACGGCCTGACCGTGAACCCTGCGCGGATCACGGGCGGAGGCCCCTACAATGTGGTCCCGGACCAAGCGGTCTTACGTTTCAACATTCGGGTGGCGGCGCCGGATGACCAATCCTTCGTCGAAACGAATATGCGCGCCCTTGAGAAGGCTTTCTCCGACAGGGAGGGCTTCGCGCTGACGATCCACGGCGTGTTCCAGAGGCCGCCCAAGGTGTTGGACGCCCGCCATGAGGCGCTGTTCGAGGCCATGCGCCGCTGCGGCGCCGACCTCGGACAAGATTTAGCCTGGCGACCGACAGGCGGCTGCTGTGAAGGCAACAACCTCGCCGCCGCCGGGTTGCCGAACATCGACACGCTCGGCGTGCGCGGCGGGGCGATTCATTCCGAGAACGAATTTCTGATCATGGAGAGTTTGGCGGAGAGAGCGCAGCTCTCCGCGCTGTTTTTGATGCGTTTGGCGGAAGGCGACTTTCCGGAACTCACCAAGGAGGTGCACGGGTGCGCGTCGTAAGGCCTGCGCGCATGGCGGACCTTCCGCGAGTTTTGGAGCTCGCCAAGGGAACAGGCGGCGGGATGACGACCTTGCCGCCGGACGAGGCGGCCTTGGCCGAGAAGATCCAGGAGACCGAAGACTCCTTGGCGCACGACGTCACCGAACCGGGATCGCAAACCTATCTTTTCGTGCTGGACATTGACGGCGAGATCGCGGGCACCGCCGGATTGATCGCGGCCGTCGGGGCGCGCAAGCCCTTTTTCAATTATCGCCAACTCACCTTAACCCAGGTCTCCTATGACCTGGATCTTCGGATCACGGCGCGGGCCCTGGCGCTTATGAATGATTTCACGGGTTGGACGGAGATCGCGACCTTATTCGTCGACCGCGCCCATCGTGGCGGCGGGGCGGGATCCTTGCTGGCCCGGGCCCGATACATGTTTATGGGATTGCACAGGAATCGCTTCGCGGATCACAGCATGTCGGAGATTCGAGGCTGGGTGGACGAAGCCGGGCGCTCGCCCTTTTGGGAGGCCGTCGGCCGTCATTTTTTCCGTATGGATCTTTATGAAGCCGATCGGCTCTCCGCGGTCGGCGACCACCAGTTCATTTCGGATCTGATGCCGAAATTTCCGATCTATGTGGAGTTGCTCTCTAAGGAGGCGCAGGCGGTGATCGGCAAGCCGCACGCCGCCAGTCAAGCGGCGTTCGAATTGCTGCGCAAAGAGGGCTTCCGTTATGAAGGAGCCGTCGACATTTTTGACGCCGGTCCGTGTTTGTCCGCGCCGACCGACGACATCCGCTCCATCCGGCATATGCGTCGCGCGCCCTATGGCGGACCGCCAAAGGACGCCGCGCCATGCGCTACGACGATCGTCGCCGCTGGGGTGGGGACAGAATTTCGCGCGATGAGGACGGACGCGTCGTTCGACGACGGTCACATCACGTTTGCGGCGGAAGCGGCCGAAGCGTTGGGCGTGGCGCCGGGGGATCCCGTGGCGGCGGCAGGAGGATAGGAATGGCGAACACGGCGTTCATCGAAGGATCTTGGCGCGAGGCGTCTGGCGAAGCGTTTGAATCGCGCAATCCCGCCCATGGCGACGTGGTTTGGGAGGGTTCGGCCGCTTCTGCGGCGGACGCCGCCGAGGCCGTCGACGCCGCGGCGCGCGCCTTCGGCATTTGGGGACGCACGCCCTACACCCAGCGCATGGCCATCGTGGAGCGTTTCGGCGAGCAGTTGGAAGCGACGAAGACCCAATTGGCGGCCTTGATCAGCCGAGAAGTGGGCAAGCCGCGCTGGGAGGCGTTGATCGAGGTTCATGCCATGGTCAGCAAGATCCAAATCTCCGCGCGCGCCTATGACGAGCGCACGGGCGTGCGCGCGGGCGACGGCCCGGCCGGCGCCACGGCGGCGCTGCGGCATCGCCCCCATGGCGTGATGATCGTGCTGGGGCCGTTCAACTTTCCCGGACATCTTCCCAACGGCCACATCGTGCCGGCGCGCCTGGCGGGCAATACGGTCGTGTTGAAGGCTTCCGA
>CAYPOX010000056.1:0-15352 GCA_964412525.1 uncultured Caulobacterales bacterium
AGCGTCAAATTCGCGCTCTATGAAACGGGCGGGGCAGACCTGAAGCTGCGCGCCCGCAGCCAGGTGGAGGGTTTGGGCGTCCATCCCCATTTGATCGTGAAAGACGCCGACGGCGCCGCGCTCGAAGATCGGTCGATCGACGAAGGGGATCACGCGGCCGCCATCGACATGCTCGCGGCTTGGATCGATCAAAGCTATGGCGGATCGGCGATCCAAGCCGTGGGGCATCGGGTGGTGCATGGCGGTCCGGATTTCGATGCGCCCCAACGGATCGACGCCGCCACCTTTGCCAAGCTGGAGGCCCTGATCCCGCTCGCGCCGCTGCATCAGCCGCACAATCTTGCGGGGGTGCGCGCCGTGGAGAAGCGGTTTCCGGGGGTGCCTCAAATCGCGTGCTTCGACACGGCGTTCCACCGCGGCCATCCGCCGACGGCTGACCGCTTCGCCATTCCGGAACGCTTCTATGCGGAGGGCGTCCGGCGTTACGGCTTTCATGGCTTATCCTATGAGTTCATCGCCCGCCGTCTTCGTGAGATCGATCCGGACGCCGGCGCCGGCAAGGCGATCGCCGCCCATCTCGGCAGCGGCGCCAGCATGTGCGCGCTCAAGGATGGCCGCAGCGTCGACAGCACCATGGGCTTTTCGGCGATTGACGGCTTGGTGATGGGCACGCGCTCCGGTCAGATCGACCCCGGCGTGCTCCTCTATCTGATGGATCGACACGGTTATGACCGGAAGGATCTGGAGCGCTTCCTTTACAAGGAGTGCGGCCTGAAGGGCTTGTCCGGCGTTTCGAACGACATGCGCGAATTGGAGAAGAGCGAGGAGCCCTCCGCCAAGCTGGCGATCGATTACTTCGTCTATCGCATCGTGCGGGAGATGGGCGGGCTCGCCTCGGTTCTCAGCGGCGTCGACGCGATCGTCTTTACGGCCGGGATCGGTGAACGCTCGGCCAATGTGCGCGCGAAGGTCTGCGCAGGCGTCGCCTGGATGGGCGTGGACATGGATCCGCAGGCCAACGCGGCACACGCCGAAAAGATCTCGACCGCCGCAAGTGCGGTGAGGGTTTTCGTGATTCCGACCGACGAAGAAGGCGTGATCGCGCGGCATGCATGGCGGGCGGTGCAAAAAGGGGGACAGGCATGAAGCTGGACGGCAAGCGGGCGTTGATCGCCGGAATCGCGAACGATCAGTCCATCGCCTTTGGTTGCGCCAGGGCGCTGAAAGATCGAGGCGTTCGGCTCGCGGTCACCTATGCGAGCCCCAAAGCGGAGACGCATGTGCGTCCTTGGGCCGAGGAATTGGGGGCTGAGCTGTTTCTGCCCATGGATGTGCGCGATCAGGCCCAGGTCGAACACGTGTTTGGAGAGATCGGCCGCACATGGGGCGGATTGGACATCATGCTGCACTCGATCGCGTTTTGTCCGAAGGAAGACTTGCATGGCCGGGTGGTGGATTCCTCCGCCGAAGGATTCGCCGCGGCGATGGATATCTCTTGCCACTCCTTCATGCGGATGGCCCGGCTCGCCGAGCCTTTGATGACGGATGGCGGCACGCTGTTATGTGTCTCGTTTTTCGGGGCGGTGCAGGTGGTGCCCCATTACGGCTTGATGGGGCCCGTGAAAGCGGCGCTCGAATGCGCGACTCGCTACATGGCGTCCGAATTGGCCGAAAAGGAAATCCGGGTGCACGCTCTCTCGCCGGGACCAATCCCCACAAGGGCCGCGTCTGGCATCGGCCATTTCGAGGATCTGGCGGAGGCCGTCTTGCGCGAGACGCCCACCCGCAAGCCCGTGACCATTGAAGACGTCGGGGCCTTTGCGGCGTTTCTGTCGAGCGATGCGGCGCGCAATCTCACCGGCGGCGTCCACTATGTGGATGGCGGCCACCACATCATGGATTGACGAGTTTCCGACATAAAATGCGTCGCGGTTCCGACCGACCGCGTTGACGCTCGCCGCAGGCGCGTTACACCATGACACGAGTGAATGTCCGAGCGCGCATGACTGCGATGGCGCGAGGGGACGTGAATCTCCGAAGAGGCGCGTAAATGGCCGAGCATGACGCCAGCCGCGATCATGCGGCGCACCACATTCTTCAAGCCCAGCTCGGGCTGAAGGAACTTTACCAATTCGCCATCGACATTCTTGGCCCGGACGCCAGCTTCTACAAATTGGCGATCGTCTATGGCGTTGCGATCAGCTTGTTGACGTTGGCCATTCCCATCTCGGTGCAGACCCTGATCAACACCGTGGCCAACACCGCGCTTGTCGCCCCGCTCGTGACGCTGGCGGTGATACTCTTCATCGTTCTTGCGGTTTCAGGCTGTCTGTATGCGTTGCGGCTGCACCTCTTGGAAGTGTTTGAACGGCGCGTGTTCGCACGCTTGTCCGCCGACATCGCGCTGCGCGCGGTCCATGGCAAAAACCATTTCTTCGAAGACGTCGATCGGCGAGATTTGTTCAATCGCTATTTTGACATCATGACGTTGCAAAAGAATGTGAGCCAATTGCTCATGGATGGTTTCACGCTCGTGTTGCAAACCGTTGTCGGTTTCGCGGTCGTTTCCTTCTACCACCCCTATTTCTTGGCCTTCAACATTATCTTCCTTTTGGTGATTTACATGATCTTCCGCATATGGGGCAAAGCGGCGATCTTTACGGCGATTGAGCGAAGCCACGCCAAATATGCGGTCGCCCATTGGCTTGAGGAGCTGAGCTCCTCTCATGCGTTCTTCAAGGGCGAGCGCAACGCCGATCACGCCCTGCGAACGACCGACCAATTGTCGGCGAAATATGTGCACGCCCATCGGCGGCACTTCCGCAACACCTTCGCCCAATCGGTCGCGTTTTTGTTCATTTACGCTTTGGCGAGCGCCGTTTTGCTGGGCGTGGGCGGCTGGTTGGTGGTGCAGGCCCAATTGACGCTCGGGCAGCTTGTCGCCGCCGAGCTGATCCTTTCGGCGATCTTTTTCGGCGTCTCCCAGTTCGGGACCGAGTTGAAGGTGTTCTACGATGCGGTCGCCGCGATTGAAGAGCTGTCCCTGATCCGAGGGATTCCGCTCGAAAAGCGCGAAACCCATGCGGTTCGCCGGCCGGATACGGGGTTGATCCAATTCCACAACGCAACCCAGGAGGTGCGTGGGCGGGCGGTGCGTTTCAATGTTGAATTGCCGGCGCGGACCAAGGCGATCGCCCAGGCGATCACCTCGCCCGTGCAACGCATGTTCATCGACATGCTCCATCGGCATGCGGAGCCGACCGCGGGCTGGTTGAGCGTGGGCGGCGAGGATGTGGCGGCCTGCGATCTGTTCAAACTGCGCCAGGACGTGTTGGTCCTGGATCGGCCCACCATCTTGCAGTGCTCGATTGAGGAATATCTCCAATTGGCGGACCCGTCCGCCTCCCGAACCGAGATCCGGCATGTGTTGGAGGTCGCTGGGCTCGCCGCGGTCGTCGACCGTCTGCCGGAAGGGGTGGAGACCGGCCTGCAATTCTCCGGCCGACCGCTCTCGGCGCGGGAGACCATGCGCCTCAAATTGGCCGCAGCCATGCTGCAATGCCCTGACGTGCTGGTTTTGACCCAACATTTCGATCTGCTGGAAGCCGACGACATGCGCCGGATCATGGAGACGTTCTGCGGGCGTGAAGAGCAAACCGTGATCTATTTCTCGGATCGCTATTTCCTCCCGATGGCCATGGATATGGGCTTTCACCACTTTTTGGGCGTGGACTATGAGTATCAGAGCTTGCACAGCAGCTATGCGGACGCCGTCGCGGATCCGCTCTTCGCGCGCCTGCAGGGCATCCCGATCAGCGTTCCTTCTGCGGGAAGCGCGCCCGCCACGGTGACCGCGTAACGTGACGCCGAGGACCTTCCCTTGACCGACACGCTTTCGTCCCAAGAGTTCGAAGGCTTCGAAACGCTGCGCGGCATTCGGCCGCCGCGCGCGGCGCGCGTGATCGCGCTCGTCACCATCGGCTTCGTGCTCTTGGCGGCCGCCTTCATGATTTTGACGCCGTGGGTCCAAACGACCTCCGGCGCCGGCTTCGTGACGGCCTTGGAGCCGGGATCGCGGCAGCAAGCGATCAACGCCCTCGTCTCCGGGCGGATTGAGGAGTGGTATGTGCGCGACGGATCCCAGGTTCAATCTGGCGACCCGATCGTCCGCATCATCGACAATGACCCGCAACTCCTGGAGCGTCTTCAAACCGAACTCGACACGCTTGAACGCAAGCGGGACGCCGCGGCCCTCGCCGCGCGCACGGCGGAGTTGAATTACGAGCGGCAACGCGCCCTTTTCGAACAGGGACTAAGCTCGCGGCGCGTTTTCGAAGAGGCGCAAATCCGTTTGGAGGAGTTGCGCGGCAGCCAAGCCCAGGCCGAGGCGGAGTTGAACCGCGCGCAGGTGGACGTGTCGCGCCAATCCATTCAGGTCGTGCGTGCGCCGCGCGACGGCACCATCGTCCGCGTCACGGCGGGCGAAGCGGCGACCTTTGTGCGCGAAGGGCAGACTTTGGCCCAGTTCGTGCCCGACGACATCGCCCGGGCGGTCGAACTCCTGATCGACGGCCGCGACATCGCTTTGGTGCAGCCCGGCCGGAACGTGCGGCTGCAATTTGAAGGTTTTCCGGCGATCCAATATTGGGGTTGGCCCTCCATCGCGGTCGGAACGTTTGCGGGCGAGGTGGCCTTCGTCGATCCTTCGGCCCGATCCGACGGTCGTTTCCGGGTGCTTGTCGTGGAGCCGGCGGCGGATCGATGCAATCGGAAGGACATGAGCGACACGCTGCGGCAAAAAGGGGAGTGTTGGCCTCCAGTGTCCTTCGTGCGGTTCGGCGCCAAAGTGCGCGGCTGGATCATCTTGGACGAGGTCCGCTTGGGTTATGAGATGTGGCGGCAGTTCAACGGCTTTCCTCCGAATTTTCTCCCGCCCGATGATGCAGGGTCCGCGTCTCCCGATGCGTAAGCGTCGGCTCGCGGCGATCGCGGGGTGGGTCTTAGGGACGACCGGCGCCGCGGCGCAGGCTCCCTTGGAAGATCCCGTCTTTCAGGGAACCTTGACCCTGGAGCGGGTGCTGGAATCGTCCATTCGCCATCACCCGCAGATCCTGCGCGCCTTGGCGGATGCGCGCGCCCAACGCGGACGCGCCCTGGCCGCGCGCGGCGCCTTCGACCTGTCCTTCGAGCAATCCTATTACGGTCGCCTGTCCGGCTTCTATGACGGCTGGAACGTGAACTCCCAGGTGACGAAAGAACTGCCCTATCTCAATGGCCGCATTTTTGGCGGCTATCGCGTCGGCGATGGCGAGTTCCCAATTTACGAAGACGAACTCAACGTGCTGGACGGCGGCGAATTGAAGTTCGGTCTTGGATTGTCGCTGTTGCGCTATCGCGGTTTGGATCCGGATCGGCTTGAGGCGGCGAATGAGACCTTGGGGGTCGAGCAAGCGGACATCGAAACCCTTGGCGCGAAGTTCGCCGTCCAACGCAGCGCCATGCGGGCGTTCAAGGAATGGCTGGCGGCGGGCGAAGCCTTGCGGGTCTATCAATCGCTTCTTTCCATCGCGGAAGACCGCAATGACGCCTTGATCGAGCGGGTCACGCGCGGCGACGCCGCCGAAATCCTGCTGGTCGAGAACCGGCAGAATCTGATCCGCCGCGAAGCCTTGGTCATCGAGGCGGAGCGCCGCTTTCTCAATGCGTCCAACAATCTTGCATTGTTCGTCCGAGGGCCGGACGGCGCGCCCTTGCGGTTGGACGCGGGCAATATTGAGACGAGCTTTCCGCCGCTCCTCGACAATGTGCTGGAGGGCGTGTCCGACCGAATCTCGGGCGCCCAATCGGAGCGGCCGGAGATACGAATTCTCGACACGGAGATCGAGAAGGCGCGCAACACGGCGACGCTGCGCCGGAACGAAACGCTGCCTCAGCTGGATCTCTCCTACGAGGTGTCGCGGGACTTCGGCGATGTTCGCCGCTTCGGGACCAGCTCGGATCTGTCGCGCCGCGGGACGGACAATGTGGTCGGTTTGGAGCTCACCGTGCCGCTTCAGAACCGGGCGCTGCGCGGGCGATTGTCTGAGGCGCGCAACACCTTGGAGGCTTTAGAGCTGCGCCGCCGCTTCGTGGCTGAGCAGATCCGGGTGGAGATTCAAGCCATCGCGAACGACATCGCCGCCGCGCGGACCCAAGTCACATTGGCGCGGGAAGAAGTGTCCCAGGCCGAAGCGCTGGAAGTGGCCGAGCGCCGGCGATTTCGCGACGGAGCCAGCGACTTCTTCCTCGTCAACATTCGCGAACAAAACACAGCGGATGCGCGTGTTCGCCGGGTGTCCGCGACGCTCGCCTATTTCCGTGCGCTCGCGGATTTCTATGCGGCCACGGCGGATCGTGACGCGTTGATGATCCGCTGATCGTGGCGGCGTGCTTAAGATACGGGGCCGCAGCGGCGGCCTGCGCGACCTCCTGCGCGGCGGCGGAGCCGCTCAAGGTGGACGAAACCTTCGTCATCACGGGCAGCGTGGTCGCCGAGGAGAGCGCGCTCGCCGCTCGCCAAAGCCTTTCCGTGGAGACCGTCGAGGCGCTCGCGCCGCGAACCTTGGCGGACCTGACGCGTTTCGCGCCGTCTGCGAATCTACGGACCAATTCGCGCGGCGAGACCTTGGTGTTTCTGCGCGGAGCCGGGGAACGGGAGACCGCTTTGTTCCTGGACGGCGCGCCGCTCAACGTGCCCTGGGACAATCGTGTGGATCTGCAGCTCCTGCCGGCGGGCGTGGCCGCGGGCGTCTCGGTGGTGTCCGGGCCGGTGTCCGCGCGCTACGGGGCGCGCTCCTCCGGCGGCGCGGTCGAGTTGGAGTCTTACCGCTCGGAGGCGATCATCGGTCAGCTTCGCGCGGAGGGCGGATCGGAAAACGCCTATCTGCTCAACGGCGTCGGCGCCGGGCGCGCCGGAGGCCTTCGATGGAGCGCGGCGGTCGGACGACAAGCGCGGGACGGTTTGCCGCTTGCAGATGCGGATGGGGAGCGTGTGGCGTTCTCCCAAATTGATCCGGACCGGCGAACGAACACGGATTTGGCGCTGACGAACGGGTTCGCGCGCCTCTCAGGACGTGTCGGCGAATGGGGTTTCGCCGGATCATTTTTGATCGCCGAGGGGGCCCAGGGCGTCGCGCCGGAAAGCGATCGCGATCCAAATGAAGATCGGGTGCGCTTTTGGCGTTATCCGGACACGGCGTTCCGCCTCGTCAGCGCCTCCATCGAACGCGAGCACCCCCATGGCGAAACCCGATGGCTTGGCTGGGCGCAAGTCTTCGACCAGGCCATTGAGAGCTTTGCATCCGACGCCTATGCGGTCGTGGAGGATTTGGAGCAGGACGAAAATCTCACCCTGGGCGGTCGCGCCACCCATCGCCATGTCTTTGGCGGGAGCATCGTGACGCTGAGCGCGTCCGGCCATGTCTCGTCCCATCGTCAGGAAGATCGCGCCTTCGACGAAGCCGGCGTGACCATAGACGAAACGCGCCAGACCTTTCGCGAAGGCTTGGTGGTCCTGGGCGTGGAGGCGGAGACGCCGCTCACATCGAATTTGGATCTTGCGCTCTCCGCCAGCGTCGATCGTCTCGCCGTTCTGGAGGCGGAGGGCGACGCGTCCGTCGATCCGTTTTTAGACGTGTCCTTCGGGGCGGGCCTGTCCTGGCGGGTCGCCCCCTCTTGGACGTTGCGCGCCGCCGCGGGGCGGCGACCACGACAGCCCACCTTGCGGGAGCTTTTCGGGCGCGGCGTGAATCGCTTCGCGCCCAATCCGGATTTGGTCTCCGAGCGGAGCTGGGCGGCGGAGGCTGGCGTCGAATGGCGCGGCGACGAACGATTGCGCGTGGAAAGCACGGCGTTTCTTCGAGAGACCACGGACGCCCTCGCCCAGCGCGTGATCGAGATCGACGGCGAGAGCGCGCTGCAGCGGATCAATGCGGCGGGGGCCCGCGTGATCGGCGTTGAGATTGTGGCGGAGGGCGAGGCGTCGCGCCGGCTGTCCTGGCGCGGGCAGCTGACTTGGCAAAGGGCGCGCGACGATATGGGCGCGGTTTTGCCGGAGCGGCCCCGCCTCCTCGCGCGAGGTTGGGCGGATTATGCGACACCCTTCGGCGTCGCGCTCCGGGCCGAGTTGGAGCATGTGGGCGAGGCGTTTTCCCCAGACGCGGACGATCAACTCCAACCGCTCGACTCAGCGACGATGCTCAATCTTCAAAGTTCCTGGCGCCCAAAGTCGGTTTGGCCGGGTGCGCCGGACTTCACGCTTTATGTTCGCGTCGACAACACGACGAATGCGTTTTTAGAGCCTCAGATCGGTTTGCCGGCGCCAGGTCGCCAGATTCGCGGCGGCGTTCGCGCGACGTTGTAAACAGTTGCGCCGATCGCTCTTGCGTTTGCCGAACGCTCGGTTTTGACTGCCGCTCCGTCGACGGCGCGAGTCAACGCGCCGCAACGAAACAAAGGGGCGATCCAATGATCGGACGATTTGGGGCGCGGGCCGCGTTTTGCGGGCTCGCGGCGGCGGCGCTCGCCGCATGCGCACAGGAAAGCGAATCGAATGGCGGCGGTGATCCGGTCGCCAAGACTTTTGGCGGTCTGTCGCTGCGATCGATCGGCCCGGCCTATTCGTCCGGACGGATTTCCGATTTTGCGTTCCATCCGGAGCGCGACAACATTTTTTACGCGGCGACCGCCTCGGCGGGCGTGTGGAAAACGGAAACCAACGGCGCGAGTTGGACACCGGTGTTCGACAATGAAGCGTCTTTCGCCACGGGGGTCATCGAGCTTGATCCCACGGATCCGGAGACCGTCTGGGTGGGCACGGGCGAAAACAACGCCCAGCGCTCCGTCGGCTTCGGCGACGGCGTTTACAAGTCGACCGACGGCGGCGCGACCTGGAACAATATGGGGCTGGAAGACTCCGGGCATATCGGCCAGATCCGGTTTCACCCGGACGACGCGGACACGGTCTATGTGGCGGCTCAGGGTCCGCTTTGGAGCGACGGCGGCGACCGCGGACTCTACAAGACGACGGATGGCGGCGAGACCTGGGAACGGATTCTGGAGATCGATCCCCACACCGGCGTGAATGAGTTCGTCATCCATCCGGACCGCCCGAACGAGATCGTGGCCTCAAGCTGGCAACGGCGCCGGCATGTGTGGGTGCTGATCAATGGCGGTCCCGGCTCCGCCCTTCACAAATCCCATGACGGCGGCGAGACATGGACGAAGCTCGGGGCCGGTCTGCCGGGCAAGGGCGATCTTGGCCGGATCGGCTTGGCGCAAGCGCCATCCGCGCCGAACGTGCTCTACGCGATCATCGAGGCCGCCCGCGACGACGAAAAGGGCGTCTATCGCTCCGACGATTTCGGCGAAACCTGGTCGAAAATGTCCGACGAAATGACGACAAGCCCGCAATACTACAACGAGCTGGTCGTGGATCCGACCGATCCAGACACCGTCTACATGCTGAACACCTTCACGCAGGTATCGCGGGACGGGGGAAAGACTTGGTCATGGATCGGGTTGGAGCACCGCCATGTGGACGACCACGCATTGCGCATCGACTCGGAAGACCCGCAGCACATGCACATTGGCGGCGACGGCGGGATTTATGAGACCTATGACGGCGGCAAGACGTGGGAGCACATGGAGAACTTGCCGATCGTGCAATTCTACCGCGCCACGCCGGACAATGACGCGCCGTTCTACAATGTGTGCGGCGGCACCCAGGACAACAATTCGCTGTGCGGACCGTCCCGCACCGCGCGCGTGCACGGCGTGGCCAATTGGGATTGGAAGATCATCCTGGGCGGCGACGGCTACAAACCCGTTTTCGATCCACGCGATCCCAACATCATCTATGCCCAGTACCAATATGGCGGACTGGCCCGCTACGACCGCCGCACCCAGGAGCGCGTATTCATCGTTCCCCATCCGGGGGCCGGCGAAAACGACTACAAATGGAATTGGAACACGCCGATCATCGTCAGCCCCCATGATCCGAACCGGATCTACTATGCGGCGGAGAAGCTGTTCCGCTCCGACGATCGCGGCGACAGTTGGCGCGCCGTCAGTCCGGACCTGACGCGGCAATTGGACCGCAACGCGCTTGAGGTGATGGGCCGGGTTTGGAGCGTCGACGCGGTCGCCAAAAACGACTCCACCTCGATTTACGGTTCTGCGATCGCGCTTGCGGAGAGCACGTTTGAAGAAGGCCTCATCTATGTCGGCACCGATGACGGCCTGATCCAGGTGACCGAAGACGGCGGCCAAAACTGGCGCTCCGTCGGCCGGTTCCGCGGCGTGCCCGAAATGTCCCTGGTGGAGGACATCATCGCCTCGGTCCACGACCCGGACGTGGCCTACGCCGTGATGGACAATCACAAGCGCGGCGATCACAAGCCTTACGTCCTGAAGACGACCAATCGCGGCCGCAATTGGAGCTTGATCTCCGGCGACCTTCCCGAACGCGGCGCCGCCCATACGATCGCCGAGGATCACGAAGATCCGGATCTGCTGTTTGTGGGCACCGAGTTCGGGCTGTTCGTCACGCAGAATGGCGGCGGGGCATGGACGCGCTTGAAGAACGGCCTGCCGACGATCGCCGTGCGCGATTTGGAGATCCAACGGCGCGAGAACGACCTGGTGGTCGGCACGTTCGGTCGCGGAATTTACATTCTGGATGATTACCGCCCCTTGCGCGTGGCCGCCGCCGACGTGGCGTCCGCCGAGGCGACTCTGTTCCCCGTCCGCGACAGCTATCTCTATGTCGAGGGCGATTATTGGGGAGGGACGGGCACCAAAGGAAATCGCGGCGCCACCTTCTTCGCAAGCGACAATCCGCCTTACGGCGTCACCTTCACCTATCATTTGCGCGACGGGCTCAAGACTCCCGGCGAAACGCGTTTGGAGGAAGAGAAGGAAAAGGCTGCGGCGGGCGAGGACACGCCCTATCCCAGTTGGGAGGAACTCCGCGCGGAGGATCGCGCCGACCGGCCGATCGTTCTGCTCACCATCCGTAACGCCGATGGCGACGTGGTGCGGCGCGTGACGGGGCCGACCAAGGCGGGTCTGCACCGCATCGCGTGGGATATGCGTTTGCCCGCACCGAATCCGATCCGCTTGCAAAAACCCAGCGGACCGCGTTCGCCCTATGCAAGCGATCCTGAGGGACCCATCGCCTTGCCGGGCCAGTATGCGGTCGACTTGTCCGTCTATGACGGCGAGGAATGGCGCACTTTGGGCGCGCCGCAGTCCTTCGTTCTGAAATCCATGGAGCGGAGTCCGGAGGAGGCGGAAGGCGAAGCGCGGCTTGCGCTCCACGCGGTGCACAATCGCACCTCCGATCTGATCCAGGCCGTTTTAGGCGCGCAGCGGGCGATGGGCGAGATGAACGCTCGGGTGGCCCATCTCAAAGCGGCGTTCCAAGATGCGCCGGACGCAGAGCCGGCTCACCATGCCCGCGCGCGGGAATTGGAGCTGCGGCTTGCGGACGTTGAAGTGGCGATCAATGGCGATCGGACGATCGCCTCGCGCAACGAACCGGCGCCGCTCGGCGTCTTGAGCCGGGTGTATCGTGTGGCTCAAGGCAATTGGGGCTCGCTCGCCCCCGCGGGCGGCAACCATAGGGACTCCTTGGCGATTGCGAAGACCGAGTTTGAAGCGGCGCTCGCGGATCTCAGGGCGATCGAGGAGGATCTGGCGGCCTTGGAGGAGGACGCCGATGCAGTCGGCGCACGTTGGACGCCGGGCCGTCTGCCAAGCTCGCCGGCGCAGTAGATCGAACGCCGCGCGCCAACTTTTGGACGATCACTAAGGACGCCGCCCCATGCATTGGAGATCAATGATGTCTCGTTACGCGCCTTTGGCCACCGCCGCCGCCGTGACCGTTTGGCTGTTCGGCTGCGGATCGCCGCCGGCGGACGCGCAATCCGAACGCGCGACCCCTGCACAAGAGGCCGCGGACGAGCCAGGCTTTTTCGATTCCTTGAAGGCGCGGAACATCGGTCCTTGGCGCGGCGGTCGCTCGGTCACCGTGGCGGGCGTCGTCGGCGATCCCATGACCTATTACATGGGCGCAACCGGCGGCGGCGTTTGGAAAACGACCAATGGCGGCGACACCTGGTCCAATATCTCTGACGACCATTTCGCAACCGGGCCTGTGGGCGCGGTCGCCGTGGCTGCGTCCGATCCGAATGTGGTTGTGGCGGGCATGGGAGAAGGGCCGTTCCGCGGCGTCGCGTCGTCCCAGGGCGACGGCGTCTATGTGTCCACGGACGCAGGCGCGACCTGGACCCATCGGGGGCTGGAGGCCACCAAGCAGATCGGCGCAGTCGCGATCCATTCGGAGAATCCGGACGTCATCTGGGTCGCGGCACAAGGGGACATTTGGGAGCCGACTTCCGATCGCGGCGTCTACATGTCCACCGATAGCGGCGTAACCTGGAGCCACGTCTTGACCCCGCCCAATGAAACGACGGGCGCGGCGGACCTGAAGGTCGATCCGAACAATCCGCGCATTCTTTATGCGGCGCTGTGGGATCACCACCGGCGCCCCTGGGAGATCCGCTCCGGCGGCGAGGGATCCGGCATATGGCGGTCCAGGGACGGCGGACGGACTTGGACGGAGCTTTCCGAAGGCCTCCCGGACGAGATGGGCAAGATCGGCGTCGCGCCGGGCGCCGCGCCGGGCCTTGTGTGGGCGGTCGTCGAAGCGAAGGAGAAGGGCGGCCTCTACAAGTCCACCGACTATGGCGAGAGCTGGAGCCATGTGAATGGCGACCGCCGCCTGCATGCGCGTTCCTGGTATTACATGGAGGTGTTCGCCGATCCGGTCGATCCCAACCGGGTCTACGTGATGAACGCGCCTTTCATGGCCTCGATCGACGGCGGGAAATCATTCGCGCCGGTGCGCACGCCCCATGGCGACCATCACGATCTTTGGATCAATCCGGACGATCCGAAGAACATGATCAACGCCAATGACGGCGGGGCGACCATCACCTTTGACGGCGGCGCGAGCTGGTCGTCGATCCTGAACCAACCCACAGCCCAATTCTATCGGGTCAACACGGATCGGCGCTTCGCCTACCGCCTTTATGGCGGCCAGCAGGACAATTCGACCGTGGCGATCCTCAGCCGCGCGCCGGACGGCTCCATCGGTGCGGAGGATTTTCAGCCCGTGGGCGGCTGCGAGAGCGCTCATGTGGCCATGGACAAGGACGATCCGCGCTTCATTTACGCCGGCTGTTATCTGGGCATCATCAGCGAGCATGATCTCGCCACCCATGCGGAGCGTGCGATCGAGGCCTATCCGGAGCTCTCCTTCGGCGCGCCGCCGCGCGATCGGCGTTACCGGTTCAATTGGAACGCGCCGATCCTGTTGTCGGAACACGATCGCAGCGTGATCTATCACGCGGGCAACGTCGTCTTGAAATCGGTCAATCGCGGCGCCTCTTGGGAGGAGATCAGCCCGGACCTGACCCGCGACGAGGAAGACAAGCAGGGGTACATGGGCGGGCCCATCACCAATGAGGTGAGCGAGAATTACGGGACGATCCTGTCTCTGGCCGAAGGGCCGGAAGCGGGGGTGCTTTGGGTCGGCACGGATGACGGGCGGGTTCACGTCACGCGGAGCGAAGGCGAATCCTGGCGCGACGTCACGCCGCCCGGCATTGAAGGCATGATGGTGAACGCCATCGACATCTCGCCGCACGATGCGGAGGCCGTTTATCTCGCCGTGACCGGCTACAAGCTCGGTGACGATGCGCCTTATATTTATCGGACCCAGGACGGGGGCGCGACCTGGAGCCAGATCGGCGGCGGAATTGCGGACGGCGCGTTCGTCCGCGTCGTGCGCGAGGATCCTGAACGTCAGGGCTTGCTTTACGCGGGTACCGAGCACGGCCTTTTCGTGTCGTTTAACGATGGCGGCGCATGGATGCGCGCGAAGCTGAATCTGCCGCCTGTCCCGATCACCGATCTGCAGGTGACCCATCGCGGAGATTTGGCGATCGCGACCCAGGGGCGCGCCTTTTGGGTTCTCGACGATTTGTCCCCATTCCGCGCCTTTGAAGCGGCGGACGACACGGCCACGCGCCTTTATCCGACGCCTCTGGCCTATCGCACCGTCGACGCCGGCGGCGGCTATTCCTCCGGTTTCATCTCGCCCAATCCGCCGGTCGGCGCCGTTCTCCATTATGTCTTGGCCGAGGCGCCGGATTTGGAGGAAATGCCGGTCTCCATTGAGATCAAGGGCGTGGACGGTGCAGTTTTGCGGACGTTGAAGGCGGATCCGAAAAAGGGGCCGGACGGCGGCGGGTCCGCATCGTCTTACGCGCTGCCCGCGAAAAAAGGCCTGAACCGGGCGGTGTGGGACCTGCGGACCGATTCCGTGCATCTCGTCGACGGCTTGTTCTCGATCGGCGGCGGGCAAGACAAAATCATTGAAGGCCGGCATGTGGGACCGGGCCGTTATGCGCTCACCCTGGTCGTGGGCGAGGAGCGCTATGAAGGCGCCGTCGAAGTCGCGTGGGATCCGCGGCTAGACATTCCGGCGGATCGCATTCGCCAACAGCAAAACATGGTCACCGAAGCCCAAGACATGCTCGATGAGCTGATGCGCTCCATTGCGGCGCTTCGGTCCGTCAAGGCCCAGGCGGAGGCGCACAAGGCGCTGGCTAAGGAGGTTGGGGGATCGGAGGCCCTGTCCGAGGCGGCGGATCAAGTGATCGAGGCGATCGCGGAATGGGAGACATCCGTCGTCAGCGCGGAACGGACGAATTTCCAGGACGTGTTGAACTTTCCCGACAAGCTTTCCACCGATCTGCAGGGCGTCTTTGGCGCCTTTGACGGCGCGGTGGCCGGGCCGACCGCAGGCATGGCGGCGCGCATGACCGACGTGCGCGCGAGTTTTCGAGACGCCATGGCGCGGCGCGACGCGGTGATGTCGGGAGCTGTGGCCGACTTCAATGCGGCGGCGGCCAACGCCCCGGCGCTCGCAGCGCCGTCCTTCACGAAGGCCGACGCCGGAGACGCGCCCGACTGAGGATTTCGGCGGTCGCCCGCGTGGGATGAGACGACGATGACGCCGCCTTTCCTCACCTCGACCCGCGTCGTGCATCGGTCGACATCCGCGCCCCGCGTCATGGATAGGGACGGCGACGCTTGGATGTGTTGAAGCCGTGCGCCGCCGCCGGGCGGGTCGGCCGCCGCTCGTCGAGCGCGAGATGGCGTCCCCGGAAGGATTCGAACCTACGGCCCCAGGATTAGGAATCCTGTGCTCTATCCGACTCAGCTACTCGCACCCGATCGCCTA